>CAZYXZ010000007.1:0-61141 GCA_964651395.1 uncultured Frankiaceae bacterium
CGCCCCGAAGTGCGCTCCTGCGGCGCACCCCGGGGGTGACTGGCGCATGTACGGCCACGACCTGTCCAACACGCGCCATCAGGACCAGGAGAAGACGATCGGCGTCACGCAGGCGCCGACGCTCGCACCCGTCTGGTCGTTCTCCGCCGCCGAGGGTGGCGGCACCGGCGACTTCACGGGCACCCCGACCATCGCCGACGGCTGCGTCTTCATGGCGTCCAACCGCGGTTTCGTCTTCGCGATCAACGCCGACACCGGCGAGAAGGTGTGGACGACCAAGCTCAAGGACGACGGCGGCGCCAACGCCTCGGTCGGCGTCTTCGCCGGCAAGGTCTACGTCGCCGTGTCGCGCATCTCCTCGCCGTACGTCACCGCGCTCGACCAGCGCACCGGCAAGCAGCTGTGGGTCACCGTGCTGGACAAGCAGGCCGGCAGCGACGTCTACGGCTCGCCGATGGTGCACGACGGCATCCTGTTCATGGGGTGGTCGGCCGGCTCCGCCGAGCTGGGCGACGAGGGCGACCGCTACGCCTTCCAGGGCGGCTTCATGCTCATCGACGCCAAGACGGGGAAGGTGCTGCGCAAGACCTGGACCGTGCACGCCCCGGACCCCAACCAGGAGAACCCCAAGGACTTCTTCGCCGGCGGCGCGATCTGGTCGACCCCGGCCATCGACCCCGCGACCCGGTCGGCGTACGTCGGGGCGGGCAACCCGTTCCGCCCGCAGGCTGAGCACAAGAACACGAACTCGATCCTCAAGATCGACCTCAACCGCAAGAGCCGGACGTTCGGCCAGATCGTCGCGTCGTACAAGGGGACCGTCGACGAGTACTTCCCGGCCGTGTCCGACCTCCCCTGCCTCGCCGACATCCCGGGCAACCCCGCGCCGTACTACCCGCAGGGACTCGGGGGGTGCGCGGACCTGGACATGGACTTCGGCGCGGCGCCGAACCTGTTCAAGGACGCGAGCGGTCGCACCCTGGTCGGCGCCGGCCAGAAGTCCGGCATCTACCACGTGATGGATGCGAAGACGATGGCACCGGTGCGCACGACGCTCGTCGGGCCGCCGAGCGCTGTCGGCGGCATCGTCGGGTCGACGGCGTACAACGGGACCGACGTCGTCGGGCCGGTCGTCCCCGCGGGCTACCTGTGGTCGCTCGACGCGAACAGCGGTCTGCAGAACTGGTTCTCTCCGGTCCTCGACGGTGCGCACTGGGGCAACCCGGTCAGCGTCGCCAACGGCGTCGCGTACACGACCGACCTCAAGGGCTTCCTCGACGCCTACGACGTCGCCACCGGCGCTCCCCTGCTGCACCGGCCGATGAAGCTCGGCAGCGACATGAACTCCGACCCGATGCTGTCGTGGGGTGGCGTCGCGATCGCGCGCAACACCGTGTACGCCGCGGTCGGCATGACCGCGCTGGACAACGGCTACGTCGTCGCCTTCAAGCCCGGCCTCGGTGCGCCCGGTGGCGGACCGGGCGGGCCAGGTGGTGGGCCGAGCCTGCCGGCCAGCGCCGGCGTCGTGTCCGGACCGATGGCGCAGTTCTACGGCTACCTCACGCCGGCGGTCACCTACTCCGCCGGCACCGAGCTCAGCTACACGAACGTCGACATCGTCAGCCACGACGTGATCCAGGACCCGGGCGTCGACGGCGTGGCCGGTCCGGGGACGCAGCCCTGGTGCAAGAACTTCCCGAAGGGCGAGTGCCCGGTGTTCTGGACCTCGCTGCAGGGCCTCACGGGCAGCACGCCCGTCCTCGGGCTCGAGAACACCAAACCCGGCACGACGTACAACTTCTACTGCTCGCTGCACCCCGGGATGAAGGGCCAGCTGGTCGCACTGTGAGACGCCGCCTCGGGGCCGTCGTCCTCGCGGTGCTGGTCCTGACCTCGGTCCGGGCCGACGCGGCCCCGGTGCCGAACGACTACACCAACCCCGAGTACCTGCAGCACGACCTCGACAACTACTTCCGCGCGCGCGGGTCGCAGATCGCGCAGGCGACGTCGCCGACGTACACGCCGGCCTTCGTGGGCGCGGCCGGCGACTCGATGCTGCGGGCCGCTGCGCAGCAGATCAACGACCTGAGGTACGGCCGCGTCTACGCCGGGTTCTCCCACTACGTCGCGACCTACGGCGCCACCGGCGACCCGGAGATCTACTTCGCGATGACACCGCGGCGGGTGCACTTCCTCGCCCGTACCGGCGCCAAGCTGCAGGGCCACGTCTGGGGGTACGACGCCGGCCGCCGGCCCGGCGTCGTCATCACACCCGGCTCGATCCAGGGCACCGACCAGATGTACTGGTGGGCCGCGCAGGCGCTCGTGCTCGCGGGCTACCAGGTCATGACCTTCGACGCTCAAGGGCAGGGCCAGTCGGAGACGTTCGGGCACACGGCTGGGTCGCCGGCGCCCACCGGCGACGGCGTGCCCTTCCAGCAGGAGGCGAACTTCGTCGACGGCACGATCGCCGCGATCCGGTTCTTCCGCTCCACACCGCACACGCCGTACGTGCCCGTGGGCTGGAGCGCGGCCGACGTGCTGGCCGCCCGCGCGGCGGCGCGGGGCGAGGAGCTCGACTGGGTGAACCCCGGCCACGAGAAGCTGGACCGCTCGACGATGGGCATCGCCGGCACTCGCTCGGCGCCCGCGCCGTGAGCGTCGTCCAGCAGTGCAGCGACCGCGGCACGGTGTGGCGCACGGAGCCGGCCTGCGCCGGGCAGTCCTTCCCGATCCGCGCGGTGGTCGGATGGGACACGCTCAGCTCGTCCGTGAAGCCGGTGGTGCCCGGCCTGGACCTCCGCGCGGACGGCTACTTCCTCTCGCCCACGCCCGCGCCGCAGGCGCCGGACCCGGCGGAGACGCTGGAGACGTTCCGGGTCTGGCGCGCGGCCGGCCTCGACGCACAGGTGGTGGTCATCCGCGGCGCGACGCACCTGGACTTCTCGCACGTGCCGTACCACGGGCCTTCCACGCGCTACGGGCCCGCGCTGGCGGCGTACTACACCGTCGCGTGGATGGACCGGTTCGTCCCGCGCTACGCGGTCCATCGCCACCGCGGGCTCGTGGCCCTGCTCGGCGGTCCGGTCGCGACACCCGAATCTCCCCACAGCGCGAACCACTTCTCGGCGCGCAGCTTCTCCGCCGCCGTGCTCCGGATGGACCGGCCCGACCGGCCACGACCGGTGCTCGACGTCACGGACCTGCGCGCGTGGGCGAAGCGGAGCCGGGTCGGCGACTGGGCCGGCGCGAACGCCGACAAGGTCGGCTCCGAGCTGCCCGGCTAGCCGACTAGGGCCGTGTCCCGAACGACGGCCGGCCGAGCTGGACCGGCAGCAGGGCGTAGGCGTCGTGCACCCAGCCGACCAGGCGTGCCCTCGTCTCCCGCGGGTCGATGACCTCCTCGATGCCGAAGCGCTCGGCGGTGCGGAACGGCGAACGGACGGCGTCGAGCCGGCCGCGGATCTCCTCGCGCAGCGCCGCCGGGTCCTCCGCCGCCTCCAGCTCCCGCCGGTACGCCGCCTCCAGGCCGCCCTCGACCGGTACCGAGCCCCAATCGGCCGAGGGCCAGGCCCAGCGGGTCACGTGCCGGTGCCGGTTGGTCATGCCGGCGCCGCCGACCCCGAAGACCCGACGCAGGATCACCTCGGCCGTCGGCACGGTCGCCTGGTACGCCGCCGCGACGGCGCGCACGGCGTGCCGGATCGTGCCGCGCCGCTCGTGCTCGCGGCCGATCGCGATGCCCGGCTGGTCGGTCAGCACGACGAGCGGCAGGTGGAAGGTCTGGCAGAGGTCGACCAGGCGGGTCATCGCGTCGGCGCCGAGCGCGGTCATCCCGCCACCGCCGACGAGCGGGTCGCCGGCGAGGACGCCGACCGGATGGCCGTCGAGCCGTGCGAGCGCCGTCACGGTCGCACCGCCGTAGCGGCAGTGCTCGAAGACCGAGCCGGTGTCGAAGACCGCATCGAGGATCCGGCGCACCGGGTACGGCTGCCGACGGTTGCGCGGCACGGCGGAAAGCAGCCAGTCGTCCGCTCGCTCGGCGACGTCCTCGGTCAGCACCAGCGGCGGGAGCGTGTCGACGCTCGACGGCAGGTAGGACAGGAAGCGCCGGATCGCCTCGAACGCCGCCGTCTCGCTGTCCACCCAGAGGTCCACCGCACCGCTGCGGTCGTGCACCGCCCGGCCGCCGAGCTCGTCCTTCGTGAGGTCCTCGCCGACCCCGAGCCGCACCACCGGCGGGCCGGCCACGAACAGCTGAGCGAGCCCGTCCACCATGACGGCGAGGTGCGAGGCCGCGAGCCGGGCAGCTCCCAGTCCGGCGATCGGCCCCAGGCCGGCAGCGACCACCGGCACGACGGACAGGTTGTCGACGACGTGGTCCCACGCCGGGTTGGCCGGGACGTACGTCGCTCCGAAGTCCTCGAGCAGCTGCACGCTCCCGCCGCCGCTCTGCCCGTCGAGCAGGCGGACCATCGGCAGGCGCATCGTGTTCGCGGTGCGCTCGGAGTGGATCTGCTTGGCCATGCTGGCCAGGTCTGCCGCGCCGCCACGCACGGTGAAGTCGTCCGCCGCGACGACCACCTTGCGGCCATCGACGAGTCCCGTGCCGCAGAGGAAGTGCGCGGCGCGGAAGTCGACCAGCTCACCGTCCTCGCCGCGCTCCGCCGTACCCGTCAAGCCGCCGACCTCGCGGAAGGAGCCCGTGTCGAGCAGCACGGCCAGGCGTTCACGCACGGTGAGCTTGCCGCTGTCGCGCTGGCGCTGCACCCGGTCGGGTGCGCCCATGCGTTCCGCCAGCTCGGCGCGGCGGCGCAGCTCTTCGAGCTCAGGTTCCCAGACCACGCACCGGAGACTACGGCCCTGGGATGCAGACCTCACCGTTGGGTCCGTACGGCTGCCCGCCGATCCAGACGGTGGGAGTGGTGCAGTACTCCGCCGCGTGGACCGGCAGAGCGGGCACCAGGGCGATCGCCGCGGCTGCCGCGGCACACAGGAGTGTTCTCATACCGCGTATACGCGGGCAGCTACCTCAGACCTCGGAAGAAATTTCTGAGGTCTGGACGGCCGGCGTGCGTATACGTGCATGCAGCAAGAACCCGTCCTGGTCGTCGATGACGACCGCTCCGTCCGCGAGCTGGTCTGCCGGCTGCTCAGCGACGAGGGCCTGCCCGCCCTCGCCGCGGAGGACGCGGAGACGGCCCTCGCCGTCATCGCCACCCGAGCCGTGTCGCTCGTGGTGCTCGACGAGCGCCTGCCTGGCATGTCCGGACGCGACCTGCTGCTCACGCTCCGGGCGGATCCGCTGACCGCCGCGCTGCCGATCGTCATGCTCACCGGGCTGGACTCCGTGGCCGACCGGGTCGGCGGCCTCGAAGCCGGCGCGGACGACTACATCAGCAAGCCGTTCGAGCCGGAGGAGCTGGTGGCGCGCGTCCGCTCGCACCTGCGCGGCCGGCAGACCTGGCTCGCCGTGCTCGAGGCGGAGACGGCGCAGCGCGTCGCCATCGCCCACGCGCTGGCCCGGATCTCCCCCCAGGCACCCGTCGAGTGGGCGTCGCAGCTGCTCTGCCGCGAGCTGACGATGCTCGCCGGCGTCACGCACGTCGCCGTCCTCGCGTTCCTGCCATCCGGCGACGTCACCCTGCTGGCCCACGCCGGGCAGCCGTACGACGGCCCCGTCGTCGGCCGGCCGCTGTCACTACGCAGCGCACGGCAGCTCCGGGCGCTGGCCGCCGCCGGGCCGGCGGTGGTCGAGTCCGGCGACAACCCCCTCCAAGGACTCGTACCGCACGCGATCGGCCCCGACAGGGGTGACGTCGCCATCGCCCCCTTGCGGCGTTCGGGCGTCGTGGTCGGCCTCCTCGCCGTCCGCGCGGTCGGCGGCACCGACGAAGCCACGGGTGGCACGGGGCGAGCCCTGTCCGTCGCGATCGAGTTCGGGGCCCACGCGGTCGACGCGCTCGGCTCGGCGTTCGAGGAACTCGCCTCGGTCGCCGCAGCGACCGACTACCTCGAGCCGCTCCTCGCCCGCCGCACCTTCACGGCGGCCTTCCAGCGCGTCGTCGACCTCGAGACGCTGGCGACGGTGGGCTACGAGGCGCTCTCCCGGTTCCCTGAGGGGCGCTCGCCGATCGAGGTCTTCGCCGACGCGCGGCGCGTGGACCGCGGGGCGGAGCTCGAGCTCGCCGCCGTCGAGATCGCCCTCGACGCAGCCACCGCCCTGCCCGGCACCGGGTGGCTCAGTCTCAACCTCTCACCGAGCACGGTCGTCGAGACCCCCGACCTCGCGCGGAGGCTCGCCCGCGCGGACCGCGAGGTGGTCATCGAGATCACGGAGCAGGAACGCATCGACGACTACCCGCGCTTGCTCGACGCGGTGGCCGCGGCCGGCGCCCACGTGCGCCTCGCCATCGACGACGCGGGCGCGGGCTACTCGAGCTTCAGCCACGTCCTGGCCCTGAGCCCGGCATTCATCAAGCTCGACCGCGGCTGGGTCGCGGGGATCGACGAAGACCCGACCCGCCGGGCACTCGTCGCGGGTGTCGCGCACTTCTCACGGGAGACCGGGACGATCCTGCTTGCGGAGGGCATCGAAGACGACAAGGAGCTCATGACGCTCCGGCAGCTCGGCGTGGAGCTCGGCCAGGGCTACCTGCTCGGTCACCCGCAGGTGCTCGGTGTCGCGTAGGAGGGCGCCTGCCTACTCCGGGTCCTCGGCGCAGCCGGTGCGCTGCTCGCTGATCTCCAGACCGTTGCGCAGGCACCGGTTGACCGTGTCGAGAAAGCTCTCCTCCTCGTGCTTGCGTGTCTCTTCGACTCGCACAGCGACCACGTCGCGGTCACCGGCTTCGACGGTCACGATCTGTCGCTCCGCCCCAGCCCTGCGCCGAGAGCCAGGGTTCGCAGCAGCTCCCGACGACGGACCAGACCCGACTTTGCCGGTGCCGGGAGGAACGGCCTCACGAACCATCGCCTCAGGCTCCACCACACGGGGGCGGGACGGCCGGTGGTCCCCAGGCAGATCGAGGGGACTGACAGCCACCAGCGCAGTCACCAAGAGGGCCGCCGGCACGGCGACCATCCCGCCGGCCCGGCCGGGACGCGACAACCGCGTGAGCCCCAGCCACGCGAGCGTCGCGCGCCAGACCACCTGTAGGTGGTGTCGGGCGCGGGTGTACGCCGAGTTCGCCGCCTTGTCGGAGACGCCGAGAGCGCGCGCGGCCTCCGTCGGGCTCATGCCGGCCGCGCGGTGCACCAGCACGTCGCGCTCACGGCCGGCCAGACCTGCCACGTGTTCCCGGAGCCAGTTCGCCTCGGCTGCGTCGAGGACGACCTCGTCCGGGGCGGGCTCCGGCAGCTCCCGCATCGCAGCGCGGGTGCCGGCTCGTCGGCAACGGGTGCGGTCACGATGCTGGTCCACCGCGAGCCGCCGCACCACGGTCACCAGCCAACCCTCGATCCGTGTCGCATCGAACGGCTCGACCGCAACCGCCCGCAGCAGCGCCTCCTGCACGCAGTCCTCGGCGTCCTCCGCGTTGAGCGCCTGCCGGCGGGCTACGCGCAACAGCCGGTCCCGGTACGGAAGCACGACCATCCAGCGTTCGCGCAGGTCGGGGCCTTCGGGACCGACATCCGGAGAGGCTGACATGACCCCCCCTCCCGAACGACCAGGGGCACCGGCCGTTCACGAACCCTGGGTGTGCACTGTGCGCCGTGTTGGCTCATCGATCAAACAAGCGCCGTCGTGCCTGTGACAGAGAACTGCTGTCAGCCCGTGGATCTCGACCTGCGCCTGGTCCGGTACGCCGTCGTGCTGGCCGACGAGCTGCACTTCGGCCGGGCGGCCGACCGGCTGGGCATCGCGCAGCAGACTCTCTCCGCGCAGATACAGCGCCTCGAGCGGGTACTCGGCGTCCCGCTCTTCGTCCGGGACCGTCGCCACGTGGAGGTCACGCCGCCCGGCGAGCGGTTCGTCGCGCGTGGTCGCGAGCTGATGCTCGCCGGAGACGCACTGGTCACCGAGATCCGTGGTTTCCGGTGGGGTGCCCCACCGCTTCGCGTCGACGTGGTCATCGATGGCGCGACGCCGAGCCTGGCCGTGCGGGACTTCCAGGTGCGACATCCCGACGTGCCCGTCGAGATCCACCAGAGCATGGGCGTGGACAGCGTGGCGAGGGCGGCCGCCGGCGAGCTCGACATCGTGTTCGGCTCCCCGCACCGGTCCCTGCCGCGGGGCATGACGCGCGAGCTGATGCGCTACGAACGCATCTGCTTGATGCTGCCGGCCACACATCCACTGGCGGCACGGGAGAAGGTCACCGTCGCCGAGGCTCGTCGGCACCAGCTGCTCATGCACGGTGCGCCGGGACCCACGGACTGGGCGCGCTGGCAGGAGACGTTCCTCGCCGAGCTGGACTTCCCGCCGCCGTTGCGGCGCCGGGGCAGTGGAACGGCTGCGGCCATCGACGCCGTAGTTCTCTCCGGGTTACCGCGGCTGTTCACCACGGTGATCCCGATCCTCGACCGGCGGATCGTGCGCCGGCCACTCGTCGATCCCGTGCCGATCTACCCGTTCTACGCCCTCTGGCGCACGGCCAACGCCAGCGCATCGCTGGCTGCGTTCCTCGGGGCCCTGCGGGACCTCATCGCGGAGCAGGAATGGCTGGCCCTGCCGGAAGGCTCGTACTGGCTCCCGGGCGAGGATCGGGTCACGATCACCCGACCGGCCTCTCGGGCCCCTACACCTCCAGCGTGATCCGGTAGAGGGCCAGCGTGGCGCTCTGCGCGTTGAGCAACCCGCCGAGGGCTGTCGCGCCCACCTTCAGACGGATGTGGTTCACGTAGCGTCGCGCGGAGTCCGGCAGCCAGCGCGTACTCACCTGCGGCGCGCCGGGGCGGACGAGGACTTCACCCAGGTCGAAGGCGGGCCCCCACGACTCGTCGATCTGGATGCGCACCGGCAGCGTGGTCGACGCGCTCATCGCCAGGGTCAGCCCACGCACGGTCGAGAAGTCCAGTGCATCCTTGAGCACCAGGTCGACGGTGCCGTTCGGCCCGAGGCTGACGGCCGTGAATGTCATCCGCAGCGCTCCGTCGCCGGGACCGACACCGTCCACGGTGTAGCTGCTGACCTTCAGCCCGGTGCCGGTGGTGACCGCAATCGCGCGCGACTCCTTGCCGTCCTCGCCCGTGACGTAGTCGACGCGTCGGTCGAACCTGCGACGTTCGCCGAACATGCCATGTGCCGGCTCGCGGGTGTCCGGGTACGACGCGCACGACGACGCGAACACCTGCGTGTTGTAGACGTAGCGGAACCCGGCGGTGTTGCGCTCGACGCTGGCCATCCCGACAACCCGGTACGTCGGCTCGAGAATGTTTGCCCGGTGGCCGGGTGAGTCCATGTACATCTGGAACATCTCGTCGGCGCTCGTCGCGTTGTACGCGACGTTCTCGCCCACCAGGCGTGGTGCTCCGCAGCCGCGCGCACTCAGATGCGGCCGCAGCTGGGGGTTGTGGCTCAGGCTTCCGGCCGAGGCGAGCCGAACACTCCATGGCCGAGCCACGTCAGTCGCCGCCGCGACGACCTTCAGCCGCACCAGGCCCCGGTCGGCGCGGGCTCGGTTGACCAGGTCGACCAGCCGCGCCTCGTGCGAGTTGAGCCGAACGCCGTCCCGCAGGCCGAAGGCGCGGACCGGCGCGCGCTCGCCAACGACGACGACCGCACCCAGGGACAGACAGAGGACGACTAGTGGACACCACCGAGCCGGACGTCGCATGCGGCGCACTCCCTTCGTCGGGAGCGGCGTGCGCCTGCGGTGGAAAGGTGCTCGACCGGCTGTGCATCTCCCGCGCCGGCCGAACGGGGTGGGTCCTACCGCTCCTCCCGAACGTCACGGCGCACGCCGCTGCCAGGGATACGCAGCAGCAACCCGGAAACCTCGCGGGGGCTGCAACGCAGCCCTCGAGGTCGTCTGGTCAGTCGCGGCCGAGCGCTCCCTCGGGGTCGATCCGCTCCAGCAGCCGCCGCAGCAGGTCCTTCAGCGTGGCCAGGTCCTCGGCGCCGAGGATCCGCTCGTACTGCGCCTCCAGCTCGACGACCACCTCGAGCGCGGCCTTGAGTAGTGCTCGGCCCTTCGCGGTCTGCTTCACGAGCACGGCGCGGCCGTCCGCGGGGTCCGGTCGTCGGGTGACGTAGCCAGCGCGTTCGATCTCGGCGACGAGCTGGCTGGCCGCCTGCCGCGTGACGCCGGCCCGTCGGGCCAGCGCGGAGATGGTCGTCCCGTCGGTGTCGAGGTTGGCCAGCACGTTGGTATAGGCCAGCGTCAGGTTGCGGTACCCGCGCTCTGCGAGCAGCTCGAGGGTCGTGGTGGTCTCGGCGCGGGAGGAGCGCAGCAGCAGCCGGTACAGCGAGGCGTCCCGGAAGTCACGGAGCGCTTCCGGGTCCTCCAGCCACGGCATCTTGGCGGACATGCGCAACCTCCTTGACAATAATGCGCAAGCCACTTTACAGTCTCGGACGATTCGACATCGGCAGCTGGGGAGGCGACATGTCCGCCGAGAACGTCGCGGTGGTCCGCGGCATCTACGAGAACTTCGCCAAGGGCGACATCCCGAGCGTCCTCGCGGCGCTGGACGCGGACGTCGAGTGGGTCGAGGCCGGGCAGGAGTACCTGCCCCACCGCGGGACGCACCGCGGGCCGGCAGCGGTGGCCGACAGGGTGTTCGGCATGGTGATGGCGCACTTCGACGAGTTCGCGGTCGTCCCCGATCGGTTCCACGACGCGGGGGACGTCGTCACCGTCGAGGGCCGTGCAGTCGGCAAGACCAAGGCGGGCCGGGTCCTGGACGCGCCGGCCGCCTGGGTGTGGACCGTGCGCGACGGCAAGGCGGTGCGCAACATGAACTACCACGACACCGACGCCTTTCGGGAGGCGCTGGCGCCCTAGAGCTTGAAGACGCGCTCGGCGTTCTCCTTGAGGAACTTCGGCCAGACGTGCTCGCGGAAGGGCACCTGCGGCAGCTCGTCGAAGATCCGCTCGAGTGACAGCCCCATCGGGTAGTAGCCGGCGTACATGACCTTGTCGGCACCTCGCGTGTTCGCGTAGTCGACGATCGCCTTCGGGTAGTACTTGGGGGCGAACGCGCTCGTCATGTAGTACAGCCCGGGCCACTTCAGCATCAGCTTGACCGCGAGCTCCTCCCACGGCTCCGCGCCATGGCGCATGACGATGCGCAGCTCCGGGAAGTCGTAGCAGACCTGGTCCAGGTGCATGACGTCCTGGCAGGCGCTCGGGAAGCGCGGCCCGGCGATGCCCGCGTTCGTGATGATCGGGATGTCGAGGTCGATGCACACCTGGTAGACCGGGTAGTAGAGCCGGTCGCTGATCGCGACCTGTGGCTTGCACCCGGCCGGGAATGTCGAGACCGCCTTGATGCCCCACTCGTCGTACGCAGCGCGGATCTTCCGGACGCACTCGGTCACCTTGTTCGGGTCGACCTCGAGCGACGCGGCGAACCGGTCAGGGTGCTTCGTGAGCGCGCGCTCGGCGGTGTCGCTGCCGAGCCCGATCAGGCCGACGGCGATGCCGTACTTGTCCATCTCGGCCAGCGTGACGGCCACCGGGTCGAGGTCCTGCTCGCCCTTCGGCACGTCCTTGAACATGTACTCGGCGAGGAACTCCATCTTCTGCGAGTCCTCGTCCTTGAGCTGCGCACGGAGGTAGTCGTAACGCTTGCGCACGTCGGCGCTCGGGAAGCCGATCATGAGGTCCACGACACCGATGCCTGCGCCGATCCCGGCGGGAAGAGGGCTCACGGCCCGGCAGCCTAGCCGCCCTTCGTGCAAGGCTCCGCCCCATGAGTACGTACGCCCAGCAAGAGCGCGCGGCCCTCGCCGACGCCCTGGATGCGGCAGGCCCCGACGCGCCCACCCTGTGCGAGGGCTGGGACACGCGCGACCTGGCCGCGCACCTGGTCATCCGCGAGCGAAGGCCCGACGCCTCCCCCGGCATCGTCTTCCCCCCACTCGCCGACCACATGGAGCGGGTCCGGGTCTCCACGCGTGACGGAACCGACTACGGAGAGCTGGTGCGGCTCTTCCGCACCGGCCCACCGCTCTGGTCACCCATCCGGCTGTCCTTCCTCGACAGCGCGACGAACACCGTCGAGTACTTCGTCCACCTGGAGGACGTACGCCGCGCGGGGCCGGCCTGGGAGCCCCGCGAACTCGCGGACGGCCTGAGCGACTTCCTCTGGGGCCGGCTCAAGCGCGGCGCCCAGCTGCTGATGCGCAAGGCCCCGGCCGACGTCGTGCTCCGATCGCCGGACGGGCGCAGCGCCACCGTGAAGACCGGCGGCGAGAGCACCGTCACGTTGACCGGGCACCCGGCCGAACTGACCCTCGTCGCATTCGGCCGGGGGAGGCACGCCCAGGTAGACACCGACGGCGACGCCGCCGAGGTGCAGGCGGTGCTCAGCGGCAAGTACGGCGTCTGACCCGTCGGCGAGCTCCGGTAGGGTGCCGTGCGACCGAACGAGGAGAGGCGCGAGAGCTCATGCGGTTCAAGCTGGTGCCCACAGATGACCGGTTCTTCGGACTCTTCCAGGAGTCCGCGGCCAACGCCGCCGAGTGCGCCCGCCGGCTGCACGACCTGATCACCGACTACCGCGACGTGTCGGGGAAGCACGACCGGGTGGTGGAGTGCGAACGGCAGGGTGACGCAATCACCGCGCAGATCCTCACGCGGCTCAACTCGAGCTTCGTGACTCCGTTCGACCGCGAGGACATCCACGCCCTGGCCGAGGAGCTCGACGACGTCGTCGACGACATGCTGGCCGTCTCCGACCTGCTCAAGCTGCTACCGATCGACGAAATGCTGCCCGAACTGGTGGAGATGTCCGAGATCCTCATGCAGATGACCGAGCAGGCCTGCGGGATGTTCGAGCGGTTCCCGAGCATGCGTGGTGTCCAGGCCTTCCTCGACACGATCGACAAGCTCGAGAGCGAAGGCGACTCCATCTACCGCCGGAGCATCGGCCGGCTGTTCAAGGAGTACGAGGCGATCGATGTCTTGATGTGGAAGGACATCACCCACGCCATGGAGGGTGCGCTGAACACCGTCGAGGACACGTCGAACCTCGTCGAGTCCGTCGTCCTCAAGCACGCGTAGGGACGCCTGCCTCATGGACTTCGGCGTCATCCTGGTCATCGGCATCGCGCTCGCGTTCGACTACACCAACGGCTTTCACGACGCCGCCAACTCCATCGCTACCGTCGTCTCGACCCGTGTCCTGACACCGCGCCAGGCTGTGGCCTGGGCCGCGTTCTTCAACTTCATCGCGTTCATGGTCTTCGGCACCGCGGTGGCCAGCACCATCGCCAAGGACGTCGTCGTTCAGGACGTGCTGTCCGTAGGCGTGATCTTCGCCGGTCTGGTCGGGGCGATCGGCTGGAACCTGATCACGTTCTACCTCGGCCTGCCGACGAGCAGCTCGCACGCCCTCGTCGGCGGCATCGCGGGTGCCGCGGTCGCCGTGGCCGGCCTCGACGTCCTCCAGCAGGAGGGGCTGCGCAAGATCGGCGTCTTCATCGTCCTGTCCCCGTTGGCCGGTCTGGCCCTGGGGTACGTCGTCACGATCCTCATCTTCTGGTTCTTCCACCGGGTGAAGCGCGTCGAGATGCTCAACAAGGGCTTCCGCCGCGGACAGCTGGTCTCCGCTGCGCTGTTCAGCCTGGGACACGGGGCCAACGACGCGCAGAAGACGATGGGCGTGATCCTGGCGCTGCTCATCTCCGCGGGGAAGGTCAGCAAGGACGGCGAGGTCCCGTTGTGGGTGGTCCTTGCCGCCCATCTGGCGATCGGCCTGGGCACACTCTCCGGTGGCTGGCGGATCGTGAAGACCATGGGTTCGAAGATCACACGGCTACAGCCGGTCGGCGGATTCGCGGCGGAGACCTCGGCGGCACTCATGCTGTTCTTCACCTCCCACAAGGGCATCCCCGTGTCGACCACACACACCATCACCGGCGCCATCGTCGGAGTCGGTAGCACGCAGCGACTCTCCGCCGTGAACTGGGGCGTAGCCGGACGGGTCATCTGGGCGTGGGTGCTGACGATCCCCGGAGCGTTTGCCATCGCGTTCGTGACTTCGCTGGTCGTACGGTGGCTGGCACCGTGAACCGCAAGGTGCTCTTCTTCCTCATCGCGTCGATCGCGTGCCTGCTACTCGCGCCGGTGACCCAGGAGAAGTTCCGCTGGGTGCCGCTCACGCTGACCGGCACCTACGCCGTGCTGGCGCTTCTCACCGCTCTCGACGCACGCTCCCAGCACCGCCGCTAGGCCGGGGGCCTCAACCGACTTCGGCGTAGACCTCGCGACCGAACGTCTGTGGCGGCACCTCGGTACGAGCGCCTAGGCTGCGCACCCCGGGGGGCCGGCCGCGAGGAGCAGCACATGGCGTTCGTCCAGATCATCGACTTCCGTACGTCGAAGGCCGACGAGATGCAGAAGCTCGGCGAGGAGTGGGAGGCGGCGACGTCCGGCACACGGACCGCGCGTCGACGGATCCTGACCCAGGACCGCGACAACCCCGGCCGTTACCTCAACATCGTCTTCTTCGACAGCTACGAGTCGGCAATGGAGAACTCGAACGACCCGAGCACGCAGGAGTTCTCCGCGCGCATGATGGCGCTCGGCGACGGCCCGCCGACCTTCTACAACCTCGACGTCCTCGAAGACCGGGACATGTCGTAGGCGCTAGCCCCAGTCGGGCCGCAGCGGCATCGCGCTGCGGCCACCGTCGGGCTTCACCGCAAGCACCTGGTGCACCTGCGTGCGGCCGGCCTCGAAGTTGAGCGCAGAGCCGGCCATGTAGAGGCGCCAGATGCGTGCGCGTGGCGCACCGGCCTGCTCGACCGCGGCGTCCCAGTTCTTCTCGAGGTTCCTCACCCACGCGCGGAGCGTCAGTGCGTAGTGCTCACGCAGATTCTCGAGATGCCGCACCTCGAAGCCGCGGTGCTGGAGCTGCGAGACGACGGTGCCCACCTCGTGCAGTTCTCCGTCCGGGAACACGTAGCGGTCGATGAAGCTGGTGCGCCCGAAGCGCGCGCGCTCCCCGGCCGGCCGGCTGATGCCGTGGTTGAGCAGCCGACCACCTGGAGCGAGCAGTAGATACAGCGACGTGAAGTACTCGCCGAGCCGGGACAGGCCCACGTGCTCGAACATCCCGATCGAGCTGATGGCGTCGTACGGGCCGTCCGGGATGTCGCGGTAGTCCTGCACCCGGATCTCCACCTGGTCGGCCAGCCCGTCCTCGGCGACCGCCTTGCTCGCCCAGTCGGCCTGCCGCTCGGAGATGGTGACGCCGACCGCCGTGACGCCGTGGTGCTTCGCGGCGTGCCGGACCATGCCACCCCAGCCACATCCGACGTCGAGGAGCCGCATGCCCGGGCGCAGCCCGAGCTTGCCGCAGACCAGCTCGTACTTCGCCGCCTGGGCCTTCTCCAGACTGGTCCTGGCCGAATGCCACACGGCGCACGAATACGTCATCGAGGGTCCCAGCACGAGCCGGTAGAACTCGTTGGAGACGTCGTAGTGGTGCGCGATGGCCGCGGCGTCGCGCTGCCGCGAGTGGCGACGACCGTGGAGTCGTGCCTCCTCCGGAGGTGCGGGCAGCCGCCGGAGCGCGCTCGGTCCGACGACGCGCGCCAACGACGCCCACAGCCGCGCCGCGACGCGGAGGTCCGGTACGCCGTCGCGCAGCTGGAGCGCGGCGTAGACGTCGCCGTCGATGTCGATGTCCCCGGCGACGTACGCGCGCCCGAAGCCGAGCTCGCCCGGGCTGGCCACGATCCGCCGCAACGCGTCCGGCGAGCGGATCCCGATGGTCGCCGGCGGGTCGGCCGGACCGACCCGGCTGCCGTCGTAGCAGTCGACGGCCACCTTCTCGGCTCCGCCGAACACCTCCGCCAGCCGCTCCGCGACGCCGGGTCCGGTCACGCGCGTAGCACCTTCGGCGCCTCGGCCTCGATACGGGCGATCTCTTCCTCGCCCCACTCACCGCAGCAGACCAGCCGTTGCTCGACGATCAGGCCGGCCGCGTCGAGCTCGAAGATGTTCGCCGAGCGTGACGCCTCCTCATGCGCCTCGTGGTCCGCGTCGCCCGGGCACTGACCGCGAACCTCCAGCTCCACCAGAACGCCACGGCTGGTGGGTGTCACGCGCTGCTCGACGATGCGCCAGGCGTGCTGGGCCGTCCAGCCGCTCACCTCGGCGACCACCGCCTCGCGTCCGGCGATCTGGAAGCGCCAGGCCGGCACCGACCCGTCGAAGACCACGTCGTCGGCGTACCCCGTCGCCACACCGGTCCAGTCCCCGGACTCCATCGCGGCCAGCACCCGAGCCACCGAGGCAGGAACGTCGGTCATGATCGCCTCCCGCAGTCAGCGGCAGTGTCGCCCCGCGGTCACCCCTTGCGCCAGCCCCCGGACCCGGGGTCCCGCCAGCGTGCCAGCGCGCCGTAGCGGCCCGCACCGTCGAGTCGCTGTTCGGTCTCCCGTCGTGCCGCCAGCGGGACGACGACGAGGAGCTGGTCACCGCGCTGCAGGCGGGTCCAGCGATCGGGCACGATGCTCCGGCCCTCCCTGACCAGCAGGCTCACCGCCGCCACGGCCGGTAGCCGCAGCTCCCAGACCTCCATGCCGTGCAGGCCCGAGCCGCGCCCGACCTCGAGGTGCAGCAGGTCGGCGTCCAGGGCGGCCAGGGGGGCGGCCTCGACGGCCAGGTCGACCGCCGACTCGGGCAGCGCGACGCCGAGCCTCCGCGCGACCCACGGCAGGGTCGGCGCCTGGAGCAGCGTCAGCGCGGCGACCAGCAGGAAGACCACGTCGAACAGCCGTGTCCCGTCCGGCAGGCCGGCCGACAGCGGCAGGGTCGCGAGCACGATGGGGACGGCGCCCCGCAGCCCCGCCCACGACAGGAAGGCCCGCGAGCGCCAGCTGATCCGGAAGGCCAGGGTGGACAGCACCACCGCTGCCGGACGTGCGACGAGCACGAGGACCGCACCGACCAGCAGCGCGGAGAGCACCGCACCGCCCAGCCGCGAGGGCGAGGCGAGCAGGCCGAGCATCACGAACAGCCCGATCTGCGCGAGCCAGGCGAGCCCCTCGGCGAAGCCGAGGGTGGCGCGGCGGTGCGGCAGGCGAGCGTTGCCCAGGATCAGCGCGGCGAGGTAGACCGCCAGGAACCCGCTGCCGTGCAGCAGATCTGCGCCGGCGTACCCCACGAGTGCGAAGCCGAGCACCGCCAGCGGGTACAGCCCGGCGGCGGGCAGCGCGACGCGGACCAGGTACACGCGCCCGAGCGCACCGATCGTCGCGCCGACGACGGCACCGACGGCCAGCTCGACGACCACCTCGAGCGCGACGTGCGCCAGGTCGAGGTGGGATCCGGTGCCGGCCAGGCCGGCCACCAGGATCAGGGCGAGCGGATCGTTGAGTCCGGACTCGGCCTCCAGGACGCCGCCGACGGCCGGACGGATCGGGAGCGCCCGCAGTGTCGCGAAGACCGCGGCCGCGTCGGTCGGCGCCATGATCGCTCCGAGGAGCAGGGCCACCTGCCAGGACTGGCCGAGAAGGTAGTGGGCGGCCACCGCGACCAGCAGAGTGCTGGCGAGCACTCCGACCGTCGCCAGGATCGTCGCGACCGGCAGGACGGGCCGGATGCTCCCCCAGCGGGTCGTCAGGCCGCCCTCGGCGAGGATCAGCGCCAGGGCGAGGAACCCGAGCTCGCGGGCCAGCGCCGCGTCGTCGAACCTGATCCCCGCGCCACTCTCGCCGAGCGCGATGCCGAGTGCGAGATAGGCCAGCAGCGTGGGCACGCCGATCCGCGCGGACAGGCGCACGGCGGACAGGGCGAGCAGCAGTGCCGCGGCCCCGATGAGGAGGGGGCCGGCCCAGGAACCGGTCTCCACCGGGCCAGTCTGGCCGCGCGCACAGCATTCTGCGCCGCTGGCGCTCAAGACGGGGTGCCCGAAATGCCGAGATCGATAGTTACCCAGCGAAATCGGAACGGCGTCATGACTCAGGACCAGACGGCCCGCGCGCCCGCCCTGGCCCGGCTGCGCGTCGAAGGCGTCCCTGCCGAGATGGTCATCGCCAGCAACCAGCACTGGGACGACCTTCTGCACGAGCTACGACTGGTCCGTTCGGCCCAATCAGCGGACTCGGGTGGCAGCACCCCCGTTCGCGTGATCACGCTGCTCCAGGACCTGCTGGGGGACCTGGAGGAGGCGCGCATGGGCAGCACGGACCAGGCCCGGGCCGCGCTGGCCGCGGGTCAGCAGCGGGTGACGATCGACGTACCGATGCCGGCCGGGGCGGTGCCGTTGGCCGAGCAGCTACTGGAACTTCTCGACGAGGCGGACCGCTGCGCGGCCGAGGGCCTGCTGCTCACCCTGCCCGCACCTCCGGCCGTGCGTGGCTTCCGCCGTTGGTTCCTCGACCAGATGCGCAAGACCGAGTCGGCCGCTGGCCGCGAGGACGACTCAGCGACCTCAGGCGGACAGGTAGCTGCGGAAGTCGCGCCGGTCCCGCGGGCCGGGAACTGACGCCGCAAGTGCGGCAGCGGCCTCACGTGCCCTCGCCTTGAAGGGGTCGCGACGGGGAGGCGCAGGCATGTCCGCGCGCGGGCACGACGCGAGGGTGAGACCGGCGTAGCCGAGCGGCTCGTCGCAGAGACTGTCGACCGTCCAGCCTTCCGCGATGCCCACATCGGTCAGGCTCGCGCGGTAGATGGTGATCTCGTGGCGCCGCGGGTGGTCGTACACGACGGAGAGCGTGCCGATCAGCATGGCGTCGATGGAGCCGACGAACGTCGTCCACGGCCGGTCGTAGCGCTCCCAGACCGAAGGGGTGGCACTCCACAGCCCGCCGCGATGGACGCTGTCCTGCTCGAGCGCCTTCACGATGACGATGGCGTTCTGCTCGGGCACGATGGCGGCCGGCCGGATGAGGCGTACCTCTGAGAAGTCTTCGGACATTGCCGGCTCCTGGTCAGGACGAAGTTGATGCCTTTAGTTCTCGTCCAGCGACCGGCTAGCCGCCATGGCCCGCTTTGACCATCTTTCAGGGCGTGCCCGGGTCAGCCGAAGCGACCCGTGATGTAGCCCTCTGTCCGGGGGTCGGCCGGTTTGGTGAAGATGGTCTCGGTGGCGTCGTACTCGACCAGCAGCCCGTGCCGGTCGCCCTCGTCGCCAACCTGGGCCGTGAAGAACGCCGTGCGGTTCGACACGCGTGCCGCCTGCTGCATGTTGTGCGTGACGATGATGATCGAGTACTCGCCGGCGAGCCCCTGCATGAGGTCCTCGATCTTGGCCGTGGCGATCGGGTCGAGTGCCGAGCAGGGCTCGTCCATGAGGATCACCTCGGGGTCGACCGCGAGGGCCCGCGCGATGCACAGCCGCTGCTGCTGGCCGCCGGAGAGCGCCAACGCCGACTTGCGGACGTCCTTCTTCACCTCGTCCCAGAGGGCGGCCGAGCGCAGACTGCGCTCCACGATTTCGTCGAGACCCTTGCGCACGCCCATGAGGCGCGGGCCGAACGCGACGTTGTCGAAGATGGAGCGCGGGAACGGGTTGGGCTTCTGGAAGACCATGCCGATCCGCCGTCGCACCTCGACCGGGTCGACCTCGTCGGCGTACAAGTCGTGGCCGTGGAACGTGATGGTGCCCTCGACACGAGCATCGGGGATCAGGTCGTTCATGCGGTTGAAGCAGCGGATGAACGTCGACTTGCCGCAGCCGGACGGTCCGATTATGGCCGTGATCTCGCCACGTGGGATATCGATCGTGACGTGGTCGAGTGCGAGAGAGCTGCCGTAGCTCACGCGCAGGTCGGTCACCTGGAAGATCGGGTCGGCCACGACGGACAGCGCCGCTGCGGCGGGGTGCTGCTCCGTCAGCGGGGGCTGCATGACGACATCCTTCCTGATCGGGACGACGGCGGCTGCCGTTGTGGGCAGCGGGAGGGCTACCACCGCTGCTCCGTGCGGTTCCGCAGGAGGATGGCCACCGCGTTGACCACGAGAAGCACACCCAGCAGGACCAGGATCCCCGCCGCGGCGGTCTTCTGGAAGGCCGCCTGGGGACGGGACACCCAGTTGAAGATCTGGATCGGCAGCGCGGTGAACCGGTCACCCGGCCCGTGCGGCGTGTCGGCGATGAAGACCAGCGCGCCGAGAAGCAGCAGCGGGGCCGCCTCCCCGAGAGCGCGGGACAGCGCCAGGATGCAGCCGGTGAGGATGCCACCGAGGGACGGCGGCAGCACCGCGCGACGCGTCACCTGCCAACGCGTGGCGCCGAGCGCGTAGGCACCCTGACGGATGCTCGGTGGCACCCCGCGAATCGCCTCTCGTGCGCCGATGACGATGACCGGGAAGGCGAGCAGCGCCAGCGCGATCGATCCCGTCCACAGCGAGAAGCCGAGCCCGAACCCGCGCGCGAAGACCCCCAGCGCGAGCAGCCCGTAGATGACCGACGGGACGCCGGCCAGATTCGCGATGTTCACCTCGATGAACCTCGTGAACCGGGTCCGTGGCGCCATCTCCTCGAGATAGATCGCAGCGCCGACACTGACCGGCACCGCGATCGCCGCCGTGAGCCCGACCAGCCACAGGGACCCGAACAGCGCCGCTTTGACGCCGGCGTTCTCGGCCCGACGCGACGGGAAGGAGGTGATGAAGTCGACGGACAGCCGAGGAGCACCGTCGCGTGCGACATCCCACAGAAGGAGGCCGAGGACGACGAGACCGACGCCCGTGGCCCCCAGGAGCAGCCCGTGGAAGGCGCGTTCGCCCCAGATCCGCCTACGCCGGTCGGCAACCGGGGCGACGAGTGCGGTCGTCGTCATTGGTAGACCTGGCGGAAGCGGCGGACGAAGCGCTGGCTGGCCAGGTTGAGCAGCATCGTCGCGACGAACAGCGTGAGCCCCACGGCGAAGATCGACTGGTAGTTGACGCCGCCCTGCGGGGCGTCACCCAAGGCGACCTGCGCGATGTAGCCGGTCATGGTCTGGATCGACTGGAGTGGGTTGAGCGTCAGCCGGGGCGTGGCGCCGGCGGCGATCGCCACGATCATCGTCTCGCCGATCGCCCTGCTGATCCCGAGGATGACGCTGGCGGCGATCCCAGACAGCGCGGCCGGGATCACCACGCGAGTCGCGACCCGTCGCCGGCCCGAGCCGAGGCCGTACGCGGCCTCGCGCAACGACCCGGGCACCGCGCGCATCGCATCCTCGGACAGGCTGGCGACGGTCGGGATGATCATGATGCCCATCACGAGCCCGGCCGAGAGGGCGTTCGAGACGTCCATGCGCGAGCCGAACAGACTGCGCAGCTGGGGCGTGACGAAGGTCAGCGCGAAGTAGCCGAAGACCACCGTCGGGATGCCGGCCAGCAGCTCGAGCAGCGGCTTGAGCGCCTTCCGCAGCCGCGGGCCGGCGTACTCCGAGAGATAGGTCGCGGCACCGAGGCCGAGCGGGACGGCCACGAGCAGGGCGATCGCGGACACGAGCAGCGTGCCGCCCAGCAACGGCAGCACCCCGAACAGCGCCGGGGCGCCCTTCGGTGCCCAGGTGGTCCCGGTGAGGTAGTCGAGGACGTCGACGGTCTGGAAGAACCGCCACCCCTCGCGCACGAACGTGAAGAGGATGGCCAGCGTCGTCGCGATCGAGATCATCCCGCAGATGAGAAGGACGATCTCGATCGCACGCTCGCCCGGGCGTCTGCGACGACGGAGGTCGATTGATGTCGTGGTCATCTCCGGCCGGCTACGACGCCGGGATCTTCGCGATGGCCGCCGTGTACTCGGGCTCGGTCAGCTCGACGTACCGGACCTCCCTGATCAGCTTGCGGCCGTCCGTCAGCACGAAGCGGATGAACGCCGCACCTACGGGTGTGGCCAGGACGTCGTTCGTGAGGTACACGAAGAGCGGACGCGAGAGCGGAGCGTAACTGCCGTCGCGAATGGTCTCTTCCGTCGGCTTCACGCAACCCTTGCCCCCGTCGACGCCGACCAGGTTGAGCTGCTCGGCGTTCTCCGCGTAGTAGGCGAAGCCGAAGTAGCCCAGGCCGTTGTCCGTACCCTGGACCCCCGAGACCAGGACGTTGTCGTCCTCGGACGTGGTCACTGTCGCATCGGTGCGGAACTTGGCGTCCTTGCCGAGCACCGCTTCGAGGAAGAAGTCGTATGTGCCCGAGTCGGAGCCGGGACCGAACAGCTTGACCTCCTTCGCCGGCAAGCCCGCCCGGAGGTCGCTGTACCGCCTCGCCGGGCTGTTCGCGATCCAGAGCTTCTTGAGCTCGTCCACGGTGAGACAGTCGATGGCCAGGGCCTTGTTCGTGACCACGGAGAGGCCGTCGACGGCGACCTTGAACTCGGTGAAGGCCACGCCGTTCTTCGCGCACTCGGCGGCCTCGCTGTCCTTGATGGCGCGGGAGGCGTTCGAGAAGTCGGTCTCGCCCTTGCAGAACTTCACGAAGCCGCCGCCGGTTCCGGACTCGCCGACCTCGATCGAGATACCCGGATGAGTGTTCTTGATGTCCTCTGCGACCGCTTCCATGATCGGGAACACGGTTGACGACCCGTCGCCGGAGAGGCGGCCGGAGACGTTCGACCCTGGGCTGCCACTGGTCGTCGGGTTGGCCGTGTCCTCGCCACACGCTGCGAGGGTCAGGGTGGCCACGAGGCCGAAAGCGACAAACGTGCCGATCGTGCTGCGCTTCACGAGCCGTCCTCTCCGGTTCCGTGCTCTCGGACTTCCTGGCGGCAAGGCTAGGGAGGGCAGGCTGCGGCTCCGCGTCGCGTACCTGAACGCCGGATGAACGACCGATGACGATCCGCCGCAGCGGAGGACCGGGACCACCTGGCGCCGAACTAGGCGCTCATGGACCTCACCAGACGCCAGGTCTTGGGAGCCGGCGGCGCAGCCGCGGGGCTCGCCGTCGCAGGTGGCAGCGCCGCTCGTGGCGTCCCCGAGGCGGCCCCGTTCCGGGGGCTGCCTGCCCCTGCGGACAGCGGCCTGGACCACATCGTCGTCGTCATGATGGAGAACCGCTCGTTCGACCACTACCTGGGATGGCTGCCAGGCGCAGACGGACGCCAGGCCGGCCTGAAGTACAGGGACGACGAGGGCAAGGTGCACCTGACGCACCACCTCACCGACTTCCGCAGCTGCGGCTACCAGGACCCCGACCACAGCTACAAGGGCGGCCGCGTCCAGCTCAACGGTGGCAAGTGCGACGGCTTCCGGAAGGGACGTAACGACGAGCTCGCGATCGGCTACTACCTCGAGAAGGACCTGGCCGCGTACGGGCCGTTGGTGCGCAACTTCACGACCTTCGACCGCTACTTCTGCTCGCTGCTCACGCAGACGTATCCCAACCGCTTCTACTCCCACTCAGCCGCTACCGACCGGCTCGTCAACAACTTCGACATCACCGACATGGTCTCGATCTGGGACCGGCTGGACGAGGCCGGGGTGAGCGCCGGCTACTTCTTCTCCGACCTGCCGTTCATCGGCCTCTACGGTCCGGAGAAGATGAGGTTCGCCCGGCCGTACGCGTCCTTCCTCGCGCTGGCGGCGGCCGGGCAGCTGCCGTCGTACTCCTACGTCGAGCCGTCATTCCTCGGCGCCGGGCAGGGGTTCACCAACGACGACCACCCGGCCGCCGACATCCGGCGCGGGCAGGCCTTCGTCAGCCAGATCGCCAACGCGGTGATGAACTCCCCTCAGTGGGAGCGCACCGCGCTGGTCATCACCTACGACGAGTGGGGCGGCTTCTTCGACCACGTGCGCCCGCCCCGCCTGCCGGACGACCACGCGCGGCCCGTCGGCGCGCCGGACGACCACTCCCAGGCCGGCTTCCGGGTGCCGACGATCGTCGTGTCGCCCTTCGCCCGCCGGGGCTATGTCGGCCACAACGTCTACGACCACACGTCGATCCTGAAGATGGCCGAGTGGCGCTGGGGCCTCAAGCCGATGACGAAACGCGACGCCGCGGCCCGCAACCTCGCCGAGTCATTCCGCTTCGACAAGCCGGACTTCTCGGTGCCCGACCTGCCGACGGTCGTGGACCCCGGGCCGTACCTGTGCGGCGACGAGGGCAGTCCGCTGCTCAACCACGAGCCGACGTGGGAGGAGTACGCCGCCTCTCCCGCGCTCAAGGACTGGCGGCTGTAGTGGCCGACCAGTCCCTCGAGCGCCGTGAGCTGCTGCGCCGCTCTCTCGTCCTCGGCGGCGCGCTGGCCGCGGGCCCGGTGTTCTGGAAGCAGTCCGGCTCCGCGGCGTCGCCACCCGTTGGCGGCCACCTGGCCTTCGGCGGCGACCCGACGCGCGAGATGACAGTCTCGTGGGCGACCACTGAGAGCGTGTCCGGCGCGGTGCTCGACCTCGGTACGTCGACCCGCTACGGGACGTCGGTCGCGCCGCAGAGCCTGGCGCTGGCGGGCACGAAGACCGTCTACCACCACGTCCGGCTGGGCCGGCTCCGGCCGGACACGACCTACCACTACCGCGTCCGTCACCGAGGTGGGGCGGGCCGGGACCACACCTTCCGGACCGCGCCGGTGGGTCCGCGACCGTTCCGGTTCACGGCCTTCGGCGACCAGGGCGTCAGCGACGCGGCGGTCACGCTGACCGAGCGGCTGTTCGGCCTCGCCCCGGCCTTCCATGTCCACGTCGGCGACCTCTGCTACGCCAACCCGACCGGCACCGGCGAGACCGGCACGACCGACCAGGCCGTGTGGGACCGGTGGTTCGCGCAGAACACCGGACAGGCCTCCCGCGCGCCGTGGATGCCGACGGTCGGCAACCACGAGATGGAGCCGGAGTACGGCGAGACCGGCTACGGCGGCTTCAACGCCCGCTTCCAGCTGCCGCGCAACGGTGTGCCCGGCGCGGCCAACACCTACTGGTTCCGGTACGGCAACGTCGCCGTCGTCGCACTCGACGGCAACGACGCGTCGTACGAGATCGCGCACAACCTGGGCTGGCTCGGTGAGCGGCAGGACGCGTGGCTGTCGCGCACGCTCGCCAACCTGCGCGCGGACAAGCGGGTCGACTTCATCGTCGTGGGCTTCCACAACTGCATGTACTGCTCCAACGCGGTCCATGCCTCCGACGGCGGCAACCGCTCTCGCTGGGAGCCGCTCTTCGACCAGTACGCCGTCGACCTGGTCGTGAACGGGCACAACCACTGCTACGAACGCACCCACCCGATGCGCGGCGGCGCGGTCGCGGACCGCGGCACGACCTACATCACGGCCGGTGGGGGCGGGCAGGCGGCGTACCCGGTGACGCTGCACCCGGTGTCGTACGTGACCGTGGAGAACGGGTTGCGCGTCCCGGAGCTGGCTGACTGGTCCGCGATCCGCGACTTCTCCAGCTCCGTGCTGGTTGCCGACGTCACGCCGCGTGCCGGTACGCGCCCGGCGACGATGCGGCTGCGTGCGATCACAGGCGCCGGCGCAGTCATCGACGACATCACGTTGCAGGCCGGCGGCGCGGCGGCGCGGGGCGCCCTGGTTCAGGAAGAGACGCGGACCCCGGTCACCAGATAGACGACGCGGCGGGCCACTGACACCGCATGGTCGGCATAGCGCTCGTAGTAGCGGCCGGCGAGCGTGATGTCGATGGCCGCCTCGATGTCGAGGTGGTTGTCGAGGATCAGGCCGAACACCCGCCGGTGCAGGTCGTCCATGGCGTCGTCGTCGTCCTCGAGCTCGGCCGCGCGCTCGACGTCACTCGCCTCGATGACCGAACCGGCCTTGGTCATGATCAGCTGCGCGACCTGGCCCATCTCGAGGATCGTTGGGCGCAGCGAGGACGGGACAGCACTGCTCGGGTAACGGCGCCGGGCCAGTTTCGCCACGTGCAGGGCCATGTCGCCGGCCCGCTCGATGTCGGCGACCATCCGCAGGCTGGTGATCAGCATGCGCAGATCCGTCGCCACCGGCTGCTGGCGGGCCATCAGCTGGAAAGCCTTCTCCTCGAGCGCGTGGTAGGCCGCGTCGATCGTCTCGTCGCCGGCGATGACCGACTCGGCCATCTGGATGTCCGCGTCGAGCAAGGCAGTGGTCGCGCGCGCAATGGCACCACTCACCAGTCTGGTCATCTCGACGAGGTCCGCGGAGATCGAGTCGAGCTCCTCGTGGTACGCGTCGCGCAACGCATCCTCCTCGTCCGGTCGGCTCAGGTTAGCCCCCGGTTCGCCGGCCCAGGCAAGGGACAGGTGAACGGCGGCTAGCCGGTCGGTGAACACCGGCTGACGACTCACTCACCCACGCGCACAGCAGATCCTGGCCCTGCTGGCGTGCGGCCTACGATCGCGCCGTGGACGTCGCGCTGGCAGCACTGATGGGACTCGTCGCGGGTGCCGTGGTCGCCGGCTGGGCGCTCGCCCGGCGGGTCGCTCCCCCGCCGTCCGCCGCCCGGAGCAGCTCGCCCTTGGCGCCGCGGCTGCTGGAGACGACCTTCGACGCGCTGACGGCCGGCGTCGTCATCGTGGGTGAGGATGACGACGTCATCCTCGCGAACGAGGCGTCCGTCGTCCTGGGCGCCACGAACCGGGAGCGCCTGGCGACCGCGCCGCTCCTCCAGGTCGTGCGTGAGGCCCGCGCAACCGGCCGGACCGTCGAGACCGAGCTGCAGCTGGCCGGTGAGACGGGTGAGGTCCCGCTCAACGTGCAGGCCACACCGGTCAGCGCCGAGGGCGATGTCCTGCTGCTGCTCACCGACACCACCGAGGCGCGCCGGATCGACGCGATCCGGCGGGACTTCGTCGCCAATGTCTCCCACGAGCTCAAAACGCCCGTCGGCGCGCTGTCGCTCCTGGCCGAGGCCGTCATGGAGGCGGCTGGCGAGCCCGACGACGTACGCCGGTTCGCTGGGCGGATGCAGCACGAGAGCGAGCGCCTCGCCCGCCTGGTGCAGGAGCTCATCGACCTGTCCCGGCTGCAGGGCGCCGAGCCCGGCCCACAGGGCACGAACGTGGGCGTCCCGGCCCTGCTCCAGGATGCGGCCGACCGGGTGCGTCTCGCCGCCGAGAGCAAGCGGATCGACGTTGCGATCGGCGACACGGTCGGGCTCGCCGTCCGCGGCGACGCGGAGCAGCTGACCACGGCGCTCGGCAACCTGCTCGACAACGCCATCGCCTACTCGGCGCCGGAGACGCGTGTGGGCGTCGGGGCGCGGCTGGCGGGCGACTTCGTCGAGATCTCCGTGACCGACGAGGGAATCGGCATCCCGCCGGAGGACGTCGAGCGCATCTTCGAGCGCTTCTATCGGGTCGACCCGGCGCGCTCGCGCGCCACCGGCGGCACCGGACTCGGCCTGGCGCTGGTCAAGCACATCGTCACCAACCACGGGGGGCACGTGACGGTCTGGAGCGCCGAGGGGTCCGGATCGACGTTCACGCTGCACCTGCCGGCCGTCGTGACCGGGGAAGGGGTGGGAGCAGCATGACTCGGGTGCTCGTCGTCGAGGACGAGGAGTCGTTCTCCGACGCGCTGTCGTACATGCTGCGCCGGGAGGGCTTCGAGGTGGCCATCGCCGCCACCGGCCCGGACGCGATCGCGGAGTTCGACCGCTCGGGCGCGGACCTGGTACTGCTCGACCTGATGCTGCCCGGCCTGTCCGGCACAGAGGTGTGCCGCATGCTCCGGCAGCGGTCCAACGTTCCGGTCATCATGCTGACCGCTCGGGACAGCGAGATCGACAAGGTCGTGGGTCTGGAGATCGGCGCAGACGACTACGTCACCAAGCCGTTCTCCTCGCGGGAGCTGGTCGCGCGGATCCGGGCCGTGCTACGGCGACGCGGCAGCGAGCCTGAAGCGGAGCTGCTACCCGGGGTGGTCGAGGCCGGACCGGTCCGCCTGGACGTCGACCGGCACACCGTCACCATCAACGGCGCGGCAACCCCCTTGCCGCTGAAGGAGTTCGAGCTGCTCGAGTTCCTGCTCCGCAACGCCGGTCGCGTGCTGACCCGCGGTCAGCTCATCGACCGGGTGTGGGGTTCCGACTACGTCGGTGATACGAAGACGCTCGACGTCCACGTGAAGCGGCTGCGCGCCAAGGTCGAACCCGATCCTTCCCGACCGACATACCTGCTGACGGTGCGCGGGCTCGGCTACAAGTTCGACGCCTAGCGGCGTCGCTAGCAGGCGCCGTCGCGGACCGGCTGGCCGCCGTCGTTGGACAGCGTGTACGGGTGCTCGGACCCGGCCGACCTGGCTTCGAGGCAGAACGCCTTGTCGTCCGCGCGGACGATGCGGAACTCGACGCCGGGCGGGACGGTGAACGCGGTGAGCTCCGTCACGTCCTTCGTGTAGCGGTGGTGCTCGCTGAAGTAGTCCTCCTCGGCCAGCTGCCCTGCGCGCAGGGTGCGTTCGGCCAGCCGGTCCTCGCCGGGCTCCGTCGCCGGGCCGGACTGCTCGACGACCGACCAGGTGAAGGCGCCGTCGTCGCTCGTCACGTGGACGCGCAGCTGTCCCTTCTCGCCGGTCTCGATCTCCGCGTCACACAGGAACTCCTGGCCCTTGCGGCGCGGCTCGTCCGGGCAGTGCACGACCATCCCCGCGCGGTACTGGTCGCGGAACTCGGCGACCAGCCGCTCCTCCACGACCTGCCGGTACGGCGTACCCGGCTCGGACGCCACGTCGATGCCGACCGCTGCCCCGCCCACCAGCACGGCCGCCACGAGCGGCAGCCAGAAGGCGTCCTCAGCCACGCGCCCTCCGGCGCAGCAGCCCGGCCGCGACGAGGCAGCCCAGCGCGGCCACCGCGGCGGCCGTCGACCCGCCGGTGCTCGGCATCGTGCCCGGCCGCCCTCGGGCCGGCGGCGCGACGGTGAGGACGATCGTCGCGGTCGAGCTGAGCCCGGCCGAGTCGGTCACGCGGAGCGTCACCGGGTACCGGCCCTCCTTGGCGAACGTGCGGGTCGCCCGTACGCCGGTCGCGTCGTACTTGCCGTCGGCGTCGAAGTCCCACTCGTAGCGCAGGGTGGCCGAGGTGTCGCGGTCGTCGTAGGAGCCGGACCCGTCGAACGTGACCGCCGACCCTGGGGCCACGGTCCTGGACTTGACCTGCGGCACGGCCACCGGCGCCGAGTTGGCCCCGCTGGCGGCCTGGTGCCCGTAGTTGAACGGCGCGCATCCCGTGCCGGTCGTGAACTGCACGTCGCCGGTGAGGTTGGTGTTCGTCCCGCCCGGCGTCAGCTCGCCCGGACCCTCGTCGTCACCCTCCAGCTTCAGCACCTTCAGGCCGAGGCAGGCGAAGTGGAACTCCCAGTTGCCGCTCTCCGAGCCGGGGTCGAGGTAGTTGTCGACGTGCGTCGAGTCGGAGAACGTGTTGCCCGCCGAGAAGGCGGCGTCGTTGAGGTTCGGCTCCGAGTTGCCCACCTGCGGGTTGGCGTCCAGGGGTGACTGCGCCGGCGGGTCGTCGGTGCCGGCGTTGCCGTAGCCGTGCGCCTCGTCGGTGTAGACGAGGAGCAGACCGCCGGCGAAGCCGAGCGGGTCGCGGTCGTTCTCGCCCTTGCCGTCGAGGTCGAAGCCGGACCGGTCGCGCATCTCCAGGTAGTAGCCGTGGTCGGCGGTCGAGTCCTCCGCGGAAGAGACGTAGAGCCAGCCCTTGGTGCATCGCGAGGCGACACGGGTCTCGTCGTTACCGCAGCCACCGTTGAAGAGCCGGTTGTCGTCGGCTTCCTTGTCCTCGAAGTTGCTCGAGTAGATCGGCTTGCCGTCGACGGTCACCGCGATGTCGTCGATGAACCAGCCCTTCTTGGCCAGCCCCGGGTCGCTGCTGTAGCTGAAGCGGATGACCGGTCCTTCGGTCCCGGCCAGCGCGGAGACGTCGAAGGAGTCGGCGACGAAGCCGCCGTCCGGGTAGTTGCCCTGAGCGCGGTCCGGGATCGTCGTGTTCGCCTGGTAGGAACCGCTCGTCCCGGTGAGACCGTTGCCGAACTTGGACTGGCAGCCGTTGGACTGCGGGTTGAGCGCCCCAGGTGTCGTGGTGTTGTTCTGCGACGCCACCGACGTGTACGTCGACCCCTTGTCACCGGAGATCAGCACGAACCCGTAGTCGTAGTCCCACTCGATCTCCCAGTAGGACTTGAAGGTCAGCTGGACGTCCGCACCGGCCGGGACGTTCGTGAGCTCGGGCAGGTAGACGTCGAGGTTGTGCCCGAGCGCCGGAGCGCAGCCGTAGTTGTTGCCCGACCCCGAGTACCACACGTGCGTCGGCGAGGCGCCCTGCGCCAGCTTCGCCGGCGAGATCAGCTGCCGGCCCGGGAGCTTCGCGGTGTACGCCTCTCCGTTGTGCACGTTCGGACCGCTCAGCGTGTAGGGCTCCCCGCTGGGCGTGCGCCACTCGATGGCGTGGATGTCTCGTTTGGAGTCCGTCCAGTCGCGGACCGTGGACGTCCCCTTCGGGATCTCCCTGGGGACGAGCCAGCCGAACTCCTGCTTGGCGAAGACGTCGAGGTGCTGCGACTTGTCCGTCGCCATGAGGTTCCAGTCGCCGTACGTCGACCGGGCACCCGTGGAGTAGAAGTCCGGCACGCCGAGCGAGTGTCCGTACTCGTGGCTGATGACGCTGGCCTTCTCGATCGCCGTCTCGGGGTTGACGTTGTAGGGGCCGACGCGGACGTAGACCTTGAGCTCCTCGCCCGTGTCCTCAGTGGTCATCTGCGCCCGGTCTTCGTTCGTGTACCAGAGCGGGCGGCCGACCAGGTCCTTGAGCTGGTCGTCGCTGATGTAGCCGGTCAGCCCCGTCTCGGTGTCCGTGTAGGTGAACTCGAGGCTGGACGAGTGGGGCCAGATGTTGTCCAGGCCCGGGGGCGTGCCGTTGAGCTGCGAGTCGCCGTGGCCGCCCAGTCCCTGGAACACGACCATGAAGAAGTCGACGACACCGTCCTTGTCGGTGTCGTAGTCCGAGTAGTCGATCTCGGGGTCGGCGATGTGCGCCGAGTCGTAGACCGCCTTGCCGGTCGGCCCGCACGCGTTGTCGATGTCGAAGATGAGCCCGTCGAACTGCCCGGTCAGCGCGGAGACCAGCCGCGAGCCGCCCTTGTCGTCGCCGTAGTAGTCGAGCATCCCGGGCAGCTGGTACCAGCCGTCGTGGATCCGCTCCGACCCGCCGGCCGGCGTCGGCGCGCCGGTCACCGGGTTCACCGTCGTCACGCCGTGGCAGGCGTTGAGCGCGGTCGGCGAGATGGTCGTGAACGAGAACCCGTCGGCGTACTTCGGGTTGCTGAAGGTGTGGCTCCAGTCGGCCGTCGCGATCCCCGCCGACGGGACGGTGCCGTGCGGGTAGAGCTGGCCGAACGAGTTCTCCTGCCAGAGGTTGAACGTCGAGCCGGGCACTGCCGTGGAGTTGATCTTGTCGCTGAGCACGTCGCCGCTGTGCGCCGGGTCGTGCTTGTGGATCGGGTCGACGTAGTCGACCGGTACGACGGGGAACGGCCGGTCGCCGAAGCGCGCCGAGTCGTAGAGCTCCGACGGCGGGATGACCTTGGGCCCGTGGCTCGTGGACGTCCCCGTGCCGCCGGCGTGGGTCAGCGTCGCCACGGTGGACAGGTCCTTCCACACGACCCGCGGGTCCTGCGCCGTGCCGTGCGCGCGGTTGTCGAGGACCAGGGTGCGCACGGTCGGCACCGCCGGGTCGCTCGCCCCCGGCACCGTCCCGAGGGTCCAGGTCACGGCGTCGGCGGACAGCGTCGCGGTGCCCTGCCCCGCCGCCGGGGCCGCCTGCACGAAGCGCATGCCGTCGGCACCCGCGATGGTGACGACGACGTTGCTCGCGGCCGCGGCCGCGTAGTTGCGGACGATGACCCGCGAGGGGTAGCTGTCGCCCGGCTTCACCCAGCCGCGGGAGGACGTGAAGTCGTTGACGACGGTCAGCCCGGTGGGCGCGGCGGCCACGGCGAGCGCCGCGACACCGGCGAGCGGCTCCCGCCGGCCGGCCGCCTCGACGTCGACGGCTTCGACGGCCAGCGTCGCGAGGTAGTTGCGGTCGGGGTTGCCGCGGACGCCGCGCGTCACCGAGGCCGGCAGCACGGTCGTGAAGGCGCCTCCCGCCAGGACCTGGACCGGTCGGCTCATGCCAACCGTCCGGCCGGACGCGTCGCGGACCCGCAGCCGGAGCCGCCCGGCCGTCGGCGTGGCGGGCAGCCCGGCCCGGTCCGGCACGGCGAGCCGGCCGGTCACACGCACCGGCTCACCCGCGCGCACGGTCTCGCCGCCGGCGATCCCGGCGGCCTGGATCGTGGCGACGAGCTTCGGGACGCGCAGGGTCGGCGCACTGGGCCGGGCCGGTGCGCCGGCGAAGCCGGGCAGCAGCGGCAGCGCCAAGAGGCCGAGGACGGTGCAGGCGGCAGCCAGCCGACGGTTCACGGTGCTCCTGTTCGGTGGATCGAGGACCTACTTCGTGACGACGACGACCCCGGTCATCCCGTTGCCCTCGTGCGGTGTGCAGACGTACGGGTAGCGGCCGGGCTTGGGGAACACCTTACGAAGCAGCACTACCCGGTTGGGGGCCGGCGGCAGCGTGCTCCCCTTCACGACCTTCGGCGGCTTCCCCCCGGCGAAGGCCACATTGTGCCCCGGACACGGCAGGACGACGTCGCAGACGGTGTCGTTGTAGGTCCAGACGACCAGGGTCCCGCGCCGGACCGTCACCGTGTGGCTCGGGGCCAGCGGTGAGCAGTACGACGCCGAGTCCTCGCAGAATCGGAAGCTGCTGGCCTGGAGCATGACCGGCTTCGGCGGCGCTGCCTCCGCGCTCGGCAGGCCACCGAGGGCGACCAGGCCTGCGAGGATCAGAGCGGCTCGAGTGCGCATATCACCTGTTTCGACGCCCGCGCGGGGCGGACCTCTCGCGCACCGGTCAGCCGACGACGGGGCTGCGTCGCTCGAGCAGCAGCACGTCCCGCCAGGCGTCGCCCATCCGCCCGAGGCGCTCCCGCCGCCCCACGACCCGGAACCCGCATTGCTCGTGCAGCGCCACGCTGGCCAGGTTCTCCGGGAAGACGCCCGACTGCAGGGTCCAGATGCCGCCCGCCTCGCTGTGCTCGATGACGGCGGCGAGCAGGGCCCGGCCGACGCCGCGCCGATGATGTGCCGGGTCGACGTACACGCTCACCTCGGCCACGCCGCCGTAGACGCAGCGGTCGCTGGTGGGGCTCAGTGCCGCCCACCCGACGACAGCGAGTCCAGTGGGGCCGGCAAGCTCCGCGACGAGCCGCGGGGCGGCCAGGTGGCCGGCGTCCCAGGCTGGCCAGTCCGGCGCGTCGGTCTCGAACGTCGAGTCCCCGGCCTCGATGCCGGCTCGGAAGATCGCCGCGACCGCCGGGTAGTCGCTGGCCAGCATCGTGCGCAGCTCCACCATCGCTAGGGCTGCTTCCCGTGCGCTGCCCGGTCATAGCGACGCAGCCCCCAGCGCATCGGTCGGCCGAGCAGCGGATACATGACGCCGGGCGCGCCGTAGCGGCGCGGGACGGTCAGCATGACGCGGGGCCGCCGCACCAGCGACAGAACACCGTCGGCGACCACGCGGGGCGGGTAGAGCTTCCCCGAGTAGGTCGCGCCGCTGCCGTCCAGGCCCCAGATCTCGGTGTCGATCGGCCCGGGGCTGAGCACGCAGACGTCGACGCCGCTGCCGTGCAGCTCGACGGCCAGACCGTGCGACCACAGCGACAGGGCGGCCTTCGCGGCGCCGTACGCGGACTCGCGGGGGTTGGGCAGGTAGCCCGCGACGGACGTGACGTTGACGACGACGCCCGCACGGCGCTCCAGCATCCCGGGCAGCGCCGCCATCGTCATCCGTGCGGCCCCCAGGTAGTTCACCTGGAGCACGTGCTCGATCTCCTCGACCGTGGTGTCGGCGGCCGGCTTGTGCAGACCCACGCCGGCGTTGTTGACCACGACGTCGACCCTGCCGTGACGGTGCACGGCGGCGGCCACCACGTCCGTCCCCGCGCTGGGCTCGGCCACGTCGGCCGGGACGGCGAGAGCGGGCGGGCCCACCCGGCCACACCGCTCGACGACCTCGGCCAGCCGGTCGGCGCGGCGGGCCACTGCCACCACGTGGGCGCCAGCGGCGGCCAGCGCCTCCGCGGTCGCGGCGCCGATGCCCGCGGACGCGCCGGTGACCACCGCCACCGCTCCCGCTGGGTTCACGCCGCCTCCCTGGGTCGGCGAGAGCATAGGCCGTGCCAAGGGCCTCATGACTACGGAGAAATGCCCCGGATTGGTCATGTCGCCGCACGCGGGAGTCGTCGACAGTGCGGGGATGCACAGGCCGCCTGCCCGTGACCAGGGCTTCACGTTGCTCGAGTTGCTGTCCGTCGTCGTCATCATCGGCCTGCTCGCCGCGATCGCCGTCCCGACGTTCTTCGCGCAGCGCAGGAAGGCCATGGCCGCGTCGGCCCGCTCGATGCTGCGCGACCTCGCCACGTCGGAGGAGGCCTACCTCACCGAGCACGGCGTGTACGGCGACCTCGGCGAGCTCGACGAGGTGCCGAGCACGAAGGACGTGACCGTCCGCATCGTCAGCGGCGTGGGTTCGCCGGAGGCGTTCTGCGCGACGGCGGAGCATCGCGCCGGTGGGGGTGCCTGGTACTTCGACAGCGACGGCGGCGGCCTGCTCGCGTCAGGGGTTGCGTGTACCTGAGCCGGCCTCAGCCGGCGCGCGATCGCGCGTAGGCGGCCACGCCGCCGCTGATGCCGCACAGCACGGCGAGGAAGACCGCGGTGCCGACCGCCATCCAGTCACCGACCATCTCGCCGCCGAGCGGGATGATCGCCTTCCAGAAGAACAAGGACAGCAGGCCGCCGAGCAGCGCACCCGCGGCGGCGCCGGCCAGCGCGCCGACCATCACCTCGAGGGTCGTGTCCTGTGCAGGTGGGTTCTTGCTGTAGAAGTCGACACCGATGCTCGCCATAGCAGTCGAGTGCCCACGCGCGCGAGGAGTGAATCAGAAACCGTCGCCGTGGTGAGAGAGCCCTACCCGCGCTCTCGACGCGTTCGCTCGCGCCCACGGCGTACGACGAGGACGGCGACGCCGAAGCCGGCTGCCGCGACGCACAGCCCGATCACCACGGCGAGACCGGAGCGGTCGACCGGGTTCTCCCCGATCCGCTGCGCCGCCTCGGCGGCGTAGGCCGGCAGGGAGGACATGCCCCCACGATCTCAGGCGGCGGGCACCATCTCCACCTGCACGTCGCCCGTGTCGCCCTTTGCCGCGTTGACGTCGTCGACGAAGTCGGGGTCGAGGTCGGCCGGCAGCAGGATGAGCTGCGCATGCTCGCGCGCGGCGTACTCGACGAGCGCCTTGCCGCTCGACTGCTCCGGGAGCCAGCCGTAGGCGTCGGTGCCGGCCTTCCGCGCGTGCTGGACCTGCAGGGCCAGCCCGTGCTGGCCGAGCTTCTCGAGCTCGACCGGGTCGAGCGGGTGGTCATAGAGGTCGGCCTCGCCGCCCGCCGCCCAGATGTTGGGTCGCGGGCTGGAGAACGCCCCCGACGACGCGGCGTCGTAGGCGATGAGGCGCAGCCCATCCGCCTTCGCGCGCTCGGCTGCCGCTCGCACAAAGGGCGCGGAGCGCTCGGTCCCGTCGGTACAGACGATGATGCTCGGGGTCGGCTCGTTCACGTCGCCCTCCAGGCATGGCTCGATCGATCTGGCGCACGGTTCACCGGCTGTCATCCCCGGCGGGCCGCCCCGGCAACCGCGAGAGGGAGCAGATGCACGCGATCGTCCTCGACGGGCACGGCGGCCCGGAGGTCCTCACGTGGGCCGAGGTGCCCGACCCGGTGCCCGCCGCCGGTGAGGTGCTGCTCGACGTCACCGCGACGGCGGTCAACCGCGCCGACCTGCTGCAGCGCCAGGGTTTCTACAACCCGCCACCCGGCGCTTCCGCGATCCTCGGACTCGAGTGCGCGGGCGTGGTCGCCGCACTCGGCCCGGGTGCGAGCCGATGGCAGGTGGGCGACGAGGTGTGCGCACTGCTCGCCGGCGGCGGCTACGCCCAGCGGGTCGCCGTACCCGAGGGTCAGTGCCTGCCGCTGCCCGGCCTCTCGCTCGTCGAGTCCGCGGCGCTGCCCGAGGCGGTCTGCACGGTGTGGAGCAACCTGGTCGACGTCGCGCGGCTGCAGGCGGGCGACTGGCTGCTCGTGCACGGCGGCGCGAGCGGTGTCGGTACGACGGCCATCCAGGTCGCGACGTCACTCGGCGGCAAGGTCGTCGTCACCGCCGGCTCCGCGGCGAAGCTCGACCGGTGTCGCGAGCTCGGCGCGCTCGCCGGCATCGACTACCGGAGCGAGGACTTCCCCGACCGGATGCGGGAGATCACCGACGGGCACGGCGCCGACGTGATCCTCGACATCATCGGCGCGCGGTACCTGCCCGCGAACGTCCGCGCCCTGGCGACCGCCGGACGTCTGGTGGTCATCGGGATGCAGGGTGGGACGACCGGCGAGCTCGATCTCGCCCAGCTGCTCGGGAAGCGCGCGTCCGTCGCCGCGACCAGCCTGCGCGGCCGGCCGCCCGAGCAGAAGGCGTCCATCGTGCGCGCCGTCGGCGAGCACGTGTGGCCGATGGTCGAGGACGGCCGCGTGCGACCGGTGGTCGACCGCGTGCTCCCGCTCCGGGAGGCCGCCGAGGCGCACCGCGTGGTCGAGGCGAGCGAGCACGTCGGCAAGGTCGTGCTGGTCACGGCTCTAGGCTGACCCCATGACGGATGAGATGACCGAGGAAGCTCAGCCCGAGGTACTCCCCGCCGAGGAGGCGGTCGGGGCCGCCGTCGACGGCGGGCCGCTCGACACGCTGATCGAGCAGCCGGCGAAGGTCATGCGCATCGGCATGATGATCAAGCAGCTGCTCGAGGAGGTCCGCGCTGCGCCGCTCGACGAGGCCAGCCGCAACCGCCTGCGGGAGATCCACCAGAGCTCCATCAAGGAGCTGGCCAGCGGCCTGGCGCCGGAGCTGCGCGAGGAGCTGGACCGGCTGACGCTGCCGTTCGACGAGTCGGGCACCCCGAGCGACGCGGAGCTGCGCGTGGCGCAGGCCCAGCTGGTCGGCTGGCTGGAGGGGCTCTTCCACGGGATCCAGACCGCGCTGTTCGCGCAGCAGATGGCCGCACGCGCCCAGCTCGAGCAGATGCGCAACCGCGCGCTGCCGCCGGGTCCGGACGGCGCGTTCGGCCAGCCCAACCAGAGCGGGCCCTATCTGTGAGCATCACCGACGACCTGCTCGACGAGCTCGACCTGCAGCGCGACGGGATCGACCCGGAACGACTGGCGATCTGCCTGCAGGTGATCGCGGACATCGACCACCTGCCGCTGGACCATCCCGACGCCGTCGTCGTACGCCAGGCGATCGCCAAGCAGGTGAAGACGCTCAAGATCCTGCGGAAGAAGGCGCGGCGTGAGGCCGACGCCGCCGTCACGGCGGCCACTGCGACCGCCGCGCCGGACCGGATCGACGACGAGACCCGCGGGATCCAGCTGGCGGCGAGCAGCGCCGAGCCGGTCGTCGGGCGCCTGCACTACGCGCGGTCCTGCTACACCTGCAAGCAGCGCTACCGCGAGGTGCACGCCTTCTACCACCAGCTCTGCCCGGCCTGCGCCGAGCTCAACTGGGCACGGCGTGAGGCCCGCACGGACCTGACCGGCCGTCGCGCGCTGCTCACCGGCGGGCGCGCGAAGATCGGCATGTACATCGCGCTGCGCCTCCTCCGCGACGGCGCGCACACGACCATCACCACGCGGTTTCCGAACGATGCCGTACGCCGGTTCACGTCGATGCCGGACAGTGCCGACTGGCTGCACCGGCTGCGCATCGTCGGCATCGACCTGCGCGATCCGCACCAGGTCATCGCGCTGGCCGACGAGGTCAGCGCCCAGGGACCGCTCGACATCCTCATCAACAACGCCTGCCAGACCGTGCGCCGCTCAACAGGCGCGTACCAGCAGCTGATCGCCGCAGAGAGCGCACCCTTGCCGGAGGGTCCCCTGCCCGACGTCGTGGCGCTCGGCCGGCCGAGCAGCGCGCACCCGCTGGCCCTCGGTGACACGGCGACCTTCCAGCCGCACGAACTGACCGCCCTCGCCCTGACCAGCGGCTCGGCCAGCCTCGCCCGGGTCGCCGACAACACCGCGATCGACGCCGGCGGTCTCGTGCCCGACCTCGCACCGATCAACAGCTGGACGCAGCGCGTGCACGAGGTCGACGCACTCGAGCTGCTCGAGGTGCAGCTGTGCAACGTCACCGCGCCGTTCATCCTGGTCAGCCGGCTCCGGCCGGCGCTCGCCGCCTCGCCGGCGCGGCGCACGTATGTCGTCAACGTGTCGGCGATGGAGGGCCAGTTCAGCCGTGGCTACAAGGGCCCCGGCCACCCGCACACCAACATGGCCAAGGCCGCGCTGAACATGCTCACGCGGACGAGCGCGCAGGAGCTGCTCACCGACGGCATCCTGATGACCAGCGTCGACACCGGCTGGATCACCGACGAGCGGCCGCACCCGCTGAAGGCGCGCCTCGCCGAAGAGGGCTTCCACGCGCCGCTCGACCTAGCCGACGGCGCCGCCCGGGTCTACGACCCCATCGTCCGCGGCGAGCAGGGCGAGGACCTCTACGGCTGCTTCCTCAAGGACTACGCCCCCTCGCCCTGGTAGCCCGCCCGCAGGCAGCCGCACCTCGCCAGTGGCCAGCCACCAGACCCACGCCACGTCGTCCGCCTCCGGCGGGAGCGCACCTAACCACTCGAGAGCGGCGACCGCGTCCGGCTCATGACCCTCGCACCAGCCGTCGACGCCGAGCTCGGCGGCGCAGCGTCGTCCGGCGTACGGCGGGCTCCCCGGCCCGCACAGCGCCACGAGTCGCGGCTCGGTGCCGCAGCGGTCACAGCTGCCAGCCTCGACGTGCTGCGGCCCCAGCGACGAGTGGCCCAGCCACGGCATCGCCGACAGCAACCGAACCCGCACCTCCGCCTTCGCCGGCCACACGGCCGGCCAGGCGCCGGTCAGCAGACCCGCCGGAGCCGGCCCGTGTCGAGGTCGTAGAGGAAGCCGCCGACCGTGATGCTGCCGAGATAAGGCCACGACTGCACGCGCTGGACATCGGCGCGCAGTGCTCCCTCCTGGTCGTCGGTGACGAGGAAGGAGAGCGCGCGGCTGTCCGGCCCGCCGGCCTCGTGGATCGCGGCGTGCACCTCGTCCTCGGTGCCCACCATCCGGCACTTGGTGTGCGCCACGATCATGACCCGGTCGACACCGAGCAGGTACGACGCCAGCACCAGCGTGCGCAGCACGTCGTCGGTGACCCGCGCGCCGGCGTTGCGCAGGATCTTCGCGTCACCGGGCGCGAGGCCGAGCATGGTGAGCGGGATGATCCGCGAGTCCATGCAGGTGACGACAGCCAGGCCCTTCGCGGCCGTCGCCTGGAGCTCGGCGTGCTGGTACGTGCTGGCGTACTCCTCGTTCGCCGCCAGCACGTCGTCGAACGCGTGGTCTGACATCACGCGTCCAGCCTAGGGGTCAGGCGTACACGTGAGGTCGGCGAGGTGCGCGCCTAGCCTCCCGGCGCGAGCACCTCGCGGTCGCCGAGGTAGGGCCGCAGGGCCTTCGGCACGACGACGGACCCGTCCGGCTGCTGGTGGTTCTCCAGGAGCGCGACGATGGTCCGCGGGATCGCGACCAGCGTGCCGTTGAGCGTGTGCACCGGCTGGGGTCCACGCTCACCGCGCAGGCGAATGTTGAGCCGTCGCGCCTGGTAGTCGGTGCAGTTCGACGTGGAGGTGACCTCCCGGTAGCGGCCCTGGGTCGGGATCCACGCCTCGCAGTCGTACTTGCGCGCGGCGGACCCGCCGAGGTCGCCGGCCGCGACGTCGATGACCCGGTACGGCAGCTCGAGCAGGGCGAGCATCTCCTCCTCCCAGGCGAGCAGGCGCTGGTGCTCCTCGACCGATTGCTCAGGAGGAGCGAACGAGAACATCTCCACCTTGTCGAACTGGTGGACGCGGATGATGCCGCGCGTGTCCTTGCCGTACGAGCCGGCCTCGCGGCGGAAGCACGTGGAGAAGCCGGCGTAGCGCAGCGGCAGCCGTTCCGCCTCCAGCACCTCGCCGCCGTGGAACGCCGCCAGGGGCACTTCCGACGTACCGACCAGGTAGAGGTCGTCGTCGCGCGCGGCGAAGACCTGCGCCTCGTCGCCGGGGAAGAAGCCCGTGCCCTCCATGGCGTCGCGGCGCACCAGGACCGGGGGGATCACCGGGACGAAGCCGTTGGCGACTGCGCGGGCCATGGCGAGGTTGACCAGCGCCAGCTCGAGCAGCGCCCCCACACCGGTCAGGTAGTAGAAGCGCGAGCCCGACGTGCGGGCCGCGCGGTCGACGTCGATCGCGCCGAGCAGCGCGCCGAGCTCCAGGTGGTCCTTCGGCGCCGCGATCTCGGGGATCTCGCCCACCTCGCGAAGCACGAGGTAGTCGTCCTCGCCTCCGGGCGGCGTGCCGGGCTCGATGACGTTCGGCACGGCGAGATGCACGGCGCGCAGCGCGGCTTCCGCGGCGACCTCGACCGCCTCTGCCTCCTTCACGTCCTCCGCGAGCGTGCCCAGCCTCGCGAGCAGGGTCGCGCGCTCGTCGCCCTTCGCGGAGGCGACGCCCTTGCCGAGAACCTTCTGCTCGGCCCGCAATGCGCTGGCGCGGTCGATCGCCGCGCGCCGCTGCGCGTCGGCCTCGAGCAGCGCGTCCACCAGCTCGGGGTCGGCGCCCCGAGCCCGCTGCGACTCGCGGACCAGCTCCGGCTGCTCGCGGACGAGCCTGAGGTCGATCACCGAACGCCACGGATCTGTGCGAGCCACTCGGCTGCGGATGCGAAGTCCGTCTCCGTCGTACCTCGTGCAGCCGGGGACGGCGTACCGGTGGCGCGCGGGTACGAGCCGAGGTAGCGGACGTCGGCGCACTTGCGCTTGAGGCCGCTCAGCGCCTCCCCGACGCGCGGTTCGGCGACGTGCCCCTCGACGTCGACGAAGAAGCAGTAGCGACCGAGCCCCGCGCCGGTCGGACGCGACTCGATCCGGGTCAGGTTCACACCGCGAACGGCGAACTCCTCGAGCAGCTCGAGCAGCGCACCGGGGTGATCGTCGGCGATGAACGCGACGACGCTGGTGAGGTCTGCCCCGGTGGGCGCGTCGGGCGGGGTGTCGTTGCGGGAGACCAGGACGAAGCGAGTCATCGCGTCGGGGTTGTCCCCGGCGCTCGGCTCGAGCACGTCGAGCCCGTACTCCGTCGCCGCAATGGGCGCACCGAGCGCGGCCAGCGGGTCGTCCGCCTCGCCGACCAGACGGGCCGCCTCCGCCGTCGATGTGGTCGCGCGGACCGGTACGCCGGGCAGGTTGGCCGCGAGCCACCGGCGACACTGCGCAGCCGCGTGCGGCATCGACAGCACCGCGGAGACCTCGTCCAGGCCGACGCCCGAGCGTGCGAGCAGCGCGATCGTGATCGGCAGGAACACCTCACGGCGTACGACGAGGTCGTCCGCGCCGAAGGCGAGCTCGTCGAGGGTGAGCATCACCGAGCCCTCGATGCTGTTCTCGAGCGGCAGCATCGCCGCGTCTGCAGCGCCGGTGCGCACCGCCTCCACCGCGTCGGTGATGGTCGGCCGCGGATCGAGCTGCGCGCCGGACGACTCGGGCAGCGTCAGCAGGGCGGCTTCCGTAAAGGTGCCCGGCGGGCCCAGGTAGGCGAGCCGGTTCCCGCCGGTCACCCGCGGGCCGAGCGGGTCGCGAAGCCGATGACCTGCGTCTCCTCGGGAGACAGCGACACGTCGCTGCGTCCGTTCTTCACACCCTTGGCGTAGGTCCGGGTCTCCGACCGGCCGTTGATGCTGGTCAGCACCAGCCCATCGCCCGCGTCGTCGACCATCGCCAGCGAGAACGACAGGCGCCCGCCCATGTCCGGGAAGGCGTCGTAGCGCACGACGGCCACGTGCCGGATCGCGTCGGAAAGGTCGAGCTGCACCTGCTCGAGGGTCTTCTCGATGCCGCCGACCTGACCCCGCAGCCCGGACACCTGGTCGGCGTGCCGGTTGACCGCGGTCACGAAGTCGTCGCGCTTGCTGCCGCCCTGCAGCACCTCGTACGCGCGGCGCATCGAACGCAGCCGGACGCTGCTCGAGACGCCGAGAGCGAGACCGAGGAAACCGGTGACCGCGCCCCCGATCGCGACCAGCTCGAGGGTGTCGCTCTGGAGCAGCACGCGGGTCCTCTGCGGTCACGGGGGATGAGCGGCGAGTATAACGAGGCCCACTCGAAGGGAACTCGCGTGGATCGGGACGAGGTACGCCGGCTGCTGGCGTCGGTAGCCGACGGCGACATGGCCGTCGACGCCGCGCTCACGCAGCTCTCGGCGCTGCCGTTGCCCGGCTTTGCCGACCTCGGCTTCGCCCGGGTCGACCAGCATCGCGCGCTGCGCACCGGCGACCCCGAGGTGGTCTACGGCGCGGGCAAGACTCCGGAGCAGGTCGTCGCGATCGTCCGGGAGCTCACGAAGGCCGGTGGGCAGCGTCCCGCCCTGGTGACCAGAGCCGGCCGCGATGTGCTCGACGCGGTGACACGTGCCTGGCCGGACGCGACCGTCGACAGCACGGCGCGCGCCGCCCGGGTCGGCGACGTCCCCGAACCGGCCGGCCTCGTGACCGTCGTCTCGGCCGGGACCTCGGACGAGCCGGTCGCCGCCGAGGCCGCCTTCGTCGCGGCGACCTTCGGCGCAGGCGTCTCGCGGATCTGCGACGTCGGCGTGGCGGGGCTGCATCGGCTCATCGCGGTGCAGGCCGAGCTCGACCGGGCCGACTGCCTCGTCGTCGTCGCCGGCATGGAGGGCGCGCTTCCGTCGGCGGTCGGCGGCCTGGTCGGCGTACCGGTCGTCGCCGTCCCCACGTCTGTCGGCTACGGCGCCTCGTACGGCGGCCTGGCCGCGCTCCTCGCGATGCTCAACTCCTGCGCGCCCGGCGTGGCCGTGTGCAACATCGACAACGGCTTCGGCGCCGGCGTGTTCGCCTCACGCGTCGCCCGGCGAGCGACTGCGTGACGCGCATCGGCTGGTTCCACTGCCTGGCCGGCGCCTCCGGTGACATGGTGCTCGGCGCGCTGGTGGACGCCGGGGTGCCGCTCGAGACGTTGCAGGACGCGGTCGACGCGGTCGGCGTCGAGGCCACGAAGCTGGAGGCGGAGCCGGTCGAGCGACATGGGCTCGGGGCGACCAAGGTCACCGTGCGCGTGACGCGCTCGAGCGTCGTCCGCACGTGGCCGCACATCCGCGGCCTGATCGAGCAGGCAGACCTCGCCGAGCCGGTCCGCCGGGTCGCGCTCGACGTCTTCGGCAGGCTGGCCGCCGCGGAGGCCGCGGTGCACCACACGAACCCCGACCTCGTGCACTTCCACGAGATCGGCGGCCTCGACGCGATCGCCGACATCGTGGGCGCCGCCGCGGGGCTGCACGCCCTCGGCCTGGACGAGGTGCACGCATCCGCGGTCGCGACCGGCCTCGGCATGACGCGCGGGGACCACGGCCTGCTGCCGATCCCGACGCCCGCGGTGGTGCACCTGCTCGAAGGAGCGCCGATCTACTCCGGCGGCGTCGCTCATGAGCTGTGCACCCCAACCGGCGCAGCGCTCCTCGCCGCCACCGTGCGCACCTGGGGAGAGCTGCCCACGCTCGTGGTCGAGCGGGTCGGCATGGGCGCGGGCGACCGGGACCTGGACGAGCTGCCCAACGTGCTGCGCCTGGTCGTCGGTAGCGCTCTGCCGGTCGCGGGCGCGGGTCTCGCCGCGTCGTCGACGGACGCCTCCATCGTCGTGAGCGCCAACGTCGACGACCTCGACCCTCGGCTGTGGCCGGGTGTCATCACCGCGCTCATGAGCGCAGGAGCCGTCGACGCCTGGCTGACCCCGATCCACATGAAGAAGGGCCGCCCGGCGGTCGAGGTGTCCGCGCTGACCGCGCCAAGCACCGTCGACGCGGTGCGCGGCGTGCTGTTCCGCGAGACGTCGACCATCGGCGTGCGCGAGCACGCAGTGGCGAAGCACGTACTGGACCGGGCGGTCGTGACCGTTGCCGTCGCGGGCGGGGACGTGCGCGTGAAGGTGGCGCGGCTGGGCGGCCGCGTCGTCAACGCCGTTCCGGAGTTCGAGGACGTGGCGGCACTGGCCGCGAGGGAGGGCCGGCCGGTGAAGGACGTCCTCGCCGCCGCCAACGCCGCCGCGCAGCTGCTGCGCGACGACGACGAGTCGAGCTGATGACCGCGCTGAGGTGGGTCGGCTTCGCCGCGGGCGTCGCCCTCGCCCTGTTCACGTGGTCGAGTGTCATCCGCACGCTGGTCGTGCCGCGCGCCACCTCGTCGTGGCTCGCCCGCAACGTGGCCGTGCTGGTCCGGCGCCCCATCCTCGCGCTGGCCCGCCAGACCGACGACTACGAGGTCCGCGACCGGCTCCTCGCCCCGCTGCCACCGGTCGTGCTGCTCATGCAGCTGATCTCCTGGATCAGCCTGTTCATCCTGGCGTTCGCATTGATGCTCTGGCCGACGCTGCACAGCTTCCCGCAGTCGCTGAAGGCCAGCGGCTCCGACATCTTCACCCTCGGCTACGTCCCCGCGACCGGCCTCGGCGCGACCGTGGTCTCCTTCCTCGCCGGAGCGAGCGGGGTCGTCGTCATCGCGCTGCAGGTCGGCTACCTGCCCACCATCTACGGCGCGTTCAACCGCCGTGAGACGCTCGTCACGCTGTTGCAGAGCCGCGCCGGCGAGCCTGCCTGGGGGCCGGAGCTGCTGGCGCGCCACCAGATCGTCGGCAGCATCGGCAACCTGCCGGGCTTCTACGCCGACTGGGAGCGCTGGGCCGCCGACGTCACGGAGTCCCACACGAACTACCCGGCGCTCATCTTCTTCCGCTCGCCGCACCCGCGGCGCAACTGGGTGGTCGGGCTGCTCGCCGTCCTCGACTCGGCCGCCATCTACCTCGCGGCCTGTCCGACGACCGCGCCGCTGGAGGCGCGGATGTGCCTGCGGATGGGCTTCACCTGCCTGCGCGACATCGCGAAGGTGCTGCGCATCGACTTCGACGAAGACCCGCGCCCGGACGCGTCGATCCAGCTCACGTACGAGGAGTTCGAGGCCGGCATCGCCCGGCTCACCGCGGTCGGCTTCGAGATGGAGCGCAGCGCGGAGGAGGCGTGGCCGCACTTCCGGGGTTGGCGGGTCAACTACGAGCCGCAGGCCTACGCCATCGCACGCGCGGTCGACGCCGTCCCGTCGCTGTGGAGCGGCACCCGGTGGCGCTCGCTGCCGCCGATCTCACCGATCCGCCCGCCCAACCGCACGCCGGAGCAGCCGCACGGCCGCTAGCCGCTGCTCAGCTCGGTCGCTGCAGCACGAGGTAGCCGTTGACCTTGTAGCGCACCACCCAGCCGTCGCGGAGCAGGTCGTGCACCACCTTGCGCGGCTCGGCGATCGACTTGAACGGGTACTCCAGTCGTGCGAAGTCGGCGATCACCCAGTCCTGGCCGTAGTCCTTGCCGTCGAAGAGGACGACGTAGGCGCGCGGAGTCAGGTGCGGCGCGATCCGGTTGGTCGACGCGACGAACGCACCGTCCGGGATGAGCCGCATCGCGCCGTACGCCGCCCGGGACCTCGGGCCGGAGCTCCAGAAACCCGGTGTGGCCATCTCGTGGAACGCGAACCGGCCGCACAGCACGACTGCGACCGCGAACCATGCGATCGCCACGCGATGGGAGACCCGCGCGCGGACCGGCTCCGGCTCACCGCTGCGCGCGAGCCACCGGCGCAGCCCGTCGACCGCACCCAGGAACAGGATCGGCATGAGCACCGCGTTGTAGTGGAAGCCGGTGACCCAGTGGTTGCGGTTGCTGGAGAACAGCCGTTCGGCCAGCAGCGGCACGGACAGCACGATGATCGGCGACAGCAGCGCGAGGAACGTCGTCGGCGCGAACAACCACAGCAGCAGTGACCGCTTCACCGGCGGGCTCAGCGCGATCTCGAGCGAGCGCCACGGATGACGGACGAGGAACCACAGCGCGGACGGCAGGTCCGGACCTAGCGCGTTGTAGTTCCAGTAGGCGAACTGCGCGCCGTCCGCGAAGTGGGGGATCAGCACCTTGGTGATGACCTCGTAGCCCGCGATGCCCACCACGCCGAGCACCGCCCCCAGCCGCCGCCGACCGATCAGCGCGACGTAGATGCCGAACGCGACGACGAGAAGCGCCAGGTCCTCCTTCACGAGCAGCAGGAGCAGCACCAACACCGTGGCCATCCGCCAGCGCTCGGCCTGTATGCGCTCCAGCGCCCACGCGGTGAGCGGCACGGCGAACGCGAGCTCGTGCACGTCGAAGCCCACCATCGACTGCAGGCCCCATGACAGGCCGTACGCCGCGGCAACCCAGGTGGCCGGTCGCATCCCCAGTGCACGACGGGTGAACAGCCACACCGCCGGGACGGAAAGCGCGAGCAGCACCGCCTGCGCGATCTGCAGCATCCGCGGGTCGTCCCACACCCAGTAGAGCGGCGTGAGCAGCATGAGAACCGGATGGAAGTGGTCGCCGAGCAGGTGCAGACCCGGCGCCTTGAGGGGCACGATCGGCGCCCGGAAGTGCGCGTAGCCGCGGATCGCCTGGTCGAAGATCCCGAGGTCGTAGGCGGCCGTCCGCACGAGCCGGTGCAGCTGGACGGCGTAGGCGGTGTAGAGGGCAGCGAACCCGCCGGACATCACCCAGACGTGCCGCGGCGGTCGCGCGGCAGATGTCGCCGCCTCACGCTCAGGCAAGAATGACACTTCCGTAATTCGGCGGATTCGGGCAGGAACGCACCTTATCCGGAGCGAACACCCGGGCTCATGCGTCTACGCCCGGTGCTCGGCTGCGCGCTGCTCGTAACCACCTTTCTCGCACTTCCGGCGACCGCTGGAAGCTGCTCGAGCGCCCGTTCCGTCCGCGGCCACAACCCCGGCTACGCCGCCGTGGCGCGCGAGATCGACGCCGCCGCCGGGCGCCACCAGGTCCCCCCGCCGATGCTCAAGGCGATCGCCTGGAAGGAGTCCGGCTGGGGGCAGTTCTTCTCCGACGGCCGGGCGAAGGTCAGTGGCGGCTGCGGCATCGGGATCATGCAGATCACCGGGGGTAACTACGACAAGCGCCGCCTCGCCGCGGACTACCGCTACAACATCGACATCGGCGCGCAGGTGCTCGCGGGCAAGGCCAAGGCGTCCGCCGGCAACGTGCCCGCACACCTCGGCGCCGACGAGCCGCGAGTCCTCGAGAACTGGTACCGGGCCGCGTACCGCTACAACGGCTCCGGCCTGCGAGCTGAGCGCTACGCCGACGCCGTCTTCTCGCTGATGCGCACCCCGCCCAGCGGCATCGCGCCGTACGCACCGGCCGTGCCGGTGACCAGCCCGAAGAGCGCGCTGCGCGGCTACCGGCCGACCGCGGGGCACTCCTACGTCGCGGGCGGCGACGGCACATGGCGTTCCTCGATCGGCACGACGCGGCACGCGACGCTCCGCGCGGACTACCTCGCGCTCAGCCCGAGCATCACACCTGGACGCGAGGTGGAGACCGACCAGCAGCTGACGATGACGCTGTCGGTCCGCAACGTGGGCTGGGCCACGTGGCAGCCGGACCGGGTGGGCATCAGCACGTACCCGCTCGGCCGCGAGAGCCGGCTCGCACACGAGAGCTGGCCCTCGGCCAGCCGCCCGACCGGGCTGTCGGCGGCGGTGCCACCGGGAGCGCTGGCAAGGTTCAGCTTCCCGGCGCGCGTGGGACCCGTGAGCAGCCAGACCACGGTCAACGAGGAGTTCGTGCCGCTGTTCGACGGCCAGCCGGTGCTGTCCGGCCGGGCCGGCTCCATCTGGGTCATCGACCCCGCCGCGACGCCGACCGCGGCCATCACGAGCGCGCCGGAGTTCGTCACCGACGCGGGCACCGGCTCCGAGGTGACGATCGGCCTGACCGCCGCCGACCCGATGCCCGGCTCCGGCCTGGACCGGGTCGAGCTCACCTCTCGAAGCTGCGCCACGTGCGTGTGGGGCCCCGCCCGCTCCGTCGTCGGCGGGTCCGTGACCATGACGCTGGGCGAGCCCGGCGCGTACGACGTGCGCGTTCGTGCGGTGGACCGGGCCGGGCACATGAGCCCTTGGTCCGCGGTGCACACCGTGATCGTGCCGTTCGACAACGTTCGCCGCGAGGTCAAGTACGGCCTCGGGTGGCTCAGCACGCAGGCCAGCGACTCGTGGCTCGGCACGGTGCACACGACGGACAAGCGCGGCGCCACGGTCGAGCTCAGCGCGACCGGCACGCGCTTCGCCGTCATCGGCGCCCGCGGCCCGGAGATCGCCGCCTTCACCGTCTACGTCGACGGCGCTCCGGTGGCCTTCGTCGACCCGTCGTCCGGGTCGGCGGCCAACCGCCGCGTCCTTTGGGACACCGAGCTCTCCTACGGCAGGCACACGATCAGGGTGGTCGTGGGTGTGCCGACCGACGTGAGCGGCTACCTGACGCCGAGCAGCTCCGCGGCGCGCACGGCAGTCATCGACGCGATCGCCGGCGCCTAGCTCTTCCGCAGGTAGTCCAGCGCCTTGTCGGCGTGCGCGTTCATGTTCATCTCGCTCTTGACCGTCTCGAGGACGCGACGGTCCTGGCCGATCACGAAGGTCGCACGCTTCACCGGCGACAGGCCGAGCATCCCGCCGCGTACGCCGAACAGGTCCGCAATCGCCCGGTCGGGGTCGGCCAGCAGCGGGTAGCCGAGCGTGTGCTTGTCACGGAACCGCGCCTGCTTGTCCGCCTCGTCGGGGCTGATGCCGACCGGTGTCGCAGCGAGCTCCGCGAACTCCGCGGCCAGGTCGCGGAAGTGGCAGCTCTCCACCGTGCAGCCTGCGGTCATCGCGGCCGGGTAGAAGAACAGCACGACCGGACCTTCCCCGAGGTAGTCGGAAAGACGAACCGATGCGCCCGTGTGGTCGACAGCGGTGAAGTCATCGACGACGTCGCCGACCTTCACGCCCGTTCGGTCATCGAGTAGTGCAGCTTCCCCATCATGTTCTCGGCGCCCGGAACGATCCCGCTCTCGTCGAAGAGCGAGTCCACGCGGTCCACCAGCTCGGCCGGCGCCCACTGGCTGCCGCCCTTGACGATCTCCGCGGCGCACGTGAACGGCCGGTACAGCTCGACGACGTCGCCCTGCACGCCGAAGACCTTGCCGCTGATGTGCGACGCGGCGTCGCTGCACAGGAAGACGGCCATCGGCGCGATGTTGTCCGGGTGCCAGAAGTCGAAGCCCTCCGGTACGTCGAGCTGGCCGTAGGCGCCCTCTGTCATGCGCGTGCGCGCGGCGGGCGACACCGCGTTGACCGTGACGCCGGCTCTCGCCATCTCCTGCGCGAGGATCGCCGTGAACGCGGCGATGCCGGCCTTCGCGGCGCCGTAGTTGGCCTGGCCGAAGTTGCCGAGCAGGCCGGAGGTCGACGTCGTGCAGACGATGTGGCCGGGCCGGCCCGACTCCTTCCAGTACCCGCACGCGAAGTGCGCCGGGGCGTAGTGGCCCTTGAGGTGGACCTTCACGACCGCGTCCCACTCGGCCTCGGTCATCTTCACCAAGGTGCGGTCGCGCACGATGCCCGCGTTGAGGATCAGCGCGTCCAGCGCGCCGTACTCGTCGATCGCCGTACGGACGAGGCGTTCCGCGCCGGCCATGTCGGAACAGTCGTCGGCGTTGGCTGTCGCCTGGCCGCCGGCCGCCTCGATCTCCGCGACGACGGCGGCCCCCGCGTCGGCGTCGAGCTCGTTGACCACGACCGCTGCGCCTTCCTTGGCGAGCAGCAGCGCCTCGCCGCGGCCGATGCCGCGGCCCCCACCCGTGACGATCGCGACCTTGCCGTCCATGAGTCCCATGCGGAGGGAATCTAGTGCGCCGCGGCAGACGCTGTTCGCCAGTTAGACATCGCGAGAAGTCGGGCATGACAGGAGGCATCGCTCCCGACTGACCCCGAGGAGTCACCCATGGCGGCTCGGCCTCTCGCCGACCGGCTGTCCGAGGCGCTGACCAGCGGCGCCCCCGCCCTCGAGAACCTGCGCACGGCCGACCCCGTCGACCGCGCCGACCGGTTCGCGACCCTGCTCGCGATCTACGACCTGTCCCTGGCACCGCTCGACCGGGTCGGCACGACCGCCTGCTTCGAACGGCACCCAGCGGTCGCCGAGCTGAAGTGGCGGCTGGAGAGCGAGTGGCTCGCCGAGCTCGAGTCCGACGACGCGGCCGAGACCGACGACCTGCCCGACGACGCGGTCGCGGCGTTGCGCGCGCTGGCGGCGCGGGACCGGCTGCCGGCCGTCTACCACTGGGTGGCGAAGGAGGCCGGCTGGCCCGAGCTCGTGGCGTTCCTCGCCGTGGAGGGCGGACCCGACGGCGGCTTCGACGACCTGGTCGCGCTGTGCCAGGTGGGCCTCGACGGCCGGCCCAAGCTCGAGCTGGCCCGCAACTACTGGGACGAGATGGGCAACGGCGACCTGGCCGGCGTACACACGACCCTGCACGCCGATCTTTCACGGGTGCTCGACGTGCCGCACCTTCCGCCGGACCTCGTGCCGGCTGCCGCGCTGCAGCGCACGGCGCTGGGCGGTCTGCTGGCGACCAACCACTGGCTCCAGCCGGAGATGCTCGGCGCGATGGGGCTGATCGAGCTCCAGGCCGGTCCGCGGTCGCGCCTCGTGCTCGCCGGCCTGGAGCGGCTCGGCGCCGACGAGGCCGCCTTGCCGTTCTACCGCGTGCACGCCGAGGTCGATCCCCATCACGGTGCCGGCTGGCTCGCGGAGGCCATCGGTCCGCTGCTGGAGGAGCACCCTTCATGGGCAGGCCGCGTCGTGCGCGGCGCACGGTGGCGGTCGCGGGTCAACGCGGAGTTCTTCGACATCGCCCGCCGTACGGCGGAGCAGCTGGCTCGCCGCACGCCCGCCGCCGCCTGACATCTACGATCGCGGGCGATGGACACCCACTCCCCGCATCGGGTCACCAGCGAGGTCGGCCGGCTGCGCACGGTGTTGCTGCACCGCCCCGGCGACGAGCTCAAGCGGCTCACGCCGCGCAACAACGCCGACCTGCTCTTCGACGGCATCCCCTGGGTGAGTCGCGCGCAGGAGGAGCACGACGTGTTCGCCGCCGCACTGCGCGAGCGCGACGTCGAGGTGCTCTACCTCCGCGACCTCCTGGTCGAGACGCTCGCGGTGGACGCTGCGCGCGCGGCGGTCATCGACGGCGCGCTGCCCGCGTGGACCGTGGGCCCGTTGCTCACCCGCCAGCTCCGCGACCACCTCGGCGACCTACCGCCGGCCGAGCTGGCCGATGTCGTCATCAACGGGCTCGCGCACAACGAGCTGCCGCGGGGCCGTGGCGTCGTCTACACGATGACCGACGACCACGACTTCCTCATCCCGCCGCTGCCGAACCTGCTGTTCACCCGTGACTCCTCCGCCTGGGTCGGCGACCACGTCGCCGTCACGCGGCCCTCGATGCGCGCGCGCCGCCGGGAGAGCGAGCTCACCGGAGCGATCTACCGGCACCACCCGCACTTCGCCGGGACGGCACTCGTGTACGACGGGGCCTGGCCGGGCGCGTGGTTCGAAGGCGGTGACCTCCTCGTCCTCGGCGACGGCGTCGTGGCGATCGGGGTGGGCCAGCGCACCCGGCCCGCGGGCGTCGAGGAGTTCGCCATCCGTGCCTTCGTCGCCGGAGTGGCGCACACCGTCCTGGCGGTGCCGATCGCGCAGGAGCGCGCGACGATGCACCTCGACACCATCCTCACGATGGTCGATGTCGATGCGCTCGTGACATTCCCGCCGGCGGTGAAAGACCTCGCCGCGTACACGGTCACCCCGGACGGCGACGGGCTGCGCGTCGCGGAGCCGCGGCCGTTCCTCGAGGCAGCCGCGGACGCGATGGGCATCGACACCCTGCGTGTCATCGACACCGGCCTCGACCCGGTGACCGCGGAGCGGGAGCAGTGGGACGACGGCAACAACACGCTCGCGCTCGCACCCCGTGTCTGCGTCGCCTACGAGCGCAACACCGCGACGAACGCCTGCCTGGAGGACGCCGGCATCGAGGTCATCCGCATTCCGGGCAGCGAGCTCGGCACCGGCCGCGGCGGCCCGCGTTGCATGAGCTGCCCCATCTCCCGCGACGACCTCTAACCCCTGTTCGCGATCTCACGTACCAGAAGGGGTCTAAAAGCGACCACTTTTGGTACGTGAGATCCGTTTCTTGGGGTTAGGAGAAGAGCCGGAGGGCGAGTCGTACGGCGGAGTGGTCGAGCTGCGCGGCGAGGGATGTCTCGCCGCTGACCAGGCGGCGGAACAGGCGCCACCCGCCGGGGACGGACGCGACGAACCCGTGGAAGACCTGGCGGTTCTTCGTGAACGCGGCGAGGAAGCGCTCTCCGGCCGCCATCTCGCGGCCGAGCTCGTCCTCGACCCGCCGCTCGTACGCCGACAGGGCGGCGTCGGTGCCGGCAGCCGCGGCCGCTCCGGCCCAGGCGCCGGACCGGACGGCGTAAGAGATGCCCTCGCGGGTCCACGGCTCGAGCAGCCCGGCCGCGTCGCCCGCGACCAGGACACGGCCGCGACGCACCGGTGAGCTCGCCTCGCGGCAGCGGGTGAGGTGGCCGGAGAAGGTGACCGGCTCGGCGAGACCCAGCCTCGCGACGAAGGCGGCGTAGTAGTCGCGCATCTCCTCGCCGCGACCGCGGTCGCCGATCACGCCGACCGTGAGCAGGTCGCCCTTCGGGAACACCCAGCCGTAGCTGCCCGGCACGGGCCCCCAGTCGATGAGAGCACGCCCGGACCACTCGCGGGCCGAGCCCGCCGGCATGGCGAACTCACCCTCCAGCCCGACGTCGACCTGCCGGCAGCGGACGCCGACGTAGCCCGCCGTTCGCCCACCGCTGCCGTCGGCGCCGACGACGACCCCGGCGCGCAGGGGACCGTCCGCCGTCTGGACGACCACGTCGTCGCCCTCCAGCTCGAGCCCGCTGACACGGCAGCCGGTCCGCACGCGGGCACCCGCGACGGCCGCCGCGTCGACCAGTGCCGCGTCGAAGTCCGCACGCATCACGAGACGGAACACCTCGCCGTTGCGCGAACGGCGCGTCCATCGTTGGCGACCGTCCTTGGTGAAGGTGATCCGGTCGACGACGTCGCGGGTCAGCGCAGCACCGACCAGACCCGGCGGCAGATGGGCGAGCGTGGTCCCGACGAGCCCGCCGCCACAGCACTTGTAGCGCGGGATCTCGGCGCGGTCGACGAGCAGGACGTCGGCGCCGGCGCGGGTCGCGGCGAGCGCGGCACTGGCGCCGGCCGGGCCGGCGCCGATGACGACGACGTCGGCGTCGCGGCTCACGTCAGCGCAACGTCAGCTGCCGGCTGAGCAGTCCGGCCCGGGCCCGCCGCTCGTCGGCCGTGAGGGCGCGCGGCGACGCGACAGCCTCGGCGATCTCGGCCGCCACCGCTGCGGCGGGTGCCTCCAGCTGGTCCGCGGTCATCTCGGCAGGCAGGTCCCAGACCGGTACCAGCAGCCCGTGCGCGCGGAACGAGCCGACGTAGCGCGTGCCGTCGCCGAGCCCCAGCCGCCCCGCGGCGTGCAGCCGGGCCAGGGCGTCCAGCGCCGGCTCCTCGTCGTATCGGAGCGCCCACCGGAGATGGCAGCGCTCCTTCATCCGGCACCAGTACGCCGACTCCACCGACGACAGGCGAGCCGTGGGGACCAGGCCGGCGTCCGCGCGCTCCTGCGCGCCGGAGAGCACGCCCGCCGGGTCGTGCGTCGCCGACCAGAACGCGAGGTTGTCGTGCACGGTGATGTCCAGCGGCTCGTCGGCCAGCAGCTCCTGCAGTCGAGGCGCCTCGTCATCTCGTTCGAGCGGCACCGGGCCGGGCTCGCTCGCGGCGAGAACGGCGGTGATCGCCTGTCCGAGGTCGCGCGACACGTCGCCGCTGCGGCCGGGCGTCTGCAGCGCGACGTAGCCGACGTCGTCGGTGCCGACCATGGCCGGCCAGGTGAGCGGGAGCACCGTCACCAGGCGTACTCGCCGGTGACCGTCGGCCGGGGCGCGCAGTGAGAGCGGCGCGCTCGCCGACGGGACCACCTCGCGCAGCGTCACCAGGTCCGGCTCGCTGGCCAGCCCGGCGAACGGCCGTGGCGTGATCATGCGGTCGGCGCGGCCGGAGCCGTGGCAGCTCTTGTACCGGCGTCCGGACCCGCAAGGACATGGTTGGCGTGGACCCGGTGCTTCGGTCATGCCCGGACTCTAATCAGGGCGTGACGAGAGCCCAGACGCGCGCGCGGTTCTCGGTGCGGTCGACGCCCCAGTCCCGAGCCACCGCATCGACGATGCCGAGACCGCGACCGGAGGAGTCCGTGGGCTCGGCGTTGCGCGGCGCGGGGACCGTGTGGCCACCGCCGTCGATGACGCACAGGCAGACCCCGTCGGCCTCGTCGTGCCACTCGAGCAGCAGGTGGCCGTGGCGGAGGGGCGAGCCGTGCAGTACGGCGTTGCCCACGAGCTCGCTCACGACGAGTGCGGCGTCGTCGATGACCTGCCTGGCCACCGCCTGCTGCTCGAGCACTTCCCGGAGCCGGTGCCGCGCCACCCCCGCGCTGGCCCGCTGGTAGGGAAGGACGACAGCGACCGTGCTGGTCGTCCCTCGGCACATGGCTGCGACTCTCGGACTCGGGTGGGCTGGGTCAGTCTCCAGACGAAGACCTGCCCGGTCCGGGGCCGCGTAAAGGCCCCATGTGCCTCACTCGGCGGCTACGGGCGCCTCGGGGCTAGAGCCCCAGTCCCTTCGCGATGTTCGTCTTGAGGATCTCGCTCGTGCCCTCGTAGAGGCGCATCGCCCGTACGGCACGCGCGTAACCCTCGATCCCGGTCTCCGTCATGTACCCGTTGCCGCCGTAGACCTGGATCGCGCGGTCCGCCACCCGGCCGACCATCTCACTCGCGACGTACTTCGCCTTGGCCGCCTCCAGCCGCCCGTCGGCGCCGTTGTCGATGGCGTCGGCGGCGGCGTACACGAGGTAGCGGGCCTGCTCGATCTCGCACAGCGAGTCGACGATGTAACCCTGGATGTACTGGTTCTTGCCGATCGGCTTGCCGAACGTCTCCCGCTGCTTCGCGTAGTCCAGCATCCGGCCGAACAGGTGCTGCGCGATGCCGACGCCGCCCGCGGCGATCTGGATCCGCCCGCCGTTGATCCACTTCATCGCGGAGTAGAAGCCGAAGCCCTCGCGGCCGAGGATCTGGTCCTCGCCGACCTCCATGTTGTCGAACGCGAGCTCGGCCTGGCCCTCGTCGTACATCGTGCGCTGCCGGCGGGCGACCTCGAAGCCCGGTGTGTCCGTGTCCACGAGGAAGCAGGTGATGCCCCCCGCAGCGCCCTTGTCCGGGTCGGTCACCGCGAACAGCAGCACGTAGTCCGCATCGGCGCCGTGGGTGATGAAGTGCTTGCGGCCGTTGATGACGAACCGGTCGCCCTTGCGCTCCGCGCGGGTGCGGATCTTCTGCGCGTCCGAGCCGGCCTCAGGCTCGGTCAGCGCGAAGGCCGCCTCCTTCTCGCCGCGCATCGTCGGGTCGAGGTAGCGCTCACGCTGCTCGGGCGTGCAGTCGAGGAGCACCGGGGTCGGGCCCTCCACGCTCGGCAGGACGCCGCCGCTCGCGGCGAGGAACGAACCCGCGCCGGCCACCGTCTCGTAGGCCATCGCCATGCCGAGGTAACCGACCCCGCCGCCTCCGACCTCCTCGGGCATGAACAGCGTGTAGTAGCCCTGCGCGATCGACTTCTTGCGCAGTGCGCGCTTCAGCTCGACGACGTCCTTCAGCCCGCCCGTCTCCTGGAACTCCTGCCGGTGCTCCTCGTCGACCGGCCGGACCTCGCGGTCGATGAAGTCGCGGAGCGCGGCAGTGAGAGCGGTGAACTCCTCGGGCAGCGAGATGACGGGCACTTAGGACTCCAGAGCGTCGGCCGGCTTGGTCAGGGCATCGTGCAGTCTCTCGGCGCCCATGCCCACCGCGAACCAGACCGGGGCGTACGCCGGCCGGACCAGCCCGCGCCAGTTGGCGGGCACGGGACGCGTGCCGCGCGCCCGGGTGTAGTCCCAGGGGACCGCCCCGGTGGTGCGGCGGAGGAGGGAGCCGCTGGCCGCCTCCACGGCGTAGAAGCCCGCGGTGTAGGCGGCGCCGCGCTGCCACCACGGCCGGCCGCGCAGCCGGTCGTGCGCCGGCTCGAGGAATATCGCCGCGCTGCCGTAGATGGGCAGCATCCAGAGATAGGTGTGGCTGGCGAAGCGCCAGTCGCGGTCGCGGAAGGGGCCTTTGGCGCCGGTGAAAAGAATCTCGAATCCCCAGCCGGCCAGGCCGTATGTCACGAAGCGTTGTGCTCTGCTCACGCTCCGCACCCTAGGCTTTCCACACCCCTGGGGAAAACTCCCGATTAATTGTCCAGGTGAGGCACGCAACGTCCACTACGTCCATTCCCTGTGCCAAAAAGTGACCATCCGCGTGCAGGAGTGTGCGGGTAGCAAGGTGTACCTTCACCGTGAATTGACGTGCCGTCAGGCGCGCTAATTCGAAAGTCTCCGCGACAAATGCTTTGAGGGCTGTCAGGCAATCCGCCTCGGCAACTTCGGGGTAGGACGCCACCCGCGAGGGTAGGCAGCCTGCGACGTATTGAATCAGTGACGGCTGTCCCGGCCGGCCGTCACGGCGCCACCACTCCCGCGGTGGCGCGAGGACGGGAGGGTCCGTAGTGAGAAGTACTGGAGCGCGTCGACTCGCGCTAGTAACAGCTGTTGCCTCCGTGACGCTGGGCCTTGGCGCGCTCGGCCAGGGTGCCACGGCCGGCCCCAACGACTGGGCCGGGTTCGCTTTCGTGGACCTGGTTCACGCCAACGTGAACATCCCCGGCGTCCAGGAGATCGTCGAGGGCAGCGTCGCACCGGCGCTGGCCGAGGTCGACTCCGCCGGTCTCGAGGGTGGCGCGAAGTCCCACGCCGTCGCGACCAACGGGGTTCTCGAGCTCGGCGGAGCCGAGTCGCTCGAGGGGCTCGTCACGGCGGAGCAGAGCGCGCCACCGGACAACGCGGACCCGGTCGTCGAGGAGATCCTCCCCGTCCCCGCGGACCCGCTGCTCAACGCGAGCGTGGCCCGCGCGACCGCGCACGCCCGCTGGCCCGCGCCCAAGGGCTGCCCGACGGGCGGCGCCTACAGCGCCCAGGCCACGTCCCACGTCGCTGACGCGAACGTGATCACCGACACTGTGCCGGACACCACCGCGCTCGTCGCGGTGAACAACGACCAGGGCACCACGGTCTTCACACGCAGCACCAACCAGCTGATCGACGTCGCGGGCGGCCCGAAGAAGGGCCTGAAGGCCGAGGCGCTGACCCAGCTCACCGCGGTCACCTTGTTCAAGGGTGGCGCGAACGAATTCACGGTCAATGTGCTGGCCCCGCCGGTTGTCACCGCCATCGCCACCGGGCGCCCGGGCGGCGCGACGGTGACCTACAGCGAGCCGATCCTCCAGATCGTGCAGGACGGCGAGGTCCTCGGTGAGCTCAACGCCGCGGACTCTCCCGGCCCGTTCATCCTGCCCAGCAACCCTCTGATCTCGCTCGAACTCGGCTCGCTCACCAAGACCGAAGAGGCCAACGGCACGAAGGCCACCGGTGAGGCTGCGCTGTTCGAGCTCGTCCTCATCCCGGCCCCGACGGCGACCACGCCGCTGGTGCGGGTGGCCATCGCCAACGGGTTCGTCTCCGCTGAGGTCCCGGTCGGCGGTATCGACTGCTCCGCGCAGACCGGCCCGAACCCGCTGAACGAGGCGCACAAGGACGCGACCGTCGCCGACACCACGGCCGGTGGCACGTTCAACTACAACGTCGTGGTCCCGAACCGCGGCACCTGCACCCTGACCGATGTCAAGGTCGTCGACACGGTGACCGGCCCGGCCGGCACCACGATCACGGACACGGCTCCTGACGCGGACAGCGTCGAGGGCTTGGTCGCGACCTGGAACGACATAGGACCGCTGGCACCGAACCAGACGAAGACGTTGACCATCACCGTGAAGGTGCCGGACAACGCTCCGATCGGTGCCGTCTACAAGAACCTGGCCAAGATCACGGCCACCTGTGACGGTGCTCCGGTCTCCAAGGACGCCACCTACACAGGTCCGACCGTCGGCCCCGGTGGCAGCCCCGGCTGCCAGCTCGCCTTCTCCAACAAGGCCGCGAGCCACCTCGAGGTGTTCAAGGGCGAGTCGTTCAACTACTACATCCACGTGTTCAACAGCGGTGGCTCGGCGTGCAACGCCGTCACCGTCACGGACACGCTGATCCCCAAGGTGACGTTCGTCTCCTGCACCGACGGCTGCGTCCAGAACGGCGCGAAGCTCACCTGGAACCTCGGGGTGCTCGCACCGAACTCCGGCCGCACGGTCGCCGTCACAGTGGTTGCCGGTCCGTCCTCCGCTGTGGGTGACAAGCTCGGCAACACCGCGGTGATCGGTGCCGCAGGTGCGTCGAACAAGACCGTCACCACGCCTGGCCCGACCGTCACCTCGCGGTCCGTCCTCGCCCCGCCGAAGCCGGCAGTGCGTGGCGCCGTGAGCCCGTCGGACGACAAGCTGCCGCGTACCGGTGCGAGCACGGTGCTCGCGCTGGCCGCGCTGACCGCGCTCAGTGGTGGGGTGCTGCTCCGGCGGCGCCTGCGCCTCGACGAGGTCTAGGCACTGAGGCACACAGAAGGGGCGGCCCGATTGGGCCGCCCCTTCTGCTGTTCATAGGCTCAACCTTCGGCACGCCGCGAGCGCCGAGGTGGATACAGCTTTGGAGAGCGCAGCTACTAGAGAAGAACGCAGAGCGCGTAGGGGATGGTTGCGCCAACGTCGTACAACGCGTAGTCGACGGTGCCGTTGGCGTCGATACCCAGGGGGAACGTGTAGACGGGCACTGGGTTGTGCGGGTTGGTGTTGAAGATGTTGGCGCAGTTGAGGACGCCTCCCAATGCGATGCAACCAGCGGCACCAACTGGGTAGCCAGCAGCCCAAACGGTGAAGAGCACCGTGCCGTTGGCGTCGATGTCGGCGGGTGGTACGTAGACAGGGATCGGGTCATGCGGGTTGTTCAGTTCGTTGTTGACGAGCTCGACGGAGCAGCCCAACACCCCTGCGTTGGCAGGTGTGGCCACTGACAGGGCTGCCGTGGCTCCAAGCGTGACAATCATGACTTTGGCGAGGTTCCTGACCATTCGTGTATCCCCCGAAATTCCGTAGAGGCTGGGTGCGGCGCCGCGCCAGTCAACACTTAGTTTTGTAACCGGTCAAACCACGTTCGGCGGCGGCCTGTCACATCACAGCCCTGGTTCGCCGACCTCGCTACGGTGGCCGGCATGGATGTCACCTCGGTGAGCGCCGACCAGGTCCCCGACGACGTGTACGTCGTCGACGTGCGGGAGCAGGACGAGTGGGACGCCGGCCACGTGGCCGGTGCCGCGCACGTCCCCATGAGCGACTTCGTGGCCCGTCAGGACCAGGTGCCGAAGGACCGCCCGGTGCTCGTGGTGTGCACGGTGGGTGCCCGTTCCCAGCGGGTTGCGGCCTACCTCAGCGAGCTGGGCTGGCAGGCCAGCAACCTCGAAGGCGGCCTGAAAGCCTGGGTCGCCGCCGGCAAGCCCCTGGTCACCGACACGGGGGCGGACCCCACTCTCTAGCCCGGACTAGGCTGCGCACAGCGCGGGAGCTCGACCGATTCGGGCTGAGAGGGCGGCAGCGGGCCGCCGACCGCCGGACCTGTCCGGGTAATGCCGGCGTAGGGAGCGCTCCATGAAGGTCTACCTCCCGGGATCCCGTCCGGACCTCCAGGTCCCGATGAACGAGATCCCGCTCACCAATGGCGACGTGTTCGTCCGCTACGACACGTCCGGCCCGTACACCGACCCCGGCTTCGTGCCGGACCTCGAGCGGGGGCTGCCCCGGCTGCGCGAGTCCTGGATCCGCGAGCGCGGGGACGTCGAGGAGTACGCCGGCTTCGACGGCAAGCCGGTGCTGCGCGCCGCCGCCGGCTCCGCCGTGTCCCAGCTGGCGTACGCGCGGCGCGGCGAGATCACGCCGGAGATGGAGTTCGTCGCGATCCGCGAGGGCTGCAGGCCCGAGCACGTGCGCGACGAGATCGCCCGCGGCCGCGCGATCCTGCCGAACAACGTGAACCACCCCGAGAGCGAGCCGATGGTGATCGGCCGCAACTTCCTCGTGAAGATCAACGCCAACATCGGCAACTCCGCGGTCGCCTCCTCCATCGCCGAGGAGGTTGACAAGATGTCGTGGGCGACGCGCTGGGGCGCCGATACGGTCATGGACCTGTCCACCGGCGCCAACATCCACGAGACCCGCGAGTGGGTGGTCCGCAACTCCCCGGTGCCGATCGGCACCGTGCCGATCTACCAGGCGCTCGAGAAGGTGAACGGCAAGTCGGCCGACCTCACGTGGGACGTCTACCGCGCCACGTTGATCGAGCAGTGCGAGCAGGGCGTGGACTACATGACCGTCCATGCCGGCGTCCTGCTGCGCTACGTGCCGATGACCGCGAAGCGCAAGACCGGGATCGTCTCGCGCGGCGGCTCGATCCTCGCGGCCTGGTGCCTGGCGCATCACGAGGAGAACTTCCTCTACACGCACTTCCGCGAGATCTGCGAGATCTTCCGCGCGTACGACGTGGCCTTCTCCCTCGGCGACGGGCTCCGTCCCGGCTCGATCGCGGACGCGAACGACGAGGCGCAGCTGGCCGAGCTCGCGACGCTGGGCGAGCTGACCGAGATCGCCTGGGAGTACGACGTCCAGGTCATGGTCGAGGGCCCAGGCCACGTCCCGATGAACAAGATCGCCGAGAACATGGAGCTGCAGCTGCAGCTCTGCCACGAGGCGCCGTTCTACACGCTCGGCCCGCTGACCACCGACGTCGCGCCCGGCTACGACCACATCAC
>CAZYXZ010000008.1:0-22056 GCA_964651395.1 uncultured Frankiaceae bacterium
TGTCGCCGACGAAGACGAGCGGCAGCGTGATGCCCGAGTCGGAGTGCGCCTCCGCGACCAGCAGCGGGTTGTTCTCCGGCAGCATGCGCCCGACGCTGAGGACGTAGCCGTCGACCTGGAGCTGCAGCTCCCCGGGCGGTGAGACCTGTCCGCGCGCCACGAGCTCGGCGCCGGGCGGGATCACGACCGCGTCGCTGTCATGGCGCACGCGACAGTACGTACGCACTTCCTCGGTCGGCACCACCAGGACCGAGGCCATCCGGACCGACAGCCACTCACCCGCGCGTGCCCAGCCGCGTCCCCAGACACCGAGCCGCCCACGCCGCCACTCCAGGCCGTCCATGACGACCGTGACCCGGCGGCCGAAGAGGCGCAGCGGGACCAGCATCGCGCCGTTCACCGGGTCACAGAGCACGACGTCCTTGGTCCGCGTCGCGAACACGACGTGCATGGTGGACAGGAAGCCGTGGACGACGGCGCTCAGTGTCTCCGGGCCGCGCACCGTCGGCGGTGTCACGACCCGTACGCCGCGCCACGACTTGCTCGCCGAGAAGCCGCGGCGGCCGTACACCGTCACCGGGATGCCCTTGTCGAGGAAGTACGTCGACAGGTGCTCCGCCATCGACTCGTACGCGCCGTACTGCGCGGGCACGCCGCGCGACCCGACGATCGCGATGCCGCCTGTCTTGCGATAGCGCGGCTGCATCCGCACCGCGCGACGGCGGGGCGCGAGGCCGGTCGAGCGCAGCAGCGGCACGCCGTGGAGGCTGGCGAACCCGGACACGCGCAGGTCGAGGTTGCCGAGACCGGGCGCGAGGAGCAGGTCGACACCCGCGCCGGCCAACCGCGAGGCGACCACGCCGAACTGGTCGCGGGAGAGCCGGCCCTCCGGCACGATGATCCCATCGATGTTGAGCGCGCGGGCCTCGGACAGGAGCTCCTCGGCGGAGATGCCCATCGAGAAGACGGACACCACCTGGAACGGCTGGCTCTTGCCGCGCGTCAGGTCGCGATAGAGCCGGTAACCCTGCGCGTCGTCGCCGAGGATCGCGTAGCGCTCGAGGAACAGGCCTAGCGGGACGAAGAACCGGCGCAGCCGGCGGAGCAGGATGCGGCTGCCGCAGCCGAGCAGCACCAGCGACAGGGAGGTGAGCCCGATCCACCGGTAGGACACGTGGACGCCGGGGATGAGCAGGTTGCACAGAGTGAGGAAGCCCGCGCACATCAGCGCCGCGAGCACCGACTCCTCCAGGTTGGACACGCCTGGCCGGATCGCGGCGCGCCGGTAGAGACCGTCCGCGCGTGCGGTGACCAGCCACACGAACATCACCGCGAGCGACAGCGCGCGGTACTGGTCTAGGTCCGGACGGGAGACCGGCGTGTCGCCGAAACGGAGGTAGTAGCCGAGCCCGCAGGCGAGCAGCGCACAGATCAGGTCGACCGCGATGAACAGCGGGTCCGACGCTCTGCGGAAGCGGAGGAAAGTCACGGGGCGGACTCTAGTGAGATCGCCGCCGCCAGCCCGGTCACGGCTGGCTGAACAGCTGGAACGTCGCCTGTCTCACCGACTGCTCGTCTCGATAGTGCTGGTCGTCGTCCGGCCGGATGGGCATCGGCATCTGGCCGCGCAGCACGCGGTAGGCCAGCGCCTTCGCCGGCGAGTCGATCGCGCCGTACCCGAGCTGGTAGTACCGCGCGGCGCTGTCCGGCACGTCGGCCCAACGCACCGGCGTCGCGTGATACGGCGCGTCGAAGGCACCGCAGGCCGGGCCGTCGTCGTGCTCCCCCACCGGCCGCGCGGTCGCGGTGTGGAAGAGGACGTCGCGCCACTCCGCGAGCGTGAACCGGCCGTCGGCGAGCGGCCCGCTGCGCACGATGCCCCGACGACCCTGCGCGACGACGTCCCCCCGTACTCCGGTGCGCACGTCGCCGAGGATGCGGCGCGCCTCGAGCAGGATGCGCGCGGCTCCGCCCGCCGCGTACGGCGCGGCGGCCGAGGTGCCGCCGCCGTTGTTCTCCCGCGAGTCCTCGGTCGACGCCCCGTCCATGGCCCAGGAGCTGCACGCGTCGGAGGCGATGTCCGGCGTGGAACCCGGCCAGGTGGTCACGTAGCCGGAGTCGTGCCCGCCGACGACGATCGCCGACGGGCCGAGGTGCGGCGCGGCCAGCGTGGGATGGCCGAGGACGCCACCGCGGAAGGCGGCGCCGTTGCCGGAGGCCCAGAACGCCAGATGCCTGCGCGCCGTCGCCTCGACCGCACGCGTCAGCCCGGGATCGGCCGCGAAGATGCCGCTGAACCCGGTCGGCTCCCATGCGGGGGCGATCGGGCCCCAGGAGTTCGACTGCGCGTCGATCCACGCGGCGTTGTCCGCAGCCCAGCTGATGCCGGCGATGAAGAAGTCGCGCACGGACGTGTCCGCACCGGGGCCGGCCCCGTTCGGCTGCTGGATGGCGACGACCCGGCACTCGCGGCAGGCGCCGTACTCGGTGGACGCGGCGCGTGAGGCCGTCATCGACCCGTGACCGGTGGAGAGGATCCACGTGTCGTCGGGCCGCGCCGCGTCGCAGTCGATGTCCGGCCAGTCGTCGGCGAACGAGATCGCGCCCACGATCTTCGTGCCCGGGAACCAGTAGAGCCGGCCCGGCCGCACCGTGGCCCAGATCGCCTTGCAGTCCTTCACGACCGCGTCGTAGTAGTCCTCCGCGTCGAGCGTGATGCGGAGCGCTATGGCGTGCTTGGGGTATCCGGGCAGGTAGCTGCTGGGGTGCTGCATCGCCTGCGGGGTCCGGTCGCGGAAGACGCGATGGTAGGGGTTGATCCCGGTGTCGAAGAGCGCGACCACCGCGTGCGGCCGCGCCGGGGCGGACGCCGAACGCGCGGCGTGCGAGTGCGCTGCCACGCCACCGATGAGCGTCAGGACGAGCAGCGTGCAGAGCCCGCGTCTCATGTGCCCCCCTCACGCAGCGACCAGGCCACCTTTCGCCAGCGACCCGCGCCGTCCCTTCCGATACCGTCTGGCAGATGCCCTCCCTTCCCTCGCTGATGGCTCCCACCTCCGCGATGTTCCTGGTGCCCGAGTCGCGCGAGCAGCCGATGCACGTCGGCGGGCTGCAGCTGTTCCAGACCCCGCCGGGCGCGGACCGCGACTACCTGAGCGGCTTGTTCCAGGACGTGATCCGCACTCCGGCCGAGCAGGTCGCTCCGCTCTTCCGGCGCGTGCCGCACCGCGGTGTCACGACGCTGGGTCAGTGGTCGTGGGTCGACGACCACGAGATCGACCTCGAGCACCACGTCCGCCACTCCGCGCTGCCGCGACCCGGACGGATCCGCGAGCTGCTGGCCCTGACGTCGCGCCTGCACAGCACGCTGCTCGACCGGCAGCGACCTCTGTGGGAGACCCACCTCATCGAGGGCCTCGACGACGGCCGGTTCGCGGTCTACACGAAGCTGCACCACGCGGTGATGGACGGCGTCTCCGCGATGCGCACGCTCGAGAACAGCCTGTCGACCGACCCCGAGGCCCGGGACGTCCCGCCGCCGTTCGCGCCGCGCAGCCCGGCGTACCCGCGGGACGACGAGGCGGACGGACCGTCCGCGCTCCAGGCCGGGTGGAACACGCTGACCGACGCGGTGGGCATCGGACCGAAGCTCGCGCAGTTCGGCATGCGGTCGCTGCGCGGCGGCTCGGCCGTCGTACCGATGCAGGCGCCGCACAGCATGCTCAACGTCCCCATCACCGGGAGCCGGCGCTTCGCCGCCGACCGCTGGGAGCTGGACCGGATCCGGGCGGTCGGCAAGGCGGCGGGCGCCACGATCAACGACGTCGTGCTGACGATGTGCTCCTCCGCGCTGCGCGACTACCTCCTCTCGCAGGACGCACTCCCGGACGCCTCGCTGGTGTCCATGACGCCGGTGTCCATCCGGACCGGCGACGCCGACGCGGGCGGCAACGCGGTCGGCTCCATCCTCTGCAGCCTGGCCACCGACCTCGACGACGAGGAGGCGCGGCTGCTGTCGGTACGCGACTCGATGCAGGAGGCGAAGGCCGCTCTGGCCGGCATGAGCCCGCTGCAGATCACGGCCATCAGCGCAGCGATCAACGCGCCACTGCTGCTGAACTCCGCGCTGGACCTGCACCGCTTCGTGCGGCCGGCGTTCAACCTCACGATCTCCAACGTGCCGGGTCCGCGAGACCCGCTCTACTGGAACGGCGCGCGGCTCGACGGCCAGTACCCGCTGTCGATCCCGCTGAACGGGCAGGCGCTCAACATCACCGTGACCAGCTACGCCGGTCACCTGAACTTCGGGCTGACCGCCTGCCGGCGCAGCCTGCCGCACATGCAGCAGATGCTGCACGGTCTCGACGAGGCTTTGATGGGGCTCGAGAAGGCGTTCCTCTCGACGTGACCTCCGCCGTCGTACCGGGCGAGGAGACGCTGCTGGCCGCAGTACGCCGACGGGTCAGCGCGGCGGCGGCCGCGCTGGCCGACGTCAGCGCCGTGGTGCGCCTCGACTCCGGCCGGGCGCGCGTCGCGGTCGAGCTGAGCGGCGGCGTCGTACGCGTCCTCGACGGATCGCCGGACGACGTCACCACCAGCATCACCGCCGATCCGGCGACGCTGCTCGACGTGGTCGAGGGCCGCACGAGCGGCGTGGCCGCGTTCCTCGACGGCCGGCTGCGCGTCGACGGGGACCTGTCCCTCTCGCTGCGGCTGGACGGGCTGTTCACCGGCGACACGGACCGGCCGGTGCGCTTCCCGCGATCGGCGATGGTCGGCGCCGGCAACGTGCAGACGTTCCACCTGGAAGCCGGACCGGCCGGCGGCCGCGCCATCGTGATGCTGCACGGGCTCGGCGCGACCAACGCCTCGCTGCTGCCGAGCATCTGGGATCTCGCGCAGGACCATCACGTGCTCGCGCCGGACCTACCCGGCCACGGCGCGACCGCGGCGCCACGCGGAAGGTACGACGCGGCGTTCTTCGCGCGCTGGCTCGCGTCGTACCTCGACGCCGTCGGCCTGGAGCGCGCAGTGCTGCTCGGCAACAGCCTGGGCGGACGCATCGCGCTCGAGGCGGCGCTGCTCGAGCCGCAGCGGGTCGAGGGCATCGTGCTGCTGTCGCCGGCGGTCGCCTTCCGCAAGCTGCGGCAGTTCGTGCCGGTCGTGCGCTACGCGCGGCCGGAGCTGGCCGCGCTTCCGTTGCCCATGACCCGCGGCATGGCGCGTACCGGGCTGCGGCGGATGTTCTCCCAGCCGGACCGGCTCACCGCGCAGTCCTACGACGCCGCGGCCGGCGAGTTCGTGCGGGTCTACAAGCGGCCGGCGTACCGCGTGGCGTTCTTCTCGTCCTTGCGCAGCATCTATCTCGACGACCCGTTCGGCGACGAGGGCTTCTGGCGGCGGCTGCCGATGCTGGCGCCCCCGGCGCTGTTCGTCTGGGGCGCGCGCGACCGGCTGGTCCCCCCGGGCTTCGCGCGGCACGTCGCCGAGGCACTGCCGCACGCGACGTCGGTCGTACTGCCGGACTGCGGCCACGTCCCGCAGTTCGAGCTCCCCGAGCGCACGCATGCGCTGGTCCGCGAGTTCCTGACCGCACTTCCCACGCCGCAGCCCGTGCTTGACCGGGACCAACCAGTTCGGAAGGATCACTGACTAATCGGTCCTCGGGGGGCAGCCAGATGTCACGAACGCGCCGCAGCGTCCTGCTCTCCCTCGTCGCGGCGTTGGTCGGCGCGCAGCTCACCGGCGTCGGCGGCCATGGGTCCATCGCGGTCGCCGCGGGGACAGGCCACACGAGTGTCCAGGCGGGGACGCGCATCGTGCTGCGGGACGGCGTGCCGTTCATCGGCAAGGGATACACGTACTGGCCGCAGATGATCGGTGACGAGGTGGTCAGCTACCAGAGCTGGGCCGACCCCGCGACCTGCGAGAACGACGCCCGCCTGCTGGAGGGTGCCGGGGCCACCCTGATCCGGCCGATCTTCGAGTACTGGCTGATCAACAACCCCGGCGTGCTGGACAACTACCACGCCTGCGCCGACAGCTTCCACAACCACGGCATCGGCCTCGCCTGGCTTCTCAACATCGCGATCAACGACCCCGGGGTCGGGTACCAGGCCGGACTCGGACCGGACAACCCGATCGACAGCACGCTCTGGGTCGAGCACTACTGGGCGTACGTGAGCCGGGCCATCGCGGCGTTCAAGGACCATCCGGCGACGAACTTCTGGGTGCTCGGCAACGAGACCGACGGTGCGGGCAATGCCAGCGACGCCGGGCTCGCGGCGCTCCTCGGCGACACCCAGTCGGTCCCGCCGAAGGTCGGCCTGCTCGAGCCGCTCTTCCAGCGTGCGCGTGCGGCCGACCCGGACCACCTGGTCGGGCACACCGCATCCGGGGCGATCGTCAACTGGCGACGCCGGTCGAACGTGCCGAGCCTGCAGTTCTGGGGGCTGAACCTCTACAGCGCGTTCTCTCCCGGCTCGCTGTTCAGCGACCTGGTCAACCCGGCCTCGCCGCGCTACGACGCCCGGCCGAACATCGTCACCGAGTTCGGTACCGACCGGTACTTCTGCCAGGCGGGCTTCACACACCTCAGCAACGGCGGCGCGGACGGCACGTACGACTGCGTCGTGCCGGGTAGCGGAGAGGCTCAGCTGCCCCAGGCGCGCTACGACCAGACCAGCTGGGACAACATCGCGGCCGCGTTCGCGACTCCGAGCAACCCCAACGGCACGTTCTTCGGGGGCATGGCCTTCACCTACACCGACCAGTGGAACTACTCGCTGTCCGCCCTCAACCCGGTGATGTCCTCCTCCGTGCACGACGTGCTCGGCACCACGAACTTCGTGCGCCCCGACGACGGCTACCAGACCTTCGAGTGGTGGGGCGTGGCGCACGCACAGGCGCGGATCAGCAGCACGCGCCCACGTCGGGTGACGTCGCTCGCGTTCGACTACCTGGCCGACCGCTGGACCGGGACACCCGGCCCGAGGATCAGCAACGCCTCCCTCTCGTACGACGCGAACTGCCGCGCGACGCTGACCTGGGACACGACACTGCCGGCCGACAGTGAAGTGCAGAACAGTCCCTTCCTGCGCGTGCTCACCGCGGCCGGGACGACCGAGTCGGACAGCATGTTCTTCGAGTCCGCCGCCGGGAACCCGACCCCCGTGACCCACCACGTCGTGACGATGGGATTCACCATCCCGGCCGGCATCGAGTACGCCTGGGCGATCCGCTCGACGCTCCCCGGCAGCGAGCGCACCGCCACCCACCCGCCGCTGATCGGCGCCTGCCCCGCGTAACCGGGCGTTGCGTCACTGCGCTCGGCCCGCCCTGCTCCGCGCCGCACGGACGAGCCGGTCCAGCTCGGTCGTGTCCGGCAGTGCGGTGTGGTCCCTTCCCCAGAGCGCGAGGTGCACGAGCACGCGGTCGACCACGAGGTAGGCGTGGTCGGTCACGCTGTCGTCGTCGTCGAACTGCTCCTGGGTGACGCGTGCGACGACGTCGTCGGCGCCGGCGGCGCCGGCGAGGACCAGCGGTCGGTAGGTCGTCTTCTCGGTGTCCCCGAACGACGCGCAGGGACCGGCCACCGCCGTCCGGATGGCCGCCAGTGCCGAGCTCGCCTCGGCGGACGTGCGGTAGGTCCGCACCGTGAGCTGGAGTCCCATGCCGACGACCGCCCGGTTGCCCGCGATGCGGTAGGCAACGGCGGCCGGCGCCGGCGGGAGGGTCTCGTCATTGCAGATCTCCTCCTCGGGCGGTCCGGGGCACGACTCGGGGTCGTCCGGGGCGGCGGGGTAGGCGCAGAACTTCTCTTCCGGTACCCAGTCGGCCCCCAGGTCGTCGCCGGAGAGCATCGCCGCCTTGACGTCGACGGGTGGGCGCGGGGACTCGGTCGGCGCGGCGGTCGCCGTACTGGTGGGACCGGTGCCGGCCACCGGCGTCGACGTCGAGGCGTCGTCGCGCGTGAGGAGGAAGGCGACCACCGCGACCACCACGGCGCCCGCGGCGAACCACTGCCACATCGGACGTGCCGCTCGAGCGGACGGGGGGCCGCTCAGTGGCCCAGCCGGTGGGCCGCTCGGTGGGCCGCTCGGTGGGCCGCTCGGTGGCCCGCTCGGTGGTTCCATGCTCATGGCTCCCCCTCGGCGGAACGGGCGGACGCGGCGCCGACGATAACCGGGACGTGCGTCGTTGACCCTGGGACAGGGCCGTGCGAGGCTTATTCGTAGTGAGTCAATACTTTTGGAGTGGCATGCAGCAGGTACGGCGAATCGGCGGGACGGCGCTCGCCCTGGCACTCGTCATGGGCACACTCGCGCACGCCCACGCGGCGGCGCCGCCGCCCAGGGCGGCCGGGCCGCTCGACACCGCGACCGACCTGCGCGCGGCGCTGCGGCTCGAGACGCGGATGCTCGACCACTTCCACTACGGGCAGGTGCACGAGCAGCACTACCGGACCGCCGAGCGGCGCACCGGCGACATCGCCACGCTGACCGGCGAGAACGACTCGGCGCTCTACACCGGCAACTACCTGGCGGCGCAGTCCTACCGCTACGCCCTGGCCGGCCAGAAGCTCGCCGCACTGCGCCGGGCCCGCGGCGCGAGCCGGACCGACGTGCGTTTCTGGGAGCAGCAGCGGGCCGAGGCCAAGCGGCGGGTCGACGCGATGGTCGACCAGTTCCACGTCCTCATCAACATCGCCGAGTCCTGGCAGACCGAGCTCGACCCGACGGTCAACGACGACCGTGAGCCCACCGAGGACGGCTGGCTCGACTTCGGCGGCGGCGTCTTCCCGGGTGAGAAGGGCCTGCTGTTCCGCGCGTGCAACCCGGTCGACGCGCCGGCCCCGCTCAACGTCGGGCGCGACCCGAAGCGCGGGCGGCTGGTCGGCCCGCTGAAGTGGCGCGACGGCACGCTGAAGTACTGCCTCGGCGCGACCAGCCGCGACGCGTACGCCGGCGTCACGTTCGGCCTCGCGACGGCGTTCGACCTAGTCTCCCCCGACGACTCGGCACGCCGCGAGATGATCCGCGACGACCTGGTCGCGATGACCGACTACGCGCTGAAGTACGTCTGGAGCAACCCGCGGCCGCACGGCTCCGTCGTCGTCCCCGAGGTCTTCGGTGGCAACGACCTCGACAACTTCTACTCCCCGTTGTTCATCTACACGCCGATCGCGCGGCTGAACATGCTCGCCATGGCCCGCCACGTGACGCGCGAGGCAGGCCCGGCCACCGACGCGCAGAAGTTCGAGGCGCTCTGGCTCGAGGAGCTGGCGACCGAAGGCCCGCAGTACGCCGGCTCCATGGAGATCGACGCGGGCTCGCCGCACGACAGCTACTACAAGTTCCACCTGCACCACATGACCGGCTTCAACGTGATCCGGCTGGAGCGCGACCCGCAGGTGCGCGAGCTGCTGCGCCACGGCTTCGGCGTCATGGACGCGACCACGCGCGACGACGTCAACGCGCTGTTCGAGGCCATGACGTACGCACTGACCGGCGAGCCCGACCGGCTCGCCGCCGCCGTGCAGCACCACCGCGAGTACCTGCGCTACCGGGCCCGCCTCGACGCCAACGGCAACAAGACCGTGAACAGCGGCCTGTGCGGCGGACGGCTGTCGTGCGTGCCGACGGACCAGGTCGACGTGGTGCTCGGCGGCGATGTCGTCGCGTCGCAGCCCGGCACGTCGACCACGCCGCGGGCTGAGGCGCCGCTGCCGGTGGAGCTACGCCGCGCCGGCGACTTCATGTGGCAGAAGGACCCGACCATCCTCGACGGCGACCAGGGCCCGACCTGGGAGAGCCCCGCCGCGGACTTCCTGCTCCCCTACTGGATGCTCCGCTACTACAGCGAGGTCGCGAGGCCCAGTCTCGAACCCTTCCCCGCCTGGCCGGGGCCGACCTTCCGCTAGCGAAGCGGCACCCGCGCGGTCGACTCCGCGGTCACGGTCACCTCGTCGACGCCGAACAGCCGCGCCATCGGCAACCGGATCCGCCGTGACCCGGCCACCCGGACGGCACGTCCTCGGTCGAGCAGCACCGGGCGGCTGAACCGGGTGTCGGGGTAGTGACGGGCCAACCTCTCCACCGCGAGGGCGGCGAGGTCGGCATCCACCGGTATCCCGTCGGTCGCTCCCTGCGTGTAGTAGGCCGCCTCGTCCATCTCCTGCGCGGCCCGCAGGGCGGCGCCGTCCACCGCCGAGACGAGATCGCGCCGGGCCAGGTAGACGACGGACACGTCGACCACGACGACGACGAGCAGCATCGCGACGACACTGAAGCCGATGATCAGCAACGTCAGCTGGCCGTCGTCGCCGCGCAGCCGCCTCATCGCGCGCGGAACCTCTCCACGGTGACTACGTGCCGACCGGTCACCGGGATGGCCGGTGACTGCTCGCCGCGGAAGAACACGCCGACCAAGGGCAGCCGCACCTCGTAGCGCACCAGGAGGACGAAGGTCGCCCCCGGCTGGGCAGAGGTGCCGTCCGGGTAGCTGACCGGGTCCCCCACGGGCACGAGTCCGTGGTCGACCAGCACGAGACGTGCCGCCTCGCTCGCCGCCGCACGCGCCTGTGCGGGCTCTGCAGCGATGTACGCACGACCGGCTTCGCGTGCCGCTGCGCTGACCGCGAAAGCCGCGCGCTGCGCGGTGAACACCGTCACGAGCAGGTAGAGGAGTGGCACCAAGAGAAGAACCGCGAGCCATGTGAACTCGACGAGCGCGGAGCCGTGGTCGTCATCGCGCACCGGATGGTCCCTCCCGGACGGCGTGTCCGACGGTGTCGATGTGCACGGCGCCGCCAGGGAAGAACGTCAGCGGCAATCGGGCCTCGAGTCGCAGCTCGACGAAGCGGACGCCGTCCCTCACGACCTCGGCACAGCTGGCCACCGACAGGTCAGAGGCGACGCGGCGAGACAGCGATGACGCGACCATCTCGGCAGCCCGATCGACACCGGCCGCGCAGTCGAGGTCCGCGTTCGCTGCTGCGCGTGCGCCCTCCGTGGCGCTGGCGACCACCACGTTCCGCATGTGCAGCACGAGCGCGAGCTGCACCACGGCCGTGAACAACACGATGACCAGGACGCCGACCAGCACGAAGTCGACCGGCGCGGCACCGCGGTCGTTCAGCAGCCGGTGTCGCGGACGCCGATGCTGCACAGCGCGTTGTCGAGGATGTTGGCGAGTGCGGTCTCCGCGAAGGCCCAGAGCCCCGCGACGATCACCGCGGTCATCAGGGTGATGAGCACCCATCCGGGGACGTCACCGCGTTCCGGACCCCGGGACGACACCCGGCGATGCGCGCCGGTGAGCAGTGCGAGCAGGACATCCACCATGGCCAACCCCTCCTTCGCGCTCATGGCGCGATCACCTGGAACCCGTAGAAGCCGGGGAACAGCGCAAACACGACGGTCACCGGAAGGACGAGAAAGACGACCGGCACCAGCATCGCGATCTCCCGGCGGCCGGCGGACTCGAGGAGTGCCCGCTTCCCAGCCGCTCGGACGTCCACGGCCTGGGCGCGCAGGACGTCCGCCAGCGGCGTGCCGCGCTCGATCGCGATGACCAGACCGTCGACGAACCTGGCCAGCGGTGCGAGTCCGGTGCGACTCGCGACCGTCTCGAGCACCTGCACCAGAGGAACGCCGGTGGCCGCCTCCGCGAGCGCCGTCCGCAGCTCGGCGGCCAGCTCGCCGCCGCTGATCCGGCAGACCCGGCCCAAGGCGCCGGCAGCGCCCTCACCCGCGGTCACCGCGAGGGCGAGGAGCTCGGCGATCGTCGGCAGCTCGGTGAGCATGCGTTCCTCGCGGGCCTTGACCTGATGCGTGAGCCAGGAGTCCCGCGCGAGCGCACCAAGGAGTGCCGCGCCGAGGCAGAGGACGACTGCCGCTCCGACAGGGGGCGCCTGTCCGGCAACGACCAGCAACACCATGAGCGACAGCCCGCCGAGCAGCGAGGCCGCCCCCCAGAGGACCTGCTCGACGCGGAACTCCTCCAGAGTCCGGTCGCGGCCTGCGCGCGCGAGGCGGCGCCGCAGCGAGCCCGTGCCCCCGAGCCATCGCTCGGCCACGGCGGCGAGATCCCGGAGCACCGGCCCGGTGATCCGCTCGAGCGTCGGGAACGGAGTGCGCGGCGGGCGTGCCCCCAGCAGCCGAGATGCTCCATCCGTTCCTGCAAAAGCCGACACGCGGTCGGCCAGGCGTGGGGTGCGCGCCTGGCTCAGCGAGAGGACGACGAGGAGCACGCCGGTCCCCGCCGCCGCACCGGCCAGCCCACCGGCGGCCACCCCGCTCATCGCAGCACTCGCTGTTCGCGCGGCAGCCGCGCGACGCGCAGCATGACGCGATAGGCCACGAGAGACGCACCGCCGCCGACGAGCAGCACCATCGCGCCGGTGGCGGTTCGATACGCCTCCACCGCGGCCGGGCGCGACGAGAGCAGCAGCAACAGCAGCCAGGGGGCGGCCAGGGCCAGACGCGCGGCGTTGACCGTCCAGCTCTGTCGGGCCTCGAGCTCCGCGCGCGTTCGGGCGTCCTCGCGCAGGAATGCCGACAACGTGCGAAGCAGCCGGCCCAGCTCGGTGCCACCAACCTCCCGGGCCAGCCGCAGCGACTCGACCACGCGATCCCCGACCGGGTCGGCGAGCGCTGCCTTCAGCCGGTCGAGGCATTCACTGAAGCGTCCGGTCGCGCGATAGTCGGCGGCGAAACGCCGGAACGGCGGGCGCAGCAGCTCGGGTCCCCGCTCGCCCAGCGCGGCGACCGCCTCGGGCAGGGACATGCCGGCGCGAATGGCCGATGTCAGGTTGTCCACGGCTTCCGGCCACACCTCCCGCAGCTCCACGGATCGTCGTTGCCGACGCGCGTGGACGACCGCACTCGGTGCGCCGGCAGCGAAGAGCGCGAAGGCCGAACCGATGACCGGGACTCTCGAGAACCCCGTGACCAGCAGGAAGGTGACGAGGCCCAGTCCCATCGAGGCCGTGACGAGCTGCACAGGGGAAACGCCCTCGATGCCGGCCTGGGCGAGTAGATCCGTCGTCCGCAGGCGCCATCCGACCCCAACCGGCGTGCGGGCGGCGAACCGCCCGCGCAGCAGCAGGAGCAGGCCGAGGCCGAAGGCGAGACCGAGCAGTGCGCCCATCAGCCGGCGCTCCGCAGCAGCCCGATGGGATCGAGGCCGGCGCGGACGTAGCGGTCGAGGTGCGGTGGGAAGCCATCCGCCCGTACCAGCTCGTCATGGACCGTCTCGTACACCGTGGCCGTCTCGATCACGTCCCGCTCCGCCCGGCCCGGCACCCCGAGCACCTCGCGGACGCGGCGCCGGCCCGTGCTGTCGGTCTCGACGTGCACGACGAGATCGACGCACGCCGCCACGGTCGGCACGACGAAGCGGTGACTCACGTTCTCCCCGGCCAGCAGGGGCAGGGTCGTGAGCTTGACGATCGCCTCTCTGGCGCTGTTGGCGTGGATCGAGCACATGCCCGGCAGACCCGAGTTGAGAGCGATGAGCAGGTCCAGGCACTCTTCCTGCCGCACCTCGCCGACCAGCAGCCGGTCCGGTCGCATGCGCAGGGCCTCCTTGACCAGACGACGCAGCCGGATCTCGCCGGATCCCTCGAGGTTGGGCTGGCGGGTCTGCATCGCCACGACGTCCGGCAGCGGCAGCCGCAGCTCGAAGACCTCTTCGCACGTCACGACCCGCTCCCGAGCCGGGATCGCCGAGGCCAGGCAGTTCAGCAGCGTCGTCTTCCCGGCCTGCGTGCCGCCGGCGACGATGACGTTCAGCCCGGCCACGACCGACGCCTCCAGGAAGCGCGCCACCGGTGCGGTCAGCGTGCCGAGCGCCACCAGCTCGTCGAGCGAGTGCGCGGTCAGGACGAACTTGCGGATGTTGACCGCCCAGTGCCGTCGTGTGATGTCGGGAATCACGACGTGAAGTCGGCTGCCGTCGGGTAGCACGGCGTCGACGAAGGGCGTCGAGAGGTCGACGCGCCGACCCGAGGTCTTGAGCATCCGCTCGACGAGGTCGCGGACCTGGGTCTCGCCGAGGATCGTCTTCGTGAGCTCGCTGCGACCCTGTCGCGCGACGAACACGCGACCCGGCTCGTTGATCCAGATCTCCTCGACCGCCGGGTCGTCGAACCACTGCTGCAGCGGTCCGAATCCCGCGATGGCGTCGTAGACGTCACGGGTGGCCCGCTGCCGATCGACGAGCGGCAGCGGCGCGATCAGGGATCGCTGGTCGTAGTCGGCGACGACCTCGTCGACCAGCCTGCGGACGGCGGTGGGGTCGGCCTCGGGGTCGAGACCGCGACGGCGCACGAGCTCGCGAACCTCGCGCTCAATGACCGCCGTAGCGTCCATTGGTCCCCCCGGACCCGCTGCCCCCCAGCAGCGATGGCGCGAAGGTAGTCCCGGCCCCGGTCACGGGCAAGAGGTGAGCCCGAACCGGTGGACAAGAGTTGAATGGGCCCATGCGGGTGGTGGTCGTGGGCGCCGGCGTGGCCGGCACGGCCTCGGCGACGGTGCTCGCGAACGCCGGTCACGAGGTCGTTCTCGTGGACCGCGACGGGCCCCCACCACCCGGGCCATTGACCACTGCGGCCGACGACTGGGACCGGCCCGGCGTGCCGCAGCTGCGGCAGCCGCACAACTTCCTCGGTCTCGGCCGGCACCTGCTGGAGACCGTCTTCCCGGACGTGCGGCAGGCCCTGCTCGTCGCCGGCGCGACCGAGCTGGACCAGCGGATGTTCTTCCCGGCCGACGCGCCCCCGGCCGAGGGCGACGCGCTGCTGCAGGTGCTGCAGTGCCGCCGGCCGGTGTTCGACGCGGCACTGCGCGTGGCGGCCGACGCGGCCGGTGTCACGACAGCGGCGGGGACGGTCACGGGCGTGGCGGTCTCCGGCGACCGGGTCACCTCCGTTGTCCTCGACGGCCAGCCGGCCCGGCCCGCCGACCTGGTCGTCGACGCAGCCGGCCGCGGCTCGCACTCGGCGGGCTGGCTGTCGGCAGTCGGGTTGGGGTCGCCCACCGAGGAGCACACCGACTGCGGGCTCGTCTACTACAGCCGGCACTTCGCGCTGCGTGACGGCGTACCCATGCCGGCGCCCGCCTCGGTGCTGGCCGGCCCGCGCGGCGAGATCGGCTTCCTCTCCTACGTCGTCTTCGTCGGGGACAACCGGACCTTCTGCGCCACGCTCATCCCGGCGGCGACCGACCGGGCGTTCCGCGACCTTCGCGACCCCGACGCCTTCCTCCGCGTGCTCCGGCTCATGCCCGGCTGCGCGGGATGGGTCGATCCCGACGTCGCCGCACCGATCTCGTCGGTCCTGCCGATGGGCGCGTTGCGCGACGTGGTCAGGTCGCAGCCGACGGCAGCGAACCCGGGCGTCGTCAGCGTCGGAGACGCCGTCGTGCACACCAACCCGACCCATGCCTACGGCGCCTCCCAGGGTCTGCAGCACGCGACCGTGCTCCTCGACGTGCTGGCCGAGGTCGCGGACCCGACCCGGGTGGCCGCCGCGTTCGCCGAACGGACCGGCGACCTGGCGCGCCGTCGCTACGAGGCGGTCGCCGCCGAGGACCGCGACCGTCTCCGGATGTACGCCGGCGAGCCGCTCGACGTCCTCGACCCCGGCTCGTCGCTGCCGCTGTTCCTGCGCCTGGGCCTGCCCCGCGTCGTACGCGAGGACGTCGACCTCCTGCGGGCGCTGCTGCGCCGGGTCAACATGCTCGACCCCCCGGACCTCCTGGCCGGCGACGCGGACCTGCTCGCGCGCGGCGCCGCGCTGTGCCGTGACCTGGCGCCTCTCCCGGTGCCGAGCCGGGACGAGGTCCTGGCCGCCCTGGCCGGTTGACCGGGTCCGGTGTCACGGTCGGCGAGCGCTTCGGTGATACTGCGGCGGAGGGGGTGGTTCGCGTGGACGGCTCCGCACGGCTGGGCAGGATCGCGGCCTTCGGCATGGTCGCCACCGCCCTGTTCGGCCTCGGCATCGCCTTCTTCATCCACGAGGTGGGCGAGGTCGGCTACCACGTCTCGCTCGACGTCATCGGCGGGTTCAGCGCCCTCGGCGTACTGGGCGGCGTGGGCCTGCTCCTGCTCCCCGGCCTGGAGGCCTCCACCGAGCAGTTCCGTCGCCACCAGGTCTGGTGGCGCTTCGTCATGGTCTCGCTGCACCTGGCGTGCGTCTCCGGCTTCATCGCCTGGGGCGGGGGTGCGCGGTCGACGTTCTGGATCCTGTTCTTCCCGACCCTGGTCTACGCCGGCGTCCAGCTGCCCCGCGCGGTCGCGACGCTGATCGGCTTCGGCTGCATCATCGGCCTGGTCTCCGGCGCGTTCCTCAGCGACACCGTCGACCGGCAGAGCGCCGGCGACCTGTTGCTCATCGCGCCGCTGTTCCCCGCGGTCACGATGCTCATCGCCGAGGCCGCGGCGATGCTCTCGCGACTCACCGACGGCGCCCGCCAGGACCGCGAAGGGCTGCAGGGCCACATCGGCAACCTCACCAGTGCGCTCAACATGACCGCCCACGGAGACCTGACTGTCGACCCGGCCCACCAGCTGCTGGTCGACGAGGATGCGCCGTACGCCGAGTCGCTCACCTTGCTGCGCGTCTCGCTCCAGCACACCCTGGCCAACCTGCGCGACCTGGTCGGCCAGGTCCGGGCCGGCGGCGACCGGCTCGCGACCAACGCCAACGAGCTGCTCGCCACCACGGAGGAGTCCGCGGCCAGCGCGACGCAGCAGTCCAGCGCCGTCACCGAGACGACGTCGACCATCGAGGAGCTGGCCGCGACCGCCGCGCAGATCGAGGAGACGGCGGGCGCGGTCGCCGGCGCGGCGGAGATGACGCTGCAGCTCGTGTCGGAGGGACGTCAGGCGGTCGAGGCCAGCGTGGAGGCGATGTCACGGATCTCCTCGCGCGTCGACGACATCGCCGGCCGCGCGGCCGGCCTCGGCGAGCAGAGCAACGAGATCGGCCGGATCCTCGACGTCATCGACGACCTCGCCGACCAGACCAACCTGCTCGCGCTCAACGCCGCCATCGAGGCCGCCCGGGCCGGCGAGCACGGCCGCGGCTTCGCGGTGGTGGCCACCGAGGTGCGCAAGCTGGCCGAGCGCTCGATGTCGGCCACCCGCGACATCCAGAGCATCATCGGGTCGATCCAGACCGGGACCACCGCCACGATCATGGCCACCGAGGAAGGCGCCAAGGAGGTCCGCGCAGGCATGGCGCTCGCCCAGGGCGCCGTCGGCTCCCTCTCCCGGATCACCGGCGTCGTCGACGAGACGACAGCCGCGGCCAAGGAGATCTCGCTGGCCACGCAGCAGCAGCGCAGCGCCAGCGATCAGGTGGTCGCGGCGATGACCCAGGTCAACGACGTCGCACGGCAGTACGCCGTCGGCAGCAAACAGGCAGCCGCCGCGGCGGCCGAGCTGAACATGCTCGCCGCCGAGCTGCGCGCCTCGATCGCGCAGTTCACCGTCGCCTAGCGACCCGGCTAGCCGACCGCGCGCCGCCGGAGCGCCGCCGCCGTCACCAGCATGAGCAGGGCGCCGACGGCCACCGCCGTGGGGGTGCCGGTGCTCGGCAGCGGTGCCGGCCGGGGCGGGATCTTGATCGGCGGCTTGATGACCGGGCCGCCGGGCAGGATCGCGATCGGGGTCACGGCCTCCGGCCGGGCGATGCCGACCCCGTGCGCGAGCAGTCCGGTGCTGGCCGCGCGCGGGTCGAAGGTCGCGCCCGCCTCGAGGTAGTAGTCGAGTGCGTCCGGCGTGACCGCGACCGGCGGGATCACCCCGGCGAACGCGCCCTTGGCCTTCCCGGGCTTCATCGCCACCTTGTAGTAGCCGCCCTGGCCGTGCCGGCGGTAGTGCAGCGACGGCGTGACCGCCGGACCGCCGAGCACGATCGCGCGCACGTCGATCTCGCGCTCGACCACCTGGTTGCGCACCGCCGGGTGGTAGACGATCGGCACCGGAGAGCTGACCGTGTAGCGGTTGAGCGGCACGCCGAAGTGCGTCAGCGCGCCCTTGACGATGCTCACCCACTCGTCGGCCGCGGTGTGCTGCGCGAGGTTGTAGCCGAGCGTGATGGTCTTGAAGTTCTTGTGCGCCGCGTCGCCGTCGACGCGGATGCCGAGGTACTCGCCCTCGCGGTAGTCGCTGACCAGCTTGAGCTCGCCCTTGGTCACTCCGATCGCCGGCGCGGCGCCCTCCGCCGACGGGTCGGCGATGCCCATGACGTCGATCACCTGGCGTCCGGGCATCTGCGTGATCTCGAAGTTCTGCGCGCCGTAGAGGCCGCCGAGACCCTGCAGCTTCATGTCCTTGTTGTTGACGTACGACGTCCGGCTGATCGCCGCGCCGAGGTACTGGGCCAGGAACGCGATCTTCGCGTCGCTGCCCTGCGGGTTGGTGCGGCCCGGCGGCGTGCCGAGGCCGCCGACGATGCGCGGGCTCGAGATGAGCAGCTTGCCGCCGCCGTCGAGGTAGCTCTTCAGCGCGATGACGTCGGCCGCGTTGAGCTGGCCGTCCATCCGGTCGCCGCCGACCTCCCAGATGACCGCGGCGTACTTCTTCAGCGTCGCGGCGTCCGGGTGCTCGACCGCGATCGCGTACGGGACGCCGAGTGAGGCGAGGGCGCCGTAGACGGCCTCCTCGCCGTCCAGCAGGCCGTCGTCGTCGACGACGAGGACGCTGCCGTTCGGCGGCGCCGCCCACATCGTCGACTTCTGGACCTGGTTGCCCTCGTGCTTCTCGGTCACGCCGTTGCCGGGGTCGACCTGGACGTAGAGGTCGACCGGTCCCTCGTGCGCCGGGGTGAAGGAGAAGTTGAACGGCGTACGGGTGTAGCCCGCGACGTTGGCCACGGAGCCGGTGGTGACGACCGGGCCGTCAGCCGAGCCGGAGCGCACCGTGACCTGCGCGGACGGGACGGCCTTGCCGCCGTTGTTGAAGATCGGCACGGTCAGCAGGTTCGCGCGCCCGGCGGTGAGGCCGAGCGTGCCGTGCGTCGTCGTCGACTGGCCGACCACGAAGCCGGGAGCCAGGTCGGTCTCGGTCGCGCCGATCTTGATGATGTCGAGCGTGATCGACTCGTCCTTGGCACCGGCGTCCGCGCCGTGGTCGAGGTTCTCGGCCAGGCCCGTGTTGACGTTCGTGAACGCCCAGCCGGTCGGCGCCTGGCTCCAGTTGGACCAGGTGTCCGCCGCGCCCTTGGTCTGGAAGACGCTGGAGTTCTCGAACTCGACGGTTCCGGTGGCCAGCCCGCAGCCGGCGAAGTCGCCGATGCGGGCGATCCAGTCACCGGGCTCCGGCTGGAAGACCCGGATGATCTCCGGGTCGCCGACGAAGCCGGAGTCGACCGCGTTGCCCATCGGCTGGCCGTCCGGCTTGATCAGCTGGAGCGTGCAGTCGCCGAGGCCGGAGGCGGTGACCGTCATCAGGTAGTTGTTCGGGTTGTCCTCGACGGTGAACGTCGCGTCGTGCGGCACCGCGGCGGTCGCGACACCGGGCGTCAGCGTGATCTCGGCCTGCGGATCACCCAGCAGGACCGGGTGGTCCGGCTGAAGCTTGCGCGTACCGGACGTGATGCCGGCGGCCGCGCTGAAGAGCAGGTCCTCCGGGTTGCCGCGGCCCTTGTTGAGCTGCAGCTCCTGGGTGTTGTCGTTGTAGTCGAACTCCATCGGGTCCATCTGCGGCCGGTTGGAGTCGTTCTGCGCGTTGTTGGAGCCGTAGTAGACGTTGGAACGCAGCCAGTAGTCCCAGTGCCAGACCATCAGGCCGGAGGAGAGCAGCTGCCGGTCGAAGTTGGCGCCGCGCTTCATCTCCGGGTGGATGCTGGGCGCGTTGACCGTCCGGCTCATGTTCTCGATGTAGTAGCCCTCGAGGACGTACTTGTCGGTCGCGGGGTTCTTGGGCATGCCGTAGACGTCGGTCTCGGTCCACTCGTGCTCGTCCTCGTCGACCTCACCGACCGCGATCTCCTTGACCGGGACGAGGATGAGGTTCGGGTCCGGCTGCTCGACCGAGTAGCCGTCGAACGGCATCACCTGCCGGGGGGCGATCTTCACGTTCCGCTGGTCGGTCGTGACGATCTTCGGCTGGAGCCACCCCTGGAACACGCGCGAGGCCGGGCTCATGCCGGACGGGTTGGAGCCCGGCGGGTTACCGAGGTAGGACCCGCCGGACATGATGTCCCAGTCGCCGGTGCCCGCGGACGTGTAGGCGGTGTTGTAGTAGTCCGGCTCGCCGAGCGCGTGCATCATCTCGTGCGTCGCGACGCCGATGTTGAGCTGGCTGCCGGGCTGGTCGAACTCCGGCATGGTGAACACCCGGTCCACCATCACGCCGTCCGAGGTCGGCAGACCGTGCGCGAGCGTCCCCGGCTCCAGACCGAGCACGCCCTCGAGGAGCGGCCCGGCCAGGTTGATCTGGAACGCGTGCGACCAGGTGTTGCAGGGGTTGCCGGTGACCGCCATGTCGGCGCCGGAGTGGATGATCCCGGTGAAGTCGACCAGGCCGTCGCCGTCGTTGTCGTAGTCGGCGAAGTTCACGTCGATGTCGGCCTGCGGCACGGACTCGACGGCCATGCCGAGCGCGCCGCCACCGCCGACGCCGAGCTGGTCGTCGAGCAGGTCCAGGTCGGTCTCGCCGTCGCCGGCTTCGATGCCGCCGTAGTAGCAGCGGTCCTGCCGGCTGCGCTGCGACGTGTACGGGCCGAACACGTCGACCTGCACGAGGAACTGGCCGAAGGAGTCCTCGAAGTAGAACTCGGTCAGGGTGCCGGTGGGGTTGCCCCCGAAACCGTCGAGGATCGCGTCGAAGTACTCCGCGGTGTCGCTGCCGTCCTGGAACTGCGGCGCGGTCTGCCCGGCCTCGGCGTCCCACCATGTGGCGAGCATGAGCACCGGGAACTTGAACAGCCGCGGCTCGCCGGCCGCGGCCGCCTTCATCTGCGCCTGGCGCGAGGCGATCTGCAGCGTGCGGAACATGCGCTCGCGGATGTCGCGGCCGGTGCCGTCGTCCCAGACGTTCTTCGAGCGGCCGGCCCGGGGCTGCAGCCCGGCCGGGACTCGGTCTTTGCCGACCACGGCGCCGGTAGCCACCAGCCGGCCGTCCCGTCGGCCTGACGCGTAGCGCCACACCTGGTCACTGCCGCGGACCACGCTGTAACCGCCGTCGAGGGTCTCGAAGGCGCCGCCGACCTCGCCGGGTGAGAGCTTCGCCTTGAAGCCGGTGCCGTCCGGCTGCTTGAGCACCTGCTCGAACGGCGACGGCGGGTAGAAGTCGCCGAACACGAGGGGGCGCGTGTCGGGCTTCACCGGGCCGGCACCCGCGGGCCCGGAACCCAGGCCGGCCAGGCTGGTGGGGGCGATCAGTGCCGCTCCGAGAACGGCGACGCGCCACCGGGTACCGCGGGACAAGGCCGTGCGCATGGTGCCTCCGTGACGGTTGTGTACGGCAAGCCTTCGCCGCCGGGCGGCGGAATCCTCGCACGAGGCGGGGCAGACGGTTCTTACCCGCTTCGTCCGGCATGTCGCGATCGGGGCTGCAAGGATCTTGGTCATGGCCGAGGAGCTGGTCGTCCCCCCGCGCCGTCGTCGGGTCCTGCCGGCCCTCCTCCTGGTCATCGCCGTGCTGCTGGCCGGCGCCGGGTACGCCGGATACCAGCTCTTCACCCGGCTCACCGGCGGCGGCCGCCAGCCCGAGTCGCTCGTGCCCGCGACCGCCGTGGCCTTCCTGAAGGTCGACCTGGACCCGGCCGCCCGGCAGAAGCTCGCCGTCCGCTCCCTGGCCCGCCGGTTCCCGCAGCCGCCGTCGACCAATCTGCGCGGCCTGCTCGAGAGCGCGCTGCGCGACCCGCTGGACTCCCTCGGCATCGACTACGACAGGGACGTCCGCGGCTGGCTCGGCGACCGGATCGGCGCCGCCGTGCTGGCCGGCGACGGGACCGATACCGAGCCGCACCCGCTGCTGCTGCTCCGCGCCCGCGACTCCGACGACGCCCGGCGCGCCCTGACCCGGGTCCAGGCGAGCGCG
>CAZYXZ010000008.1:22066-45429 GCA_964651395.1 uncultured Frankiaceae bacterium
CGACGTCCGCAGCGGCTACGCGCTGATCACCGACGACGCCACGACGCTCAGCCACGTCCGCCGCGCGGACCTGCCCAAGCTCGACAAGGACGCGAGCTTCCGGTCCGACGTCAAGGCGCTGAGCGGCGACCAGGTGGCCGTGGGGTGGGTCGACAACGCACGGCTGTACGACGCGCTGGACGGCGCGGTGCTGCCCGACCTGGCCGGCCGCGCGGTGGTCGGCCTGCACGCGACGACCGACGCGGTCGAGGTCGAGGGGCTGACCTTCGGCGCGGCGAACCACGCGGCGAAGCCGCCGCCGAACCTGCTCACCCGGCTACCCGCCGACACGGTCGCCGCCGCCTTCCTCAGCGACGCGGACGCGGTCGTCACCTCGGCGCTGAGCCAGCTGCCCAACCTCCTCGGCGTCGTCGCCGAGGAGGGCGGCGGTGACACGGTCGCCGAGCTGATCGCCGACATCACGAACAACCTCGCGGACGTCCTGGGCACCGACGCCGTCCTGGCGCTCGGCTCGGTGCCGGCCGGCGAGGGCCCGCCGGAGCTCGCGCTGGTCAGCAACGTCACCGAGATCCCGGCCGCGGACGCCGCCGTGGGCCGCCTCCGGGGCCTCGCGGCGCGCAACAAGCTCTCGCTGCGGGCCCGCCGCCTCGGCGGGACGCTCTACCTCGGCTTCGGGGACGGCTACGTCGACCGGCTGCTCCGCGAGGAAGGGCTGGGCCAGGTCGGCCGGTTCCGCACCGCGCTGGGCGAGCTCGGCGACGACGTGACGCTCGCGGCGTACGTCGACATCGCGGCGCTCACCGACGCACAGCGCGGCGAGCCGGGCTATCCCGACGTCCAGCCGTTCGAGGCGTTCGGCCTGGTCGCCGGGCACACCGACGGGCACGGGTTCCTCCGCGTCCGGCTGGTGCTCCGCTAGAGATAGGTCCGCAGCTCCCACAGCTCCGGGTAGTAGCGGACGCCGACGCGCGCGCGCAGGTAGGGCGACCCGCTGCTGCCGCCCGTGCCGGACTTCGTGCCGATCTGGCGCTCCACCATGTCGACGTGCCGGCCGCGCCACTGCGCGGCCAGCTGGTCCTGGGTGAGCAGCGCCTCGGCGAGGTCCCACACGTCGCCGTACGCCGAACGGTCGCGCGCGACGCGCAGCAGTGACGCCCGGCGCTCCTCGACCGTGCCCATCGGCAGCGACCGGCTGGTCAGCAGGGCGCAGAAGGCGTCCCACAGCGACGGCTCGTCCAGCCGCGCGCGCAGCCGTGCCGCCTCCGCCTCCGACGCGTTGTGCAACCGGTCGACGTACGACGGGTCGCGCAGCCCGGCGAGGAACTCGAGCTCCCGGAACTGCACCGACTGGAAGCCACTGGCGGGGGCGAGCAGCTCGCGGAAGACGAGGAAGTCCTGTGGCGTCATCGTCTCGAGCACCGGGATCTGCGCGATGAGCACGCCCTGGATCACGGCGACGCGCTGCAGGGCGTGGCGTGGCAGGTAGGAGTCACCGGCCAGCATCGCGTCGCGTGCGCGGCTCAGCTCGAAGAGCATCTGCTTGAACCACAGCTCGTAGACCTGGTGCACGGTGATGAACAGCAGCTCGTCGTGCGCCTGGGGGTCGGAGAGCAGCACCTGCTGCTCGAGCAGGTCGCCGAGGTGCAGGTAGGAGCCGTAGGTGAGGCGCGCACCGTCCTCGCCGAAGCTGCGTCCGGTCACGCGCTCAGGAGCCGAGGTGCGGGTAGCGCCAGTCGGTCGGCGGGACGAACGTCTCCTTGAGCGTGCGCGGCGAGACCCAGCGCACGAGGTTGAGGTAGCTGCCCGACTTGTCGTTGGTGCCGCTCGCCCGCGCCCCGCCGAAGGGCTGCATCCCGACCACGGCACCCGTGGGCTTGTCGTTGGTGTAGAGGTTGCCCGCGGAGTAGCGCAGCCGCTGCATCACCGCGTCCAGCGCGAGCCGGTCCTGGCTGAAGATCGCACCGGTCAGCGCGTACGGCGCGATGTCCGCCGCCTGGTCGACGACCGCGTCGAAGTCGGCGTCCGGGAACACGAAGACCGACAGCAGCGGGCCGAAGTACTCCGTGCTCATCGAAGAGTGCGCGGGGTTGCTGGTCCGCCAGATGGTCGGGTGCACGAACCAGCCCTCACTGCCGTCACGGGTGTTGCCGATCAGCGTGGTGAGCTCGGGATCGGCGGCCGCCGCGTCCTGCACGCCGCCGAGCCGGTTGAACGACCGCTCGTCGATGACGGCGCCGAGGAAGTTGCCGAAGTCGGTGACGTCGCCCTGCGGCAACGACGCGGTCTCGGCGAGCAGGTCGTCCTCCAGCCGCCGCCACACCGACTCCGGGACATAGGCACGCGAGGCGGCCGAGCACTTCTGGCCCTGGTACTCGAACGCGCCGCGGATCAGCGCCGTGCGCAGCGCGGCGACGTCGGCCGACGGGTGCGCGATCACGAAGTCCTTGCCGCCGGTCTCCCCCACCAGCCGCGGGTAGCCGCGGTAGCCGGCGATGTTCTCGCCGACCGTGCGCCACAGGTGCTGGAACGTCGCGGTGCTGCCGGTGAAGTGGAGCCCGGCCAGGTCGGGGTCGGTCAGCGCCACCTCGGAGACGGCGCGGCCGTCACCCGTGACCAGGTTGATGACGCCGGGGGGCAGTCCGGCCTCCTCGAGCATGCGCATCGTCACGTGCGCGGCCAGCTGCTGCGTGGGTGATGGCTTCCACACCACGACGTTGCCCATGAGCGCGGGCGCCACCGGCAGGTTGGCCGCGATCGCCGTGAAGTTGAACGGCGTGATGGCGAGGACGAAGCCCTCCAGCGCCCGGTAGTCCATCCGGTTCCACACGTCGGCCGTCGAGCGCGGCTGGTCGGCGAGGATCTGCCGGCCGAACGCCACGTTGTAGCGGAAGAAGTCGACCAGCTCGCAAGCCGCGTCGATCTCCGCCTGGATGACGCTCTTGCCCTGGCCGAGGATGGTCGCGGCGTTGAGGCTGTCGCGCCACGGCCCGGCCGCGAGCTCCGCTGCCTTCAGAACGATGCCGGCCCGCTCGTCGTACGACGTCGCGCCCCACGCCGGCGCGGCCCTCTTGGCGGCGGCCACCGCGGCGGCGACGTCGTCGTTCGTCGCGTTGCGCATCGTCCCGAGCACGTGGGCGTGGCGCTGCGGCTGGGTGACGGAGATCTCGTCGCCGCCGCCGAGGGACTGCCGGCCGTCGACGGTCATGGTGAACTCGACCGGCTCGGCGGCCATCTCCTTGATCCGCGCCTCGAGGGTGGCGCGCTCGCGACTGCCCGGGGCGTAGGAGCGGATCGGCTCGTTGACCGGCGGCGGGGGCTGGGTCACAGCGTTCATGACCCGCATTCTCCCCTACCGGACGACGGGGAGGTGGACGACCGTGTCCTCGAGCAGGAGCAGGCCGGGGATCCGGCTGATGTGCGCGAAGAACATGTCCGCGAACGGGGTGACCGTGAGGAACAGCGACTCGCCCTCCGGGACCTCCACCGCCACCGACGGCAGCTCGACGGTCCGCTTCGCACCGACCACCGGCAGCTGCTCGCGAAGGGGCAGCAGGTTGTTGTCCACGATCCGCGCGTCCGCCGGGTTCGTGCCCACGCTGAGGGCGAAGAAGGCACGCGCCTCGACGCCCAGCGAGGTGACCACCGCGTCGAGCATCGGGGTGCCGGCGATCCGGATCGGGCCGTCGGCCAGCTTGTAGCCGACGGCCGGACCGGCACCCGTGTTCGTGACGACCTGGCCGAGCGCCACGTCACGGTTGGCCTTGACGGAGCTGACCGACAGGCACGCGCCGCCCGCGGTGGCGAGGTGGTAGCGGCCGAAGCCGGTCAGGCCGGCCGGCTTGCGCTTGAGGTTGGTCTGCATGAACTTGCGGGCCAGGTCGCTGAAGCTGCCGCCACCGAGCTTCTTCGAGCACGGGTCGCCGGCGACCCCGATGCCGGCCGGGAAGGCCTGCGGCAGCGTGTGGCCGCCGTTGTAGCCGACGAAGATGCTCTTCGCCCGCGCGCGCTTCGTGAGCGCGCGGTCGAAGTTCTTCAGGCCCTGGTGCAGCGGGAAGAGCGTGTCCGTCTCGCCCTGGCCGAAGAGCACCGGGATGTCGAGCAGCCGGCCCTCGGAGACGTGCCAGGCCGGGCCGTTCTTCTTGAAGAAGGCGTCCAGGTCGACGCCCGGCACCTCGCCCTTGGGCCAGAGGCCGGTGGCGGCGCCGTAGACCAGCCCCGCCGTCACGTCGGTGGTGTGGGCGTCCGTGCCCGCGGCGTAGAGGGCCGAGGTCCACAGCGACCGGACGACCTCCGACGGCGCCAGGCTGTCCTTCAGGTCGAACCAGGTGATCTCGGGGGCGAGCGCGTCGAAGCGGGTCCGCTTCCTGTCGCGCAGCTCGGTGAACGCGCCGACGAACTGGTAGCCGCCGCCGTACGACCCGCCGATCGCACCGATCCGCGGGTCCCCGGGGCGGTCCATGAGGACCCAGTTCTGCTGGGCGACGACGTCGACCAGCTTGATGACGTCCTGGCCCTCGTAGTCGGGGTGCTCGACGTGCGCCTTGCCGCCGCTCTCGCCGAAGCCGCGCTGGTCGAAGGAGAGGACGCCGTAGCCCTCCTTCAGCCACTTGTCGAACGAGGCGGCGCTCGTGGTGCGGCTGCCGCCCCATCCGTGGCTGTGGAAGACCAGCGGCACGCGGTGCCTCGCGTCGGCGCCGGCCGGGCGGAACAGCGAGTAGCAGATCGGCACCGGCTCGGTGGACCCGGGCTCGGGCACGCTGGCGATGCACGCGCTGGTCGTCACGGGCTCCGCGGCCTGTGACGGGGCGACCAGCAGGCCGGCGGTGACGGCCACGCCGAGGGCAAGGGCAATCCGGTGAGTGAGCATGGGGCCAGAGTTTCGACGCGCTTTCGCGGCACACCTGCTCAGCCCAAGAGGCCGTCGATCACGCCGTCATCCCAGGAGATCGTCGATCTCCTGGGTTGCGTACCAGAGCAGGTCCCAGCCTTCGGCCTCGTCCACGGCGAACGCGGCGTCCTCGTCGCCGGCCAGCGCGTCCGGCAAGGCGGTGACCGCCGCGCGGATCGTGGCCGTGGCCACGGGGTCGTCCACGTGGACGGCCTGCACCTGCGCGAGGGCGATCGGGCCGGTGACCGTGACGGCGGCGCGGTCGCCGTCGTCCGGGTCTCGGTGGACCGCCTCGTCGTCGACGTCGCAGGCCAGTACCACTCGGCGTGGTTCTGCGCCCGACGCGGCCAGCGCGCGCAGCGACGCCGAGGCGGCGGCCAGCAGGGCGACGTACTCGAGCTCCTCCGTGTCGCCGTCGGCGTACCACTCGCGCAGAGCGGGGGTGACCGCGCAGGCGGCCAGCGGGCCGGGAACCGAACCGGAGTCGCGGAGAGCACGGAGACCGTCGAGCGTCGACCCGACGTAGACGCGCATACCCGGCGCGGTCAGCCTGCGGCGGCGAGGCCGGCGGCGTGCCGGCGCAGTGCTTCGCGGCTCGTGCGCAGGCTCGTCTCGAGGACCGCATGACGACGGCGCGGGTCCATGAGGTTCGCGCCCATGCCGGCCAGGTCCTCGGCGCCGGGGCCGAGCAACACGACGTCCGCGCCGCGCGCACGAACCTTCTCGGCCTCACGGAGCAGCCGCTTGCTGACCTTGCGGCGCAGGTAGCGCTCGACGCGGACGCCGGCCGTGGTCGGCCGGTCGAACTCGAACGACGTCATGGGCGAGACCACGAAGACCTCGTCGAGCTCGAGGGAGGCGACCAGGTCGAGCGAGGTGGGTGAGCAGGTGCCGCCGTCGATGTAGCGCCGGCCACCGATCGTGACCGGCGAGTACCAGGCCGGGATCGCGCAGGAGGCCATCACCGCGCTGATCAGGTCGGCCTCGGGCGCGTTCTCCCGGCCGAATGCCACGCGCCGCCCGCTGCTGTAGTCGGTGGCGACGATCCAGGTCTGCGGATGGGTCGCCCAGTCGCCCGGCTCGACGACCGAGCCCAGCAGCCGGCCGATCTCGTCCAGCGAGCCGCGACCGCTGGGCAAGAGCGAGACGGCGGCGGTCATCGGGGTGACCCGTCGCGGGTGGCGTGCGGTGTTGAGCAGCAGCTGGGGTGAGCCGAGCCGCAGGCGCGGCAGCGGCGGGAGCGCGGAGACCTCGTAGTCGTACTCGACCAGCGGGTCGCCCGGCTCGATGACGCCGCGCTGGTGGTTGAGGAGCTGCGTGACCGAGATCCCGCAGGCGAGGAACGCGCCGATGATCGACCCGGCCGACGTACCGACGATGACCTCCGCCGTCCGCGGGTCCCAGCCGGTCTCCTCCTCGAGCGCGGCGAGGGCGCCGATGGTCCAGGAGGCGCCGAGGACTCCGCCGGCACCGAGGACCAGCCCGCGACGCGGCTCGGGGTGCAGCTTGCGTGGGCTCATCTGACCGTCTCCACGAGCTCGGCGAGGGCTTCCTCTATGCACTGGGCGAACACGTCGATGTCCGGCATGGCGTCGCGGTCGGCGTTGAGCCCGTAGAACACGCCCCCGTTGTACGAGGTGAGCCCCACACAGACCGCCTGTCCCTTCGCCAGTGGTACCACCGGGAACATCTCCAGCATCTGTGCCCCGCCGGCGTACAGCGGAATCTGCGGACCGGGGACGTTTGTGACGACCAGGTTGAACATCCGCCGTGTGAAGCCGCTCGCCACGCGGGCGCCGAGCGCGTGCAGCGTCGGCGGCGCGAAGCCGGACAACGCGACGATGGCGTCCGCGCCGACGGACTGGCCGGCGTCCTTGTGCCCCTGCATCGAGTAGCTGACTTGATGCAGCCGCACGACCGGGTTCGGCTCGCTGACCGGGAGGTCGACGAAGTACGACGAGACCCGGTTGCCGAGCGAACCGACCTGCGTCTCGTCGCGCACGCTGACCGGGACCATCGCGCGGATCGACGCGCCGTTGACGCTCTCGCCGCGGGTCAGCAGCCAGGACCGCAGCGCGCCGGCCACGGTGGCGAGGACGACGTCGTTGATGGTGCCTCCGTGCGCCTTGCGCACGCGCTTGTAGTCGTCGAGGTCCGTGCGCGCCATGCCGAAGCGCCGGGCGGCGCCGATCTCGACGTTGAGCGGCGAGGCGGACGCGGGTCGGGCGGTGGTGCGCACCGTCGCCGCCAGGCCGGTGGCCAGGCCGGTCAGCTTGCTCCCGACGCGACGCATGTCCGCGATGCCGCTGCGCAACGTCGTGACCGCCTCACCGGGACGACGCAGCAGGCCCGTGACCGACGACAGGACCAGCTGCGCGCTGCTCGGCTCGCGGTCGGGCATCCAGTGGTCAGGTGGCGTCTCGCGGGGCTCCGGCGTCGAGTCGAGGATCACCGTGCCGATGTCCATGGCGCTGACGCCGTCGACCATCGCGTGGTGCGTCTTCGTCACGATGGCGATGCGGCCTTCGGCCAGCCCCTCGATGACGTAGATCTCCCACAGCGGTCGCTTGCGGTCGAGCTGGCGCGACTGGATGCGCCCGACGAACTCCTTGAGCTGCTCCTCGGTGCCGGGGCGCGGGAGTGCGGCGCGGCGGACGTGGTAGCTGATGTCGAAGTCGTTGTCGTCGACCCACACCGGGTTGCCGAGGTGCGCCGGAATCCACTTCACCTTCTGGCGAAAGCGCGGGACCAGTGCGATGCGCTCGTCGATCAGGTCGACCATGCGCTCGTAGTCGAACGTGTCGTCCGGCGGCTGCAGGATGCACACGCCGCCGACGTGCATGGGCGTGGTCTCGGTCTCCAGATAGAGGAACGAGACGTCGAGCGGGCTCAGCCGGTCAACCATGCGGGCAGCCACCTCCTGGCGAACCACATCGTGACATGCGGAGGGGCGCTCAGCCCGTCAACTCCAGCCCGAAAAGGACTTCGAGCTCGGCGAGGGTCGCCGCGACGTCGGTGTGGTGCACCCCGCACATGCCCGCAGCGGCAGCTCCACGAACGTTGTGCGCCAGGTCGTCGACGAAGACGCACTCCTCGGGCGGTACGCCGATCAGGTCGCTGGCCAGCTGGTAGATCTCCCGCTGCGGCTTGCGCAGCCCCACCTCGCCGGAGATGACCACGGCGTCGAAGAGCTCGTCCCATCCCTCGCGGGGATAGCCGTCGACGCCCCACGAGTTGGACAGCAGCCCGGTGCGGATCCCCTGCCGCCGCGCGCTGCGCACCGCGTCGAGCATCGACGCCTCGCGGTCGAAGCCGGCGAACATCTCCGTGAGCAGCCCGGTCGCCACGACCGGGCCACCATGCGTGGTCTTGAGCAGCTTGCTCAGCTCCTCCTCGAACTCCGGCACCGAGAGCTCGCCCGTCTCCAGTCGATGGACCGAGGCAGGCGCGTCGTTCTCGGACAGCAGCTGCTTGATGGCGTGGCCGAAGTCGGCCGGGTCCACGCCGAGCCGGTCGCAGAACCCGTCGAGCGTGCTGGACAGCGGCGTCGTCAGCACGCCGCCGTAGTCCACCAGCAGGGCTCGATATTTGCTGCCCCCCGTCACCTCAGGCACCACTCACCTGCCGAGCGCGGCGCAGCAGGGCCGGCACACCCTTGTCGAGCGTCTCGAAGAACGGGTCGTCGGTCGTGCCCGCGAGGTGCCGCGAGTAGGAGGCCTCGAGCAGGATCGCGAGCTTCCAGATGGCCAGGGTCGTGTAGAAGTCGAGGTTCGCCACAGAGCGCCCGGAGCGCTCCTCGTAACGCGCGATCATCTCGTCGCGCGTGGCGAAGCCGGGGCGGGCGGACAGCGCCGCCGCGACGTCCTCGAACTCCGTGGTCTCCCCCGGCTCGAGCCAGAACGACATGAGGTAGCCGAGGTCGGCCAGCGGGTCGCCGACCGTCGCCATCTCCCAGTCGAGGATCGCGGTGAGCCGCGGCCCGGGTGCCATCGCGACGTTGTCGAGCTTGTAGTCGCCGTGCACGATCGAGCTCGGGCCGCTCGGCGGCAGGTTCTCCTCGAGCCAGGCGCTCAGCACGTCGCAGTCGGGCAGCTCGCGGACCTTCGCGCCATCGCGCTGACCGCGCCAGCGGCGCAGCTGCCGGGCGAGGTAGCCGTCCGGCTTGCCGATGCCGGCAGCGACGAACGGCTCCACCGGCGCGCTGTGCAGCTCGACCAGGGCGTCGACCAGCTCGATGCCGAGGTCGTGTCGGGTCTGCTCGTCGTCGGCCCACGCTGGCAGGACCTCGCGGATCACCTCGCCGTCCACCTTCTCCATCAGGTAGAACGGCACGCCCATGACCTCGAGGTCCTCGCAGGCCAGCGTCGGGGACGGCACGCGCACGCCGCAGCCGCTGCGGGAGAGCAGATCCATGACGCGGTACTCGCGGATGACGTCGTGCGCCGTCGGCAGCAGGGGCCCGCGCGGGGGGCGGCGCATGATCCACTCGCGACCCTCACGCCGCACGGTGAACGTGAGGTTCGAGTGTCCGGCCTCGAGCCGCTCCACCTCGAGCGGACCGTCGCCCGGGAGCAGCGGTCCGGCGTACGCCGTGAGCTTCTCGACGTCGACGAGCGGCTCGGCCAGCGCCTCCCCGTGGAATGTGGACACGCAGCGATCCTGCCAGACTGCGCGACATGGACTTCGCCGCGTCGCCCAAGGGCCAGGAGTACCAGGACAAGCTGCTCGCGTTCATGGACGAGCACGTCTACCCCGCCGAGGCGGTCTACCACGCCCAGCGCGAAGCCGCCGCGGACGTGCACGAGCCGCCCGCGGTGCTCGAGGAGCTGAAGACCGAGGCGCGCAAGCGCGGGCTGTGGAACCTGTTCCTGCCCGACGTCGGCGGTCTGTCCAACGTCGAGTACGCGCCGCTCGCCGAGACCAGCGGCCGGTCGATCCACCTCGCGCCGCAGGCGATGAACTGCGCCGCGCCGGACACCGGCAACATGGAGGTGCTGCACCTCTTCGGTACGCCGGAGCAGAAGGAGCGGTGGCTAAGGCCGCTGCTCGACGGCGAGATCCGGTCCTGCTTCGCGATGACCGAGCCGGCCGTCGCCAGCAGCGACGCGACCAACATCTCGTGCTCCATCAAGGCCGACGGCGACGACTACGTCATCAACGGCCGCAAGTGGTGGATCAGCGGGGCGGCCGACCCGCGCTGCAAGATCGCGATCCTCATGGGCAAGACCGACCCGGACGCCTCGGTCTACCAGCAGCAGTCGATGGTGCTCGTCCCCATGGACACGCCCGGCGTGAACATCCTGCGTGCGCTGCCGGTCTTCGGCTACCAGGACCAGGAGAGCCACTGCGAGATCGTCTTCGACAACGTGCGCGTGCCGAAGTCGAACCTGGTCGGCGAGGAGGGCGGCGGCTTCGCCATCGCGCAGGCCCGGCTCGGCCCCGGCCGCATCCACCACTGCATGCGCGCGATCGGCATGGCCGAACGCGCCCTCGAGCTCATGTGCAAGCGGGTCGAGTCGCGGGTCGCCTTCGGCCGGCCGCTGTCCCAGCAGGGCGTGATCCGCGAGTGGATCGCGGAGTCGCGCATCGAGATCGAGCAGGCACGTCTGCTCGTGCTGAAGACGGCCTGGCTGATCGACACCGTCGGCTCACGCGGCGCCGCCACCGAGATCGCCGCCATCAAGGTGGTCAGCCCGCGGATCGCCCTCAAGGTCGTCGACCGCGCCATCCAGGCACACGGCGGCGGCGGCGTCTCCGACGACTTCCCTCTGGCCCAGATGTACGCCGGCCTGCGCACGCTGCGACTGGCCGACGGGCCGGACGAGGTGCACCTGCGCTCAGTCGCCCGCCGCGAGCTCGCGCGCTGGCAGTAGGGCGACGAGCCCGACCAGGCACGCGAGCGCCGGCGCGTACCCCCACACCGGACCCCCGAGCTGCTCGGTCACCGGCGGCAGCAGCAGCGCCAGCGCCGCGAGAACGATCGCTATCCGCGACGCACCCTGCGCGACGAGGGCCGCGATGCCCGCGATGAGCATCATCGTGATCGGCGTCGTGTAGTAGTCGAAGCTCAGCGGGTCGAGCATGACCCGCACGGTGACCACGACGGCGGGCAGCACCCAGGCCAGCTGGTCGGTCCCACGCAGCCGCCACGCCACCAGCAGCCCCGCGCCCCCGGCCAGCAGCCCCTGTGCCATCCGGTAGGCCCACGGCACCGGCTCGGGGCCGAGCAGCCGGCGCGGCAGCGAGCCCACGGACGGCAGCCACTCGTAGGAGAACGACTCGATCGGGCCGGCCAGGGCGAACGGAAGCCAGAGCAGCGAGGCGACGCCGAAGGCGAACGCAGCAGCCCGCGCGGCCGAGCGCCAGGACGGCACCGCGACGAGCACCCCGGCGCCGAGCAGCCCCCAGGTGTCCAGGCCCACGGCCAGCCCGAGGAGGACGCCGGAGAGGACGATCCGATCTCGCCGTGCGGCGCGCGCGGCCAGGAACCAGAGCAGCGGGATGACCGCATGCGTGGGGTGCGCGTCGGTCGCGACCAGCGTGCCGAAGAGGACGCCGAACGCGCCGGCGAAGCCGGTGAGCACGCCACGGCGGGCACCGGGCGAACCGATCGCGACCCGGACCGCCTGCACCAGGCAGACGGCGTGCACCCAGCAGAGGGCCAGGACCAGCATCGGAGCCGAGGACGTGACGAGGTCCAGCAGCCCCATCCCGAGCACGGCCAGCGGTCCGGCCTGGACGGCGGCGTCGGCGAACACCTGGCTGAGGCGTCCGTGCAGCAGCTCCGAGCCGGCGTTCGCGAAGGTCGGGAAGTCCGCCGGGATCAGCGACCGGTCGGGCACGAGCAGCCAGCCGAGACCGGCCAGCAGCAGCGCGAGGAGCCAAGGGTGCCGGTCGACGAGCTCCCACACTCGGCTGGTCACCTGGCGACCCTAGCGACGTCTGGCGCGGGGATCCGGACCGGGATTAGCCTCCCGTCGTGCCTGCCGGGTGTCGGTCGGCGCGGAGAGGGGGCGGTCATGAATCCCGACCTGCTGGAGCGGGCACAGGCGAACACCGCGAAGATCCTGGCCAACGTCTCGGCGGACCAGCTCGACGCGCCGACGCCCTGCGCGTCCTGGGCCGTGCGCGACGTCGTGAACCACGTCGTCGCAGGCGCGCACTGGTTCGCCATCACGACGGAGACCGGCAACGCCCCGGAGCTCCCGGACACCGACTACACCGCGGACGCGGTGGCGTCGTACACCGACGGGTCGGCGAAGGCGCTGGCCGCGTTCCGCGCGCCGGGCGCCCTCGAGAAGCCCGTGAAGCTGCCGTTCGGCGAGTTTCCGGGGATCGCGTTCCTCGGGCTGGCCCTCATCGACACCTTCACGCACGGGTGGGACCTCGCCAAGGCCACCGGTCAGGACACCGACATCGACCCGGAGCTCGCGGAGCAGGTGCTGGCCCTGGCGCAGGCGTCCATCCCGGACCAGTTCCGCGGCCCGGACAAGGCGGCGCCGTTCGGTCCGCAGGCCTCCGACTCCGACGCGCTGAGCAGCGCCGACAAGGTCGCCGCGTTCCTGGGCCGCACTGTCTAGCGCCGGCTACTCGGGTACACCGCTACCGCAGAAGCTGGGCATCAAGGCCGGTGCGCGGGTAGCCCTGCTGGGCGCACCGGCCGGGTTCGACGACGTCCTCGGGCCGCTCCCGGACGACGTCACCGTCGTGTCGCGGGCGAGCGGGCACTGCGACGTGGTCCTGGCCTTCGTCACGAAGCGCGCCGAGATCGAGCGCGGCATCGGCAAGCTCGGCGAGCTGGTCCGGCCGGCCGGCGGTCTCTGGTACGCATGGCCGAAGAAGGCGTCGAAGGTCCCGACCGACATCACCGAGGACACTCTCCGGGAGGTCGCGCTCCCGCTCGGTCTCGTCGACAACAAGGTGTGCGCGGTGACCGACGTCTGGTCGGGCCTGCGTCTGGTGTGGAGGCGAGAGAACCGGTGAGCGCGGTAGCGGACGTGCCGGTGACCGCCTCGAGGTCCGACGTCGTCGTCATCGGGGCGGGGCACAACGCGCTCGTCGCCGCCGTGCTGCTGGCCCGCGGCGGGCTGTCGGTCACGGTCGTCGAGCAGGCCGACGTCGTGGGTGGCGCCGCGCGGACCGAGCAGCCGTTCCCCAGAGCGCCCGAGCTGCGCGCCTCGACCGGCGCGTACCTGCTCGGGCTGATGCCGCCGGAGCTCATGGCCGAGCTCGGTCTCGAACTGCCCCTGGTCCGCCGCGACCCGCACTACTTCCTGCCGACGACCGGCGACCGGTACCTGCTCTTCGGTTCCGACGCCGCCGAGACGCGACGGCAGATGGAGGCCTTCTTCTCCACCGCCGACTGGTCGGCGCACACGCGGTTGCAGACCGAGCTGGACCAGCTGCGGGAGGACGTCGCGCCGACCTGGCTGACCGAGCCGGTCGGCATCGAGGAGACCGCCGAGCGCCACGTCCGGCCGGCCCTGCGCACGGCGTTCGTCGACCTCTGCCGCGGCTCCGCGCTGGACTACCTCCGCAAGTTCGGCTTCGAGAGCGACCTGCTGGTGGCGATGTACGCCGTCACCGACGGCGTCAGCGGGCTCTCCGCCGGCATCGCCACGCCGGGGTCCGGGATGAACTTCCTCGTGCACAACATGTGCCGCCTGCCCGGCGCCGACGGCACCTGGATGATCGTCGCCGGCGGCATGGGCGAGGTGACCCGCCGACTCGCGTTGCTCGCCCACCGCGCCGGCGCGGCCATCCGCACCGGCGTGGGCGTGATGTCCATCGATGTCTCCGGCGGTGCGGTCCAGGGCGTCACGCTCGCGGACGGCAGCGTGATCCGCACCTCGACCGTGGTGGCGGGTTGCGACCCGTTCCGGCTGCGCGCGCTCGCCGGCGACGCGCTCCCCGCTGCGTTCGCGCAACGTCTCGACGCCGTCGAGCGCACCGGTACGACGATGAAGGTGAACCTCGCGCTGTCCGGGCTGCCGCGGTTCACGTGCCTGCCCGAGGACCGCGGGCAGCACAGCGCCACCATGCACCTGCTTCCGCAGGACGACGACGTGTTGGGCGCAATCGAGCGTTCGTGGGCCGACGCCGCCTCCGGCCGGCTGGCCGACGTACCGACGATCGAGTGGTACCTGCACACGACGGCCGACCCGTCGTTGCGCGACGCGGCCGGCCATCACTCGAGCGCGCTCTTCGTGCAGTGGGTGCCGTACGCGCTGGAGGGGTCGAGCTGGGAGGCCGAGGAGTCGGCGTACGTCGAGCGGCTGCTCGGCGTGTGCGACCGCTTCGCGCCCGGGACCTCCGACCTCGTCGTCGACTACATGGCGCTGACCCCGCCGAAGATCGAGGCGCACTTCGGCATCACGGGTGGGCACATCCACCACGTCGACAACACGGTCGGCTTCGCCGACCGGATCCCCTACGCCGTCGGCGTCGACGGCCTCTACGCGGCGAGCGCCGGCTGTCACCCCGCGGGTTCGGTGATCGGCGCAGCCGGGCACAACGCCGCGAAGAAGGTGCTGGCCGACCTCGGCCGCTAGGCCGGGGTGAACACCACCGGGAGGGCGGCCGGAGACCGGAAGACCGCGCCGTGGATGTGCACGTCGTCGCCGTCAGGGTCGATTCGCAGGTCGGGGAACCGGTCGAGCAGCGCCTCGAGCGCGATGCGCATCTCCAGCCGCGCGAGGTGCATGCCCAGGCACATGTGCGGGCCTGTCCCGAAGCTGTGGTTCTGCTTCAGCGGACGGTGGATGTCGAAGACGTCCGGGTTGTCGACGAACGCCGGGTCCCGGTTGGCGGCGCCGATGCACAAGGTCACCGTGTCCCCGACGTCGACCGTCGTACCGGCCAGGTCGGACGGCTGCTCGGGCGAGCGCACGATGATGAGCAGCGGCGGCTCCCAGCGCAGCGACTCCTCCACCGCCTGCTGGACGAGCGAGCGGTCGGCCCGTACGTCGGCGAGCTGGTCCGGGTGCGAGAGCAGCGCGTAGAGCATGTTGCCGGTCGCGCGGAACGTCGTCTCCGCACCGGCCGGCATGAGCAGCAACAGGAACGGCAGGATCTCCTCGTCCGTGAGCTCGCGGCCGTCCACCTCCGCGCGCACCAGCTCGCTGAGCAGGTCGCCGGTCGGGTTGTCGCGGCGGTCGTCGAGCAGCGGCTTGAGGTACTCCCGTAGCTCAGCCGACGCCGCGAGGCCGCGGTCGTAGTCGACGTGGAACGCGATGATCGCCATCGCCCACCGGTGGAACGTGTGGTAGTCCTCGTCCGGGAGGCCGAGGATCCGCGCGATCACGCGCACGGGGTAGTCGTAGGCGAACTCGGAGATCAGCTCCGCACTGCCCCGCGACGCGAACCCGTCGATCAGCTCGTCGGCGAGCGGCCGGATCAGCTCGTCGGCCCATCGCTGCAGGAGCGCGGGCCGGAACGCCTGCGCCACGAGGCTGCGGTGCTGCATGTGCTCGGAGCCGTCCATCTCCAGGATCGTGCGGCCCATGACCGGGCCCATGACCTCCGCGATCAGCCGCGACGAGAACGCGGTGTCGTCCCGCAGCACGCCGGTGACGAGGTCGTGGTCGAGGACGAGATAGGACTGGCCGTTGGTCGAGACCATGCCAGGGACGTGCTGCACGGGGCACTGCGCGCGCGAGGCGTTGAGGTGCGGGTACGGGTCCCGGACGTCCCCACCACCCGGCATGGGGATCCGCTCGGTGACGTCGTCTGTCATTGCTGCCCCCGCGGCCGATTCATCCGAAAAGGACAGGCAACGACGTGGGAGACCGGAAGGTCAGGCCGTGGATGTGCGGGTCGTCGCCGTCCGGGTCGAGGCGCAGGTTCGGCAGCCGGTCGAGTACGGCGTTGATGGCGATCTTCGTCTCGAGCCGCGCGAGGTGCATGCCCAGGCACATGTGCGGGCCGAAGCCGAAGGACATGTGCAGCTGCGGCTCGCGGAAGATGTCGAACTCGTCCGGGTTGGCGTAGCGGTTCTCGTCACGGTTCGCCGCGCCGAGCGAGACGCCGATACCGGCGCCCTTCGGCAGCAGCATCCCGCCGAGCTCGGTCTCGTAGGACGTCGACCGCATGATGAACAGCAGCGGCGGCTCCCAGCGCAGCGCCTCCTCGATCGCCTGTGGCAGCAGCGACCGGTCCTTGATGAGCGCGTCCATCTGGTCGGTGTGCGTGAGCAGCCCGAACAGCAGGTTGCCCGAGGAGCGGTACGTCGTCTCCGCACCGGCCGGGAGCAGCAGCTTGAGGAAGGAGAAGATCTCCTCGTCGGTCAGTACGTGCCCGTCGACCTCGGCCGAGCAGAGCTCGCTGATCAGGTCGTCCTGCGGGTCCATGCGGCGGCGGTCGATGATCGTCTGGAAGTACTCGGAGAGCGCCCGCGAGGCGCGCATCCCGCGGTCGAAGTCGACGCCGACGCTGATCAGCTCGAGACTCCACCGCTGGAACTTCGGCCAGTCCGCGTCTGGGAGACCGAGGATGCGGCTGATCACCTTCACCGGGAAGGGGAAGGTGAGCCCGCGCACCAGGTCCGCCTTGCCCTTGTCGGCGAACCGGTCGATGAGCTCGTCGACGGTCTTGCCGATGAGCTGGTCCGACCAGCGCTCGAGCATCTTGGTGCGGAACGCACGCGCGACCAGGTTGCGGTGGCGGATGTGCTCGGGTGCGTCCATCTCGAGGATCGTGTGGCCCATGATCTGGCCCATCACCTCGGCGTAGCCGGTCGAGGTGAACCTCTCGCCGTCGTGCAGCACCTCTTGCACGAGCTCGTGGGAGAAGACGGTGTACATCGGAGGGACGTCCGGATCGGGCGCCTCGGCCGGAAGACCCATGAGTTCCCGCATGTCGACGCGCATGATCGGCTGCTCGCGACGCTGCACCGCGAAGTCGGGGTAAGGGTCCCGGACGTCGCCCGCGGCATTCGCGAACTGCTCGTCGGGGTCGAACTCGTAGAGGTCCTCGCCGGTATCGGGCGTGGCTGACTGCATGGGGCGACCCCTCCGCGTTCCCTGACGTTCGTGTCATCCTAGACCCGCCATGACGACCTTGAGCACCCCCACCCGGCACGACGTCCCGCCGGGCGGCCGCAGCGGCTTCACCGTGGTCGAGGACCGGCAGGTGCACTACCTGGAGTGGGGCCACGGCGGCGCGCCCGGCGTGCTGGCCCTGCACGGGGGCGGCCAGACGGCGTACATGTTCGAAGACCTCGGCGCCGCCTTGCGCGGCTCGCACCACGTGCTGGCACCCGACTTCCCGAACCACGGCGAGTCCGACCCGTTCCCGGAGGCCCGGTTCTCCCGGCAGGCGCTCGCCGCGACGGTGCCGCCGTTGCTGGCCGACTTCGGCCTCTCCAGGGTCGTCGTCGTCGGGGCGTCGCTCGGCGGGATCACCGCGATCACGCTGGCTGCCGCGCATCCGGAGCTGGTGGCCGGCATCGTGCTCATCGACGTCGGACACCGGCTGGAAGAGGCCGGCGTCGCGCGGATCATCGAGTTCATGAACGCGCACGAGTCCTTCGCGTCGCTGGACGAGGCGGCAGTCGCCATCTCGGCGTACCTGCCGAACCGCCCCCCGGCCGGCACCGCGCGGCTGACCCGCAACCTGCGCCAGCGCGACGACGGTCGCTGGGTCTGGAAGCACAGCCTCGGACGACACGGGTCGGCCGATGCGGCGCCGAGCGAGAGCTGGCGGGACCTGCTCGAGGGCCTGGACGACGACGCGCGTGGGATCGGCGTCCCGGTGCTCGTCCTCAGGGGCGCGTCGAGCGACGTGCTGTCGAACGACGGGGCGGAGGAGATCGCCGCGCTGATCCCGCGGTCGCGACTGGAGATCGTCGAGAAGGCCGGCCACCTCGCCGCCGGCGACAACCCGCACAGCACGGTGAGCCTCGTGCACGAGTTCCTCACGGAGATCGGCTGGTAGTTCGCCGGTAGCCTGCGCGCATGGACTTCCGGATCCCTGACGAGCTCACCGCCCTGCGCGAGTCGTTCGCGGCCTTCCTCGACCGCGAGGTCCGCCCCGTGGACGAGCGGTTCCGTGAGCGCATGTGGTCGGGGGGCGGCATGGACGCCGAGATGCTCGCCGCGGCGCTCGACATCAAGAAGCGCTCGTGCGCCGAGGGCTTCTACGCCGCGCACCTGCCGGAGGAGGTCGGCGGCTGGGGGTTGTCGACGCTCGGCATGACGCTGCTGGTCGAGGACGCCGCGCGGTCCGGGCTGCGGATGGCGCTGTTCGCGGTCGGGCCGCCGAACCCCGAGGCGCCGTCGCCGCTGCTGCTCGAGCTGCCCAAGGAGCTGTGGCCGACGTACGTCGCGCCGCTCATGACCGGGGAGCAGTCGATGTGCTTCGCGCTCACCGAGCCGGAAGCGGGCAGCGACGCGCAGTCCATCAAGACGCGGGCCGTCAAGGACGGCGACGAGTGGGTCATCACCGGCATGAAGCACTACATCACCAACGGCGACCGCGCCGACTTCGCGGTCGTCTTCGCGGTGACCGACCCGGAGAAGCGCGCGGCCGGGGGGATCACCGCCTTCGTCGTCCCGAAGAGCCAGTACACCGTCGGGAAGAAGCAGTACACGATCGCCGACACGCACCCGTTCGAGCTGATCTTCGACGGCGCGCGCGTCCCTGCCGACCACGTGGTCGGTGAGGTCGGGCTCGGCTTCTTCGCCGGCATGCGCTTCCTCAACGCCGGGCGCGCCTTCATCGGCGCCCAGTGCCTCGGGCTGGCCGAGCTGTGCCTGGACCAGGCGGTCGCGCATGCCAACACGCGGACGGCGTTCGGCAAGCCGCTCGGGAAGTTCCAGGGCGTCTCGTTCCCGCTGGCCGACTCCAAGGCCGACATCGAGGCGATGCGCTGGCTGACCTACCACCTGGCCTGGTGCGTCGACGAGGGCCAGCAGCCGATGCTCGATGCGTCGATCGTGAAGCTCTACAACACGGAGAAGGCCTACCAGGTGGCCGACCGCTGCCTGCAGGTCTTCGGCGGGATGGGGCTGCTCAAGGAGGGCCCGATCGAGGCGACGCTGCGCCACCTGCGCATGCTGCGCGTCGTCGAGGGCGCCAGCGAGGTGCAGAAGTTCGTCATCACGAAGGCCCTCGGCCTGTAGGCAGCGGTGCCCGGTAATCTGGTGCCATGTCGTCGCAGTCGGACCGCCTGGCCAGCTTCGGGACCAACGTGTGGTTGGTCGACGAGATCTACCAGCAGTACCTGAAGGACCCCAGCAGCGTCGACCCGTCCTGGCACGACTTCTTCACGGACTACCAGCCGACGGACGCTCCCCCCGTCGACGCCCCGGCGAAGCCGGCGGCTGAGGCGCCTGCCGAGGCCGCGAGTGGGGCGACTCCGCTGAAGGGTGCCGCCGCGCGGGTCGTGGCCAACATGGAGGCCAGCCTCGCGGTGCCGACCGCGACGTCGGTGCGCGCCGTGCCGGCGAAGCTGCTCGAGGACAACCGGACCGTCATCAACCGGCACCTGGCCCGCGGCCGCGGCGGCAAGGTCAGCTTCACGCACCTGATCGGCTACGCGGTCGTGCAGGCGGTCAAGGCGATGCCGGAGATGAACCGCGGCTACGCCGAGACCGGCGGCAAGCCCGGCATCGTCACGCCGGAGCACATCAACCTCGGCCTGGCCATCGACCTGCAGAAGGACGACGGCAGCCGCACCCTGGTCGTGCCGAGCGTGAAGAACGCCGAGGCGATGGACTTCACGTCGTTCTGGGCGGCGTACGAGGACATCGTGCGGCGCGCCCGCGGGAACAAGCTGACCGCCGACGACTTCGCCGGCACCACGATCAGCCTGACCAACCCCGGCACCATCGGGACGGTCCATTCCGTCCCCCGGCTGATGACCGGGCAGGGCGCGATCATCGGCGTCGGCGCGATGGAGTACCCCGCCGAGTACCAGGGCTCGTCCCCGGAGACGCTCGCGCAGCTCGCGGTGAGCAAGGTCATCACGCTGACCAGCACCTACGACCACCGGATCATCCAGGGCGCGCAGTCCGGCGACTTCCTGCGCCAGGTGCACCACGCGCTGCTCGGCGAGGACGGCTTCTACGACGCCATCTTCCGTAGCCTGCGCATCCCCTACGAGCCGGTGCGCTGGACGACCGACATCGCCACGACTCATGAGGGCGAGGTGGCCAAGCCGGCGCGCGTGATCGAGCTGATCCACGCCTACCGCGTCCGCGGTCACCTCATGGCCGACACCGACCCGCTCAACTACCGGCAGCGCAGCCACGCCGACCTCGACATCCTCAACCACGGCCTGACGCTGTGGGACCTCGACCGCTCCTTCGCCACCGGCGGGTTCGCCGGGCAGCCGGTGATGAAGCTGCGCGAGATCCTCGGCGTGCTGCGCGACTCGTACTGCCGCAGCGTCGGCGTCGAGTACATGCACATCCAGGACCCAGAGCAGCGCGCGTGGATCCAGCAGCGCGTCGAGCGCCCGCACGACAAGCCCACGCCCGAGGAGCAGAAGCGGATCCTGGCCAAGCTCAACGCCGCCGAGGCGTTCGAGAACTTCCTGCAGACGAAGTACGTCGGGCACAAGCGGTTCAGCCTCGAGGGCGGCGAGACGGTCATCCCGCTGCTCGACGCGGTCCTCGACGCCGCGGCCGAGGCGGGCCTCGACGAGGTGGCCATCGGCATGCCGCACCGCGGCCGGCTCAACGTGCTGGCCAACATCGTCGGCAAGGGCTACGGCCAGATCTTCCGCGAGTTCGACGGCGACCTCGACCCGGGCACCGCCCACGGCTCCGGCGACGTGAAGTATCACCTCGGTGCGGAGGGCAGCTACGAGAGCGACCAGGGCGCCAAGGTCGCCGTCTCCCTCGCGTCCAACCCGAGCCACCTCGAGGCGATCGACCCGGTGCTCGAAGGGATCGTCCGCGCGAAGCAGGACCGGCTGGACCGCGGCGAGGAGGGCTTCGACGTACTGCCGCTGCTGCTGCACGGCGACGCGGCGTTCGCCGGCCAGGGCGTGGTCGCCGAGACGCTCAACCTCTCCCAACTCTCCGGCTACCGCACCGGCGGCACCGTGCACGTGGTCGTGAACAACCAGGTCGGCTTCACGACCTCGCCGGCGGCCGCGCGGTCCTCCATCTACTGCACGGACGTCGCGCGGATGGTGCAGGCACCGATCTTCCATGTGAACGGCGACGACCCCGAGGCGTGCGTCCGCGTGGCCCGGCTGGCCTTCGAGTTCCGCCAGGAGTTCAACAAGGACGTCGTCATCGACATGGTCTGCTACCGCCGCCGCGGGCACAGCGAGGTCGACGAGCCGAGCTTCACCCAGCCGCTGATGTACGACCTCATCGATGCGCAGCGCTCGGTGCGCAAGCGCTACACCGAGGCGCTGATCGGCCGGGGCGACATCACCATCGAGGACGCCGAGGCCGCGCTGCGCGACTACCAGGCGCAGCTGGAAGCGGTCTTCGTGCAGACCCGCGACAGCGAGAGCAAGCCGTCGGTCGAGCCGCCGATGGTGGACGCCGTCCCCGAGACGTCGCAGGACACGTTCGTCGCGGACGACGTCCTCAAGCACATCGTCGACGTCCAGCTCAACCCACCGGCCGGCTTCACGATGCACCCGCGGCTGCTGCCGCAGATCCAGCGGCGGGCCGCGATGCTCGACGAGGGCGCTGTCGACTGGGCGCTCGGCGAGACCTTCGCGTTCGGGTCGCTGCTGCTCGAGGGCGTGCCGGTGCGACTGGCCGGTCAGGACTCCCGCCGCGGCACCTTCGGCCAGCGCCACGCCGTACTGGTCGACCGCAAGACCGGCGAGGAGTACCTCCCGCTCCAGCACCTCGCCGACGACCAGGCACCGTTCTACGTCTACGACTCGCTGCTCTCCGAGTACGCCGCCATGGGCTTCGAGTACGGCTACGCCGTCGCCCGCCCCGAGGCACTGGTGCTCTGGGAGGCGCAGTTCGGTGACTTCGCGAACGGCGCGCAGTCGATCCTCGACGAGTTCATCTCCGCGGCCGAGGCCAAGTGGTCACAGCGCAGCGGCGTCGTGCTGCTGCTCCCCCACGGCTACGAGGGCCAGGGCCCGGACCACTCCTCCGGCCGGGTCGAGCGCTACCTGCAGCTGTGCGCCGAGAACAACATGCAGGTCGCGATGCCGACGACCTCCGCGAACTACTTCCACCTGCTGCGCAAGCAGGCCAAGAGCGGGCTGAAGCGACCGCTCGTCGTCTTCACGCCGAAGTCGATGCTGCGACTGAAGGCGGCCACGTCCGCGGCCACCGACTTCACCAGCGGCGCCTTCCGGCCGGTCATCGGCGACACCGCCGCGCCCAAGTCGGCCCGTCGCGTCGTCCTCTCCGGCGGCAAGGTGCACTACGACCTGGCTGCCCACCGGTCGGCCCAGGAGATCGACGACGTCGCGCTGGTGCGCCTCGAGCAGATCTACCCGCTCGACGAGGCCGCACTGACCGAGGCGCTCGCGCCGTACGAGGGCGTCCAGGACGTGGTCTGGGTGCAGGAGGAGCCGGCGAACATGGGCGCATGGCCGTTCCTCGCGCTGCACCTGCCCGCGCTGCTCGGCGGCCGGACGCTGCGCCGCGTGTCGCGGCAGGAGAGCGCCTCCCCCGCCACCGGCAGTGCCAAGGTGCACGAGCACGAGCAGACCGCGCTCGTCGAAGCAGCGTTCGCGAAGTAGATGTACTTCACCGACAAGGGGATCGAGGAGCTGGCCGAGCGCCGCGGTGCGGAGACCGTAACGCTCACCTGGGTCGCCGAGCGGTTGCGCGACTACGTCGATCTCAACCCGGAGGTCGAGGGCACGGTGGACCGGCTGGCCACCTGGCTGGCCCGGCTGGACGACGAGGACTAACTAGGGAGTCCGCATGGCGAGGAAGTTCTCCTTCGGCCCGTCCCTGTCCATCAAGGGCCGCAAGTGGAAGGGCCTGCGCGGCTGGGCCGGCAAGCCGTTCCACCCGCCGCTCACCGACGTGCCGATCACGGCGTACCTCCTCGGCGCCGTCTTCGACGTGCTGTCGCTGCTGCTGCACTCCGACCGTCCCGAGGTGTCGCACCAGCTCTACGTCGCGGGCGGCTGGTGCTTCCTCGCCGGCGCGCTCGTCTCGCTGCCGACCGCCCTCACCGGCTGGGCCGACTGGCACCGCTCGTCCAAGGTGGGCACGCAGGCCAGGCGCACGATCAACTCGCACGCGATCCTCATGATCGCGACGTCGGTGATCGTCCTGGTGGACATCGCGCTGCGCTACAACAAGTACGACGACCACGGCTGGGCACCGGGCTGCATCGTCGCGCTCTCCGTGCTGGCCGCGCTCGTGGTCTCGACCGGTGCGACGTACGGCGGCGCCCTGGTCTACGAGTACGGCTTCAACGTCGAGACCAGCGGCGACCACCCCGTCTGGCACGAGTCAGAGGAAGACGTCTACCCCGGCGACGACAAGCACTGACCAACCCGTTGAGGTGGGAGTTTCAGCCGTTGGCT
>CAZYXZ010000008.1:45439-60787 GCA_964651395.1 uncultured Frankiaceae bacterium
GATACAATGCACCCCCGGCGACCACACCAAGTCCCCCCCCGTTTGGGGGGGGTGTTACCCGCGGTGGATCAAAACCCCACCTCAACGGTTCAGCGGGTGCCGAGGATGAGGTGGCTGGGGTAGCGGGAGTCGTGGAAGAGCAGGTTGCGGCCGGCGGCCACGACCGGCTCGTGGGTCGGTGAGTCGGCGGAGGCGAACCACAGGCGCAGCCGGTGCCCCGGCGCGACGGTGTACGCCGCATCCCAGAGGTCCATCCGGTACTCGGTCGTCTCGCCGATCGTCACCGGCAGCTTCCGGTCGTTGGTCAGGTACGGCGCACCGGGACGCGAGCGCGCCGGGTCGACGTGGCGGAACGACCCGCGCAGCCAGCCCTGCGTGATCAGGCTCTGCGTGCCGTCCGGGGCGACGTCGGACAGCCGCGCGACCCAGGCCATGTCCAGCGCCTCGGTGATCGCGTAGAACCGCAGCTCCGACGGCCCGGCCAGCCGCAAGGGCTTGGTCATTGGCTCGGTCGTGTAGGTCAGTCCCTTGGCGTCGTCGAGTCGCTGGTCGGTGTGGGCGTACGGCGCGAAGCCGTCCGGCCCCTCCTTGCCCATCGGCACCGACAGGCCCGCGGTCGGGTCGTAGACGTACGAGTCCTGGTACGCGTCGCGGCCGGTCACCGGGCCCGCGGTCAGCGTGCCGTCGTTGAGCGACTGCGCGCTGCCGCTCTTGGCGCCGGAGAGCCGCAGACGGGTCAGCCGCGGCGCGGCGGCACGCCAGGACCTCGCGGTGCTCCACGTCCGGTCGCCCATGTCGAAGAAGGTCACCCGCGGCTGCTTGTCGACGCCGTTGCGCTTGCCCTTCACGTGGAAGTCGAGCCACTTGAGGATCTGCCCCGGCGGGGCCTCCGCCGACAGCGACGGCGTGAGGTCGGTCGGGCCGCCGCCGTACGGCGCGCCGAGCTCGCCCGCGTTGCCCGTGCCGTGGTGGGTGGACGGGTCGATCCAGAGCTGCGCCGGCACCTGCAGCGCGTCGATCAGCCGCAGGTCGCCACGCGCGTACATGTCGTTCCAGCCGGTGAAGATGTACACCGGCACGCGGATCTTCTTGGCCTTGTGGAGCACTGAGCGCTCCTGGTAGACCGGGCCGTCGAGGTCGATGAGCCGGGTCTCCACCGCGAACTGCTGGTCCTTGCGGTCGAGGAACTGCGGCTGCGGCCCGAGGCCGAGCATCTGCGCGCCGGTCTGGCCGGCCATCCACTGCGTGACGAAGCCGTGGTCGTAGAGCCCGTTGTGCCAGAGCACGTCGCGGTACGGGTCGGTCGGCGGGTGCCCGACGACGACGGTGGTGAGGTGCGGAGGCTGCAGCGTCGCGCCGAGCAGCGCCGTGATGGCGGAGTACGAGTAGCCGTAGAGGACCACCTTGCTGTTGCTCCACGGCTGCTTCGCGACCCACTCCACGACGTCGTAGACGTCCTGCTGCTCGCGCAGGCAGAGCAGGCACAACGCCCCGCCGCTCTTACCCGAGCCGCGTACGTCGGTATTGACGTGCGCGTAGCCGTCGGCGACGAAGGTGGTCGCGGACGAGCGCCCGTAGGGCTCCATGTCGACGATCGCCGGGAAGCGGCCCGCGGCCTCCGGCAGGTGCACGTCGCCGACCAGGTTCACTCCGTCGCTCGCGACGATCGTGATGTCGGACAGCGTCATGGGCGCCGCGGTCGCAGGGACGACCGCGAGCGCGGAGGCGCCCAGGGCGCAGAGGGTGACCAGTCGAAGCAGCCGCATGCCGGTGTGCTTCGCCAACGACGCCGCGAACACCTACTGTGACGTCGCCGACGGATCGGAGCTCGACGATGCGGGTCTGGGACCAGCTGTTCATCGACGGCACGTGGGTGGCGCCGCAGTCCGCGTCCGTCCTCGACGTCACCTCTCCCCATGACGGTTCGCCCGTCGGCCGCGCCCCGCTGGGCAGCGCCGCGGACGTGGACCGGGCCGTCGCCGCCGCCCGCGCGGCCTTCGACGACGGTCCGTGGCAGCGGATGTCGGTGAGTGAACGGTGCGCCGTCCTCGAACCCTTCGTCGCGGCGTACGGCGAGGGCATGGACGAGATGTCCGGTCTCATCACCGCCGAGATGGGTTCGCCCTACTGGTTCTCCAACCTGGGGCAGGCGCGCGGGCCCTGGTTCCTCATGGTGCAGCTGCTGCAGTTCGCGGCGGAGCTGCAGTGGGAGCAGCGCAGAGGTACGTCGGTGGTGCGCCGCGCACCGGTCGGCGTCGTCGGCGTCATCACGCCCTGGAACGTCCCGCAGGTGACGATCCTCGCCAAGGTGTTCCCCGCGCTCGTCGCGGGCTGCAGCGTGGTGGTCAAGCCGGCGCCGGAGACTCCGCTCGACGCGATGCTGCTCGCCGAGCTGCTCGCCGCGACCGACCTCCCGGCCGGCGTCGTCAGCATCGTCCCCGGGGGGACCGAGGCGGGTCAGCGGCTGGTCACCCACCCGGACGTCGACAAGGTGGCCTTCACGGGCAGCTCGGCCGTCGGCAAGTGGATCGCCACCGAGTGCGGCAAGCGGCTCGCACGCTGCAGCCTCGAGCTCGGCGGCAAGTCCGCGGCGATCATCTGTCCCGACGCTTCCCTGCCACGCACCGTCGACGGACTGAAGTTCGCGTCCTTCCTGAACAACGGCGAGGCGTGCGTCGCGCAGACGCGCGTCCTGGCACCGCGTGAGCGCTACGCCGAGGTCGTGGACGCGCTGGCTGCGCTGACCACATCGCTGCCGGTCGGCGCACCGGAGGATCCGGAGACCTACATCGGACCACTCGTCTCCGCCCGCCATCGCGACCGGGTCCGCACCTACCTCGAGCTCGGCGTCAGCGAGGGTGCCACCGTCGCCGCCGGGGGTCCCGGTCCGGTCGACGGGCTGGAGTCCGGCTACTACGTGCGGCCGACGCTGTTCAGCGACGTCAGCAACGACATGCGGATCGCGCGCGAGGAGATCTTCGGACCCGTGGTCACGGTGATCCCGTACACCGACACCGAGGAGGCGATCGCGATCGCGAACGACTCCGAGTTCGGGCTCGGCGGCTCGGTCTGGACAGAGGACGACGCCGCGGGGCTCGCCATCGGCCGGCGCATCCGGACCGGGACGTTCGGCATCAACAGCTACGTCCCGGGCTTCGACGCGCCCTTCGGCGGCTTCAAGTCGAGCGGCCTCGGACGCGAGTACGGCCCGGAGGCATTCGAGTCGTTCACGGAGCTGCAGTCGATCTACGGCGTGCTCGGCGCCTAGGGCAGGACCGTCTCCACCAGCCCGGCGGCATAGTCCGCACCGAGGCCGTCCGCGGTCGCGGCGGCGCGCCGGGCCGCCGCCGTGAAGCGCGCGTCACCGAGGATGCGCCGGACCGCAGTCGCGATCTCGCGCGGCCCGGCTGAGGAGCGCAGGACGATCGCCGCGCCCGTGGCCGCGGCACGCACGCCGTTCTCCCGCTGGTCCCCGGGCCCCGGTACGACGACCAGCGGCTTCCCCCGCACCAGCGCCTTGCCGAGCAGGCCGCCGCCGCCCGGGCACACCACGACGTCGGCGTGCGGCAGCAGGTCGGTCTGCCGGCCCGGGCCGACGCTGACTCCTCCCGGAAGTCGCGATGTGTCGTACTCCCCCAGGCGCGTGGCGACGATCCGCACCTCGCCGGCCAGCCCCTCGATCGACGCGTCGAGCAGCGACTGCTCGCGCCCCCACGCCGTCGAGTCGGCGACGAAGACCAGCGGCCGGTCGCCTGGTGGGAGCGCGAGCTCGTCGGTCTGCGGCTCCCACTCCAGCGGGCCGACGAGGTGCGCCTCGGCCGGCCAGTCCGGGCGCGGCCACTCCATCGCGGGCAACGTGCCGATCAGCCGCAGGACCGGTGGTCCCTCGTCCGGCAATCCGATCGCCCGGCGCGCCTCGATCCGCTCGCGGTCGGCGACCGCCAAGGACCGCGCCGTGAACCAGCGCAGGATCGCATCGCGCGTCTTGCCGACCGGCGTACGCCCGGGGACCAGACCGGCGCCGATCGGCGGCAGCGCGCGCGACGGCAGCTGGAGGACGTGCGGCACGACCTCGACCCACGGGACGCCGAGGAGCCCCGCGGCGAACGCGCCGGGGATCGTCAACGTGTCCGTCGCGACCAGCTCCGGCTTGAGCTCGCGCAGGGACTCGGCGAGTGGCGGCGCCATCTCCCGCCCGAGCCCCCACATGCGGAAGCCGAAGTCCGCGCCGTCGCCCCCCTCGGGCAGCATCGGGATGGGCAGGTAGCCGAGCCCCTCGCGGAGGATGCGCGACTCCCACCGGTCGCCGCTGCCCATGGTCACCTCGTGACCGCGGTCGCGCAGCGCGCACGCGAGCGCGATCACGGGAAAGGCGTGGCCGGGGTCCGGGCCGGCGACGAGCGCGATGCGGGACAGGGCGTGTCTCCCAACTCCCGGCCGTCGCGAGCGGCGTCCAGGATGGTGGATCGCAAGGCGGAGGAGGAGCCGTAGCATCGCTACGGCGACGACGACAACGTAGCGAGACACCGTGCTGGGCGTCGCGCAGCAGGCATGGGAGTTGGGAGCCACGCCCTCAAACCGCGCAGGTTAGTGCGTCACCTGCGCGCGGCCGTGATCCGGTAGAGCGAGCCGCCGAGGTCGACGACGTAGAGCTCGCCGGCCATGTCCTGGCCGAACGACGACGGGCTCCCGTCGTAGTCGAAGAGCAGCGCGTTGCTCCAGACGCCGCTGTTGCGCGCCAACCCCCAGAACTCGCCGCTGCAGTAGTCGGCGTAGATGTAGACGCCGTTGAGGAGCGACGAGTAACGCGCGCCGCGGTAGACGAAGCCACCGGTGACCGAGCAGCGGTTGTTGGTGTGCGCGTACTCCCACACCGGGCCGACGAAGGACCGGCCGAGGCAGTAGCTCCCGCCGTAGAGACCGGTCGTGTCGGTGCGGCCCTCCCGGCAGTCCCAGCCGAAGTTGACGCCCTTGGTGCCGTGCGGGATCCAGTCCACCTCTTCGGCGTTGCTCTGCCCGACGTCGGCGATGAACAGGTTCTGCCACTGTCGGTCGAAGGACCAGCGCCACGGGTTGCGCAGCCCGTAGTGGAAGACCTCGTCCAGGCCGCGCGGGTCGTGGATGAACGGGTTGGTGCCCGGTATGGAGTAGCGGCGGGTGGCCGTCGCGGCGCGGTTGATGTCGACGCGCAGGATCTTGCCGAGTGGGGACGAGATGTTCTGCGCGTTGCCGTTGACGTCGCCGGCGCCGCCGCCGTCGCCGGTGCCGACATAGAGGTAGCCGTCGGAGCCGAAGGCGATGTTGCCGCCGTTGTGGTTGGCGTTGTCCCGGTGCCGGATGTCCATGAAGACCTGCTCCGTGAGCGGGTTCACCGCGTTGCGCACGGGGTTGGCGCCGAACCGCGACACGCGCAGGTCGCCTTCGGCGTCGGTGTAGGACACGAAGAGGTAGCCGTTGGTCCGGAAGTTCGGGTGGAAGGCCAGGCCGAGCATGCCGCGCTCGCCACCGGAGGCGACGTGGTCGCGGATGTCCAGGTACGGCGTGGCCAGCAGCTGTCCGGCGCGGGTCACGACGCGCAGGCGCCCCGGCTGCTCGACGACGAAGAGCCGGCCGCTGCCGTCGTTGGGCTGGACGACGGCGACCGGGCTGGTGAGACCGGCCGTGATCCGCTGCAACCCGATCCGCACGCGGGCCGGGTCGGTCGCGCGGGCCGGGGTGGCGACGGCCGCAGTGGCGAGGAGGGCGAGCAGGGCGGTGAGCAGCGGCGTACGGCGCATGGCCTGACGGTACCCCCGACCAATACGGTGCAGTCATGATCAAGCTGACCGCACTGCTCAAGCGCAACACGCAGCTCACGTCCGAGCAGTTCCAGGAGCACTGGCGGACGACGCACGCGGACCTCATCCGGACCACGCCCGCGATGACCGAGCACGTCGTGAAGTACGTGCAGCGCCCCGCGTTCAGCGAGACCGGCCACTGGGCCGGCACCCAGGGCTACGACGGCATCGCCGAGCAGTGGTTCGACTCGATGGCCGAGTTCGAGGCGATGATTGCCGACGCGACCTACCTGGAGCGCGTGCGGCCCGACGAGACCGTGCTGCTCGACCTGCCGAACTGCGTGTTCCTCATCACCGAGGAGCCGCGCGTGGTGATCGACGGGACGGCCACGTAGTGGCGGAGCGCGTCGCGCTCGTCACCGGCGGGGCCTCCGGCATCGGCCGCGCGACCGCGCTGCTGCTCGCCGAACAGGGTGATCGAGTACTGGTCGCGGACATCAACGCGGACGCCGCAGAGGAGACCGCGGCGATGCTCACGGCCGCCTACGGCAACCCGGCCATCGGGATGCGGGCCGACGTCACCGACCCGGCCCAGGTCGAGCAGATGGTGCAGCGCGCGGTCGACGACCTCGGCGGCCTGGCCGTCGCCGTCAACTGCGCGGGTGTGCCGAGCGCACTTGCGCTGGTGCCCGACGTGAGCGACGAGCTGTGGCAGCTGACCATCGGCGTGAACCTGACCGGCGTCTTCCAGTGCCTGCGCGCGGAGATCCCGGCGATGCTGGCCGGGGGCGGCGGCGCGATCGTCAACGTCGCGTCGGCGGCCGGCGGCATGGGCGTGCCGGGCATGTCGGCGTACGCCGCGAGCAAGGCCGGCGTCATCAGTCTCACGAAGTCGGCGGCCCTGGAGAACGCCCGGAAGGGCGTGCGCATCAATGCCGTCCTGCCGGGCACCGTGCGCACGCCGATGCTCGAGGGGTTCGTGGGCGGCAACGAGGACGCGCTGATCGGCATGGGCAAGACGTCGCCGATGGGTCGCCTCGCGCAGCCCGAGGAGATCGCGCGGACGATCGTGTTCCTCTGCTCGGACGCGGCGTCGTACATGACCGGCCACGCGCTCGCCGCCGACGGCGGCTCCCTCGCAACCTAGATACGCGCGACGCCGTCCGCGCGCGCGGCAGCAGCGACCGCGTGCGCCACGAGCGGTGCGACCGCGTGGTCGAACACGCTCGGGATGACGCAGTCCGGAGTCGGGTCCGGCACGCAGCTCGCGATGGCCTCCGCCGCCGCCAGCTTCATGTGCTCGGTGATGCGCGAGGCGCGGACGTCCAGCGCCCCTCGGAAGACGCCAGGGAACGCGAGCACGTTGTTGATCTGGTTCGGGTGGTCGCTGCGACCGGTGGCGACCACGGCGGCGTACTTGTGCGCGATGGCCGGGTCGACCTCGGGCGTCGGGTTGGCCAGCGCGAAGACGATGCCGCCGTCGGCCATGCCGGCCAGGTCGTCGCCGCTGACCGTGTCGGGGCCGGACACGCCGACGAAGACGTCGGCGCCGCGCAGCGCGTCGCGCAGCGACCCGGTGCGGCCGTCGCGGTTGGTCCACTCGGCCAGCAGCTGCTTCGCCTCGTTGAGGCCGTCGCGGCCGGTGTGCAGGATGCCCTGCCGGTCGGCGGCGACGACGTCGGCGACGCCTGCCTCGAGCAGGATCCGGCTGACCGCGACGCCGGCGGCTCCGGCACCGGACATCGCGACGCGCACGTCGCCGATCTGCTTGCCGGTGACCTTCAGCGCGTTGCGGAGCGCGGCCAGGACGACGATCGCGGTGCCGTGCTGGTCGTCGTGGAAGACCGGGATGTCGAGGAGCTCCTGGAGCCGCCGCTCGACCTCGAAGCAGCGCGGGGCGGAGATGTCCTCGAGGTTGATGCCGCCGAACACCGGCGCGAGCCGCACACAGGTCTCGATGATCTCGTCGACGTCGGTCGTGTCGAGGCAGATCGGGAAGGCGTTGACGCCGCCGAACTCCTTGAACAGCAGCGCCTTGCCCTCCATGACCGGCAGGGCTGCGGCCGGCCCGATGTCGCCGAGCCCGAGCACGGCGGTCCCGTCGGTGACGACCGCGACGGTCGAGGACTTGATCGTGTAGTCGTACACGGCGTCGGGCACCTCGTGGATGGCCAGGCAGACCCGGGCGACGCCGGGCGTGTAGGCCATCGACAGGTCGTCGCGGTTGCGCAGCGGCACGGTCGCGACGACCTCGATCTTGCCGTCGCGGTGCATCTCGAACGTCGGGTCGGGCTGGTCGGCAACGGCTATCGCCACGGTTTCCTCCACGTCGCATCGGTGATGCCGCGTGCGCAATTTGGGGTGCGGCGCGCTGCGGCGGCGCTGACGGGGGTCACCCGGGGCGCAAATTCTCCCACAAACCTGGCAAGATTCGGCCCGCACGGCGTGGACGACGCCGGTGACAAACCACACACGGAGGTTCGAAGTGCGCGGTCCCACACGCCACCGGGGGGGCACCCTCGTTCTCAGCGCAGCCCTCGGGCTCAGCCTGCTCGCCGGCGCCTGCGGCGACGACGACTCGACCGTGACCCCGCCGGCCAGCTCCGGCACGCCGAGCAGCTCGCCGACCTCGGTCGTCGACGCGGCGCTCGCAGCCAAGGTCCCGGCCGCCATCAAGGCGGACGGCAAGATCATCGTCGGCACCGACTCGACGTACGCCCCGAACGAGTTCCTGGCCGAGGACGGCAAGACGATCCAGGGCTGGGACGTCGACCTGTTCAAGCTGGTGGCGGCCAAGCTCGGCCTGACGGCGGAGTTCCAGACCGCAGACTTCACGCCGCTGATCGGCAACGTCCAGTCCGGCAAGTACGAGATCGGCGTCTCTTCGTTCACGATCAACCCGGAGCGCAAGACGGCCGCCGACATGATCAGCTACTTCTCCGCCGGGACGCAGTGGGCGACGAAGGCCGGCAACCCGGCCAACGTCAGCGTGGACGACGCCTGCGGCAAGAAGGTCGCCGTGCAGAAGTCGACCGTTCAGGTCGACGACCTCACCGCGCGCTCGAAGAAGTGCACCGACGCCGGCAAGGCGAAGATCACCATCGACCAGTACGCCAGCCAGGCGGACGCGACGACTGCTGTCGTGACCGGCAAGGACGACGCGATGCTGGCCGACTCCCCGATCGGCGCGTACGCCGTGAAGCAGACCAACGGCCAGCTCGCGCTGCTCGGCGAGATCTACGACGCCGCGCCGTACGGCTACGTCATCAAGAAGGGCGACACCGCGTTCGGCGAGGCCATCCGTGACGCCCTCAAGGCGATCATCGCCGACGGCTCGTACACCGCCGCGCTGACCAAGTGGGGCGTCGAGGACGGTGGCATCACCGACCCGGCGATCAACCCCTGACCGACACGCACCAGGACGTGACTGACGGATCGGCCCGTCCGGACGAACTCCGGGCGGTGCCGGTCCGTCATGTCGGTCGGTGGATCGGCACCGCCGTGGTGCTCGTGCTGGTCGCGATGTTCGTACACATGCTCCTCACGAACGATGCGTTCCAGTGGCGCTTCATGGCCGAGAACATGTTCCGGCGCCCGGTGCTGATCGGCGTCCGTACGGTGCTGATCCTGACGGTGCTGTCGATGGTCGCCGGTGTCGCGCTCGGCGTCGTTCTCGCCGTCATGCGCCTGTCACCGAATCGCGTTCTGTCGTCGATCGCCTGGACATACACGTGGTTCTTCCGGGCCGTTCCGCGGATCGTGCTGTTGACGATCTGCGGCAACCTCGGAGTGTTCTACGCGCGCTACGACATCGGGCTGCCGTTCGACCGGCAGCTGTTCGACCTGTTCGGCTTCCAGTCGATCGACGGCCGGGTCTTCGGGATGGACGCCCGCGACATCCTCAAGCCCTTCATCGCCGGCTTCATCGGGCTTGCGCTCTCGGAGGCTGCCTACATGGCCGAGATCGTCCGCGCCGGACTGCTCGCGGTCGACCCGGGCCAGACCGAGGCGGCCTCCGCGCTCGGCATGAGCCGGCTGCTCGGCCTGCGCCGCGTGGTGCTGCCCCAGGCGATGCGGGTCATCCTGCCGCCGACCGGCAACGAGACGATCGCCATGCTCAAGGACACGTCGCTGCTCAGTGCTGTACCGCTCTCGTCGGAGCTGTTCTTCCAGCTGAGCGCGGTGGGCAACAGGACCTTCCGACCGATCCCGATGTATATCGCCGCCTGCATCTGGTACGTCGCCTTGTCCAGCGTGCTCATGGTCGGCCAGTACTTCCTCGAGCGACGGTTCGCCCGCGGCTTCGACGGCCGCGGCGGCGGCGACCCACAGGCGGTCGCGGCGGCCGCCGCCTTCCATGCGGCGCATGCCGGCGGTGCCCATTGACCGAGATGGTCCGGGCAGAGGGGTTGCACAAGTCGTTCGGTCGGCTCGAGGTGCTCAAGGGCATCGACCTTGACGTGCCGAGCGGAGCCGTCACCGTCCTCGTCGGGCCGTCCGGCTCGGGGAAGACCACATTCCTGCGTTGCATCAACCACCTCGAGAAGATCAGCTCCGGCCGGCTCTACGTCGACGGCGAGCTGGTCGGGTACAAGCAGGTCGGCGACAAGCTCTACGAGCTGCGCGACCGCGAGGTGGCCCGCAAGCGCACCGAGATCGGCATGGTGTTTCAGCGCTTCAACCTGTTCCCGCACATGACCGCGCTGGAGAACATCACCGAGGCGCCGTGCCGAGTGAAGAAGCTGCCGCTGGCGCAGGTGCAGAAGAAGGCCCACGAGATGCTCGAGCGGGTCGGCCTGGCCGAGAAAGGCAACGCCTACCCGGCGCAGCTCTCCGGCGGGCAGCAGCAGCGCGTCGCCATCGCCCGCGCGCTCGCGATGGAGCCGAAGCTCATGCTCTTCGACGAGCCGACGAGCGCGCTCGACCCGGAGCTGGTCGGCGAGGTGCTCGACGTCATGAAGGACCTGGCCAAGGACGGGATGACCATGGTCGTGGTCACCCACGAGATGGGCTTCGCGCGCGAGGTCGGCACCGAGCTCGTGTTCATGGACGAGGGTGTCGTGGTCGAGCGGGGCAAGCCCACTACGGTGTTCAAGAAGCCGCAGCACCCGCGGACCAAGGCCTTCTTCTCCAAGATCCTGTAGAGGACACCCGTTGCAGGTTGCCGAGCTCCGCATCCCGGGCGCGTGGTCGTTCACGCCCGTGCAGCACGCCGACGACCGCGGTGTCTTCCTCGAGTGGTACCGCCACGAGATCGTCGCGGCGACCGTCGGCCACCCGCTCTACCTGGCGCAGGCCAACCACTCCGTGTCGAAGCGCGACGTCCTGCGCGGCATCCATTTCGCCCAGGTGCCGCCCGGCCAGGCGAAGTACGTCTACTGCCCGCGCGGCGCCGTACTCGACTTCGTCATCGACATCCGACCCGGGTCGCCGACCTTCGGCGAGTACGACGTGGCGCAGCTCGACGACGTGGACCGCCGCGCCGTCTACGTCAGCGAGGGCCTCGGCCACGCTTTCGTCTCGCTGGCCGACGACTCGGTCGTCGCCTACCTGTGCTCCGCGTCGTTCAACCCCGACCGGGAGCACGGGATCAACCCGATGGACCCGGACCTGGCGATCGACTGGCGCGTCGAAGCGCCGCTGCTGTCGCCGCGCGACGCCGCCGGCCCGTCGCTGAAGGAAGCCGAGGCGGCTGGTGTGCTGACCACGTACGACGAGTGCGTCGCCTACACGGAGTCGCTGCGGTAGGGCGGCTAGTGCTGGAAGAGCACTTCCCAGAGGACCTCGAACGCGACCCACAGGACGACGCCGGTGATGATGGCGTCCTTGTGCGTGTCGTAGATCTTGTTGAGGCCACCGGGTGCCGTGCCGCCGATGACGCCCAGGGCGTTCAGCTCGAGGAACGCGATGACGATCAGGGCGATCACCCAGTACAGACCGGTGTTGTCCAGCGCGAAGAGGCCGGAGAAGTGACTCGTCGCGACCATGAACCAGACCACGGAGATCGAGAAGATCGTGTTCTGCCGCGACGCCATCGCGCCCTTGCGGGCCGCGCCGGCCGCGGCCGGGTCGGGCTCCTTGCCGGCGGCGACGCCCTGCGCCGAGGCGATGACGATCTTCTGGTTCGGCCAGATCACCAGCCAGACGTTGAGGAGCATGATCGTCGCCATGATGGCGCCGGTCACGATGCTCACCCCGCGGGAGCCCTCGAGGTAGTTGATCTCGCCGTTGCCGATGTCGCTGTACTGCTTCGCGAACAGGCCGACCAGTGCGAGCCCGGACAGGAACGTGATCATCGCGCCCCAGCGGAACCACCACAGCGCGCGCGGCACGAGCTTGCTGATCGCGTCGGTGCGCGCGGACGCCTCGAAGTCGGCGAACGAGGGCACCTGCACGAAGTTGAAGTAGTAGAGCAGCCCGATCCAGGTGATGCCGGCGAGGACGTGGACCCAGCGCGACAGAATGAGCGCGCCATCCAAGCTGAAGAGCTCCATGTGCGGCCTCCCGACCAGCGTTTCCCGGACAAATCGGACGGTAGCACTCCGTCGTACCCGGAAGGTGGATCTTGATACGCCCAGCCAAGCCCGGCGACGTGCCGGCCATCGGCGAGCTCATCCTCGAGCTCGCGACGTACGAGAAGGCGCCCGAGCAGGTGCGATCGACACCGGAGCTGCTCACCGCCGCCTTCTTCGGACCGTCTCCCGCAGCGTTCTGCCACGTCGCGGAGGTCGACGGCGAGGTGGTCGGCATCGCGGTGTGGTTCCTGAGCTTCTCGACCTGGCTGGGCCGGCACGGCATCTACCTCGAAGACCTCTACGTGCGACCCGAGTACCGCGGTCTCGGCCTCGGCAGGTCGCTGCTCCGGGCGCTCGCGCACATCGCCGTGCAACGCGGTTACGGACGCGTGGAGTGGGCGGTGCTCGACTGGAACACCTCAGCGATCGACTTCTATCGCGCCCTGGGTGCGCAGCCCAACGACGAGTGGACGGTCTACCGGCTGGACGAGCCGGCGATGAAGGCGCTGGCGTTCTGAGGGTCGGTCTGGTCCTGGGCGCCGGCGGCGTGGCCGGCCGCGCCTTCCACGACGGCGTCCTCGACGCGCTGCGGGAGGTGACCGGGTGGCAGCCCGAGTCCGCCGACGTCGTCGTCGGTACGTCGGCCGGCTCGATCGTCGGCGCGTGGCTGCGGGCGGACGGCGCCCGGCACCCTGTCGTCCCGAGCGTCGCGCCGGCCGCGGCGCTTCGGCTGCCGGTGCCGGTCAGCGTGCTGGCCGCGACCTTGCGCAACCCGCTGCGGGCCCGCGTCGGCGTGCTGGCGACGAGCGTCGTCCCGGCCGGCCGGATGCCGCACTACATGCAGGAGCGGCTCGCGGAGCGCTTCGGCCAGACCTGGCCGGACGACCCACTCTGGCTGGTCGCCGCGCGACGCCGGGACGGGCGGCGGACGGTGTTCGGCCGGGCCGGCGCTCCCGCGACCGATGTCGCGAGTGCCGTCGCGGCGTCGTGCGCAGTACCGGGCGTCTTCCGACCGATGGTCATCGGTGGGCAGGCCTACATCGACGGCGGCGTGCACTCGCCGACCAACGCCGACCTGCTCGCCGGCGAGTCGCTCGACCTCGTGATCGTGAGCTCGCCGATGTCCGCGGCCCGCGTCGGCCTGGGGCGGGAGGCCGGGCCGCGGTGGATGTGGCACCGGATGCTCCAGGGCGAGGTGCGCGCGCTGCGCCGCGGCGGAGCGACGGTGTTCGTCATCGAGCCGGACGCGACCGTGCTGGGTCACCTGGGGCTGGGCGTCACCGACCCGGGCAACACCGACGAGATCACCGAGGCGGCCCGGGTCATGGCCGCCGAGCAGCTGCGCCGCGCCGGGCTGGTGATTCCCGCGGCGGGCTAGCGGGCACAGCGCAGCGATGGGTGTCACCTCGATCAGTCCGGCACGTGCCAAGCGTCAGGCGCGCAAGGCCAAGCGCAGCAGCACCGTCGACCGACTGGCCCGCCTCGGCCTGGTCTGCCGCGGAGTGGTGTGGGTGACCATCGGGATCCTGGCGCTGCGGATCGCCTTCGGCGACGGTGCGGACGCCGACCGGTCCGGCGCCATGCAGGCGATCGCGAACCAACCGGCGGGGCGAGTACTGCTCGTGGTCGTGGTCGTCGGGTTCGCCGGCTATGCGGCGTGGCGGTTCCTCGAGGCCGCCGTGGGCTACGCCGACGACGACGGGCTGGTGCGCAGCGCGAAGCGGCTCGGCTCCGCCGGCCGCGCCGCGGCGTACGCCTACTTCGCGGTGATGGCCGCGCGCACCGTGGCCGACGGCAGCGCCGAGCGGGGGCAGGAGGAGGCACTGACGGCACGGCTCATGGAGCAGCCCGGTGGGCGACTGCTGGTCGGTGGGCTGGGCGCGGCGATCCTGGTGAGCGGTGTCGTCATCGCCGTGCGCGGAGTGCGGAGCGGCTTCATGAAGAAGCTGCATCGGCTGTCCGGCCGCACGCGCCGGCTGACCTCGCTCGTCGGCACCGTCGGGCTGCTCGGCCGCGGTGCCGTGTACGCCCTGATCGGTGCCTTCGTGCTGGCGGCCGCCGTCCGCTACGACGCGCAGGAGAGCAAGGGCCTCGACCAGACCCTGGAGACGTTGTCCGGTCAGCCGTTCGGCCGCGCCCTGCTGACCCTGGCCGCCGTCGGGCTCATGGCCTACGGCGCGTGGTCACTCCTCGAGGCGCGCTACCGCAAGATCTAGCCGGTGCTAGCGCGGCGCGAGCCGGTCGTACTGCGCCTTGGCGATCTTGCCGAGCGCTCGCCCGTCGGCCACGGACGGTCGCGTCGCGAGGTACTCGAAGATGCTGACCGAGAAGTGGCCCTTCACGAACACGATGGTCATCACGAACGAGCCGTCGGTGCGCTGCGGGTAGAACAGGCCCAGCGACCCCGGCAGGTCCGGCACCGCGAACGGCTTGGCGTCGGTCTGCGCCGCCGCGCTGTCCAGCAGTGCCTGGCGGGCCGCCGCGCCCTCGGTCTCGAAGTCCTTGTCGAAGGTGGAGAGCCAGATGGCGATGCGCGTACGCCGGTCCGGCGTCTCCCACTGGCGCACGTAACCCTGCCGGAAGCCGTGGCTCTCGTAGCTCTCGGTCAGCTTGCCGTCGCTCAGTGAGCTGAGCTTGGCCAGGTCCAGCGCGCCCGAGACGCCTTGCGTCTCGCTGTCGGCGACCTGCGTCATCCCCTCCGGCGCGACGAACAGCGCCTGCAGGTCGATGTCGGGTGCGGCGTCGTGGCGGCGGCTCTCCTCCACTGAGATGTAGACGATGACGGCCGCGGCGGCGATGGCGAGCAGGGACAGCAGCACCGCCCAGGCCGGGGGTCGCTCACGACGGCGGCGCCGCCGCGGCCGCTCGGCGGTCTCCGGCTCCGCCGGAGCTACCTCGGCCTCGACGAACTCGTACTCGTCCTCCTCGACAGCAGCGTCCGGCCACGTGGTAGGCGCCTGCGGCGGGGCGGGCACCGGCTCGGGCGGCGCCTCCGGGGCGGCGGGCGGAGCGCCGGCCATGGCGGCGAGCTCCAGCGTGGCGGCGTCGAAGACGTG
>CAZYXZ010000009.1:0-9848 GCA_964651395.1 uncultured Frankiaceae bacterium
CACCTGTTCTTCAAGACCGGGCGGGGCACGAGGCCCGAGCTGGTCGAGTACGGCGGGGCGCAGCCCGTGCACGATGCGACGCACTTCCTCGACGCTGGCCTCGACCTCGTCGGTCAGGCGGTCGAGCAGCGGCTCCGCCTCCGGCTGGTCGCCGGTGAGCCGGTTGCGCGCCGCGCGCAGGCCGAGACCGATGCCGGCCAGAGCCGGCCCGAGGCCGTCGTGCAACTCGCGTTGCAGCCGGCGGCGCTCTTCCTCGACGGCGGCGACGAGCTCCTCCTGCGAGCGGCGCAGCTCGAGCGAGACCCGCACGCTGTGCGCCACCACGGCAGCCTGCGACGCGAGGTTGCCGAGTGCGGCGTGGTCGACGGGGCGGAACGGGGCGCCGGCCGGAGAGCGCACGACCAGCGTGCCGATGCGCTCGCCCTGGTGCACGAGCGGCCAGGTGTGTTCCTCGCCGGCGTCCGCGAAGGTCCCCGCGCGCGCGACCTCCCGCATCCCGCCCGGACTCGCCAGCTCGACGACGACACCCGCACCGAACGCGGCAGCGATGGCGCCCGCGAGGTCGGGCAGCACGTCGTCGGGACCGAGGGACTGCGCCATGCGCTGGCCGAGGTCGGTCAGCGCCGCGGTCGGGTCGCGGCGGGCGCCGTACACGAGCCGGTCGACGCCGCCTTGCAGGCGGGTGCGGCTCGCCTGGAAGCCGCCCGCGACGGCCACGCTCGCCACCACGGACACGACGAAGCCGACCTGAGCGCCCGCCAGTGACGCGACCGCGATCGCCACGGCCTGCGCGAGGAGTACGCCGACCGACAGCAGCGCCCACACGATGCTTCGCGTTACCAGCCGGCTGACCGTCCACGACAGCGCGCGCAGGAACGCGACGACCGAGACGACTGGCAGTGCGGGGATGGTGATGGCGGCCAGCACGTCCGCGGACATGCCCGGCAGGTGGTCGGTCAGCGGCGGGAACGCGACGGGCAGGGCGAGCGCCGCCAGTCCCCAGCCGACGATCTGGAACAGCGTGGGCTCGCCGCGACGCTGCCGCGCCAGGAACAGCAGCGCCGCCGCGTGCACCGCGAGCAGTACGACGAACACCCACGCCGGCACGCTCGCCGCGGCGTCCACCCACGCCCGGTTGCCGAAGCCGAGCTTGGTCCCGGACAGCGCCTCCGTCTTCCCGTGCAGGAGGCTGCCGGCCGTCACGCCGACGACGAGGGCTGCGGCGATCGCCGTACCGGGCCCGCCGCCGGCGCGCCCTGCCGCGGCCCGGTCGGGGATCGCGACGATCGCGGCGGCCAGCAGGATCACGCGCCCCAGCAGATTCGCCCACAGCTGGACGCTGCCGGTCGCTCCTCCGAAGGGTTGCCAGATGTCGGGGCCGCCGGTGGCCGTGAGGGAGCTGAGCGCCAGCGCGACGGCGCCCCCCTGCAGAAGCCAGCCGGTGGCGGAACCAGGAGAACGGTGCACGAGGAGACCACCGATGAGGGCCGCGGTCAGCGCGGCCGCGAGCTCGACCATCCAGAGCAGCTCGTCCTGCGGCCGGTCGAACGAGATGCCGACCGCCATGCGAAGCAGGCCGACGGTCCCGATGAGCGCCGCGAGTACCGCGGGTATGACGACCACATGCGGAGCAAGGGTGGCGAGAGACGCGCGTGTCTCTCGCCACCCCAGCGATCGATGCATCAGATCAGTGTGCCGTGCGTCAGGCGGTCGTGGTCGAGAGTCGGCGCAGGCCGAGACCGGCGACGATCAGCCAGATAGCGGCGGGGAACCAGCCGGCCCACGGCACGACGACCTGGGCGACGATGAACAGGACGGCGAAGAACGCGCTGACCCCGCCGAGCCAGGTCGGCACGACGCGGTGCTTGAGCCCGGCGACGGCGACCGCTCCTGCGACGAGCGCCAACGAGCACCACGCACCGGCGAAGAGGTTCTCCTCGAGGGTGTGCAGCGTCAGCCCGATGGCCGGGTCGACCGCGCCTTCGAACCCGGGCGCCAGCTGCGTGTGTGCGGCCGCCATGGCCAGCATCGCCGCCGTCATGACCGCTCCGCCGCCGGCGATCCAGGACGTGAGCGCGCCAGCCGGCTCGACGGCGCGAAGCCGGGTCGCGACATAGGCGCCGAAGACGACCAGGCCCATCGCGGCCAGCGCCTGGGCGGCACCGCCGAGCAGGAGCGCGGACTCCGCGTCCTTGAGCTTGGCGAGCATCTGGTCGACGGTCAGGTTGTCGGTCACCGAGAAGCCGGCACCGGTGCCCATGACCCCGACGAGCGCGACCAGGCCGATCAGCGGACCGACCAGCCAGGCACGGGACCTGGCCACCGTGGCCTTCGGGGTGACTGCGGAGTACTGATCTGCAACGGCGCTCATGGTCGTCTCCTTCTCGCCTGCCCCCAACGGGCGGTGGCACGGGACTCACGATGCGGCGCCCGGTGTCCCGACCACATCAGGCCGGCGTCCCGCCCACCCGGGATTCTGGAGTCAACTGTGCAGCACCGTTAGGCGCCGAGGCCGACGGGGCAGCTCACGCCGGTGCCGCCGAACGTGCTACTGGTCGGACGACTCGTTGGGCCAGCGAGGAATACTCAGTGCGTGACCGCACCTACGGCCCGGCTCTGTGCTCGCATCCGGCGCGACTTCCCTGAGCCAGGCTCGGCAGAGGCAATCATCGAAAGCCTCAACTCCATGGATACGAGCGAACGCCTGCAAGCTGCGGTCGTTCTGTTCGCCGACGGCAGTCTCAGTCGCTTCCGCGATTCCATGACTCTTGCCGAGATCGACTGGCGCGATGTGCTTGTTCGGGGCGGCTTGGAAAATGAGGACTGGCCAGAGGTCCTTGATCAAGCGCTAGGCAAGTAGCGGCGCGGCCATCACCGCACCGATGAATCACTTACATGACACGCCAATGCCGCCGAGTGCGCCTGTGGCAAGTGCCTTTGGCCGATTGGGGTGAGTGACGCGGAAGAAGCCGCCCAATAGCCTCTGCGCGTGCCCCGAGAATTCACGCCAATTGCTGGCCTGCGCTTCGAGTACGACGGGATCGAAGCCATGCTCGACGGCCCTCCAGATGCACTACGCGAACTCGCAACGGTGTTGAGGAACCATGCCGACGAGCCGGTAGAAGTCCAACTCGTCGGCAATCTTGCCCGCGTGAAACAACTACCTCAGCCTGGGCCTCTGCGGATTAGCGTCGTATCGGCTGGAACGACGCTCACGATCGAAGGCGACCCGGCCAGTCTGAACATCTTCTGGTCTGCCCTCGAGGGCACCGCAGCGGCTTCCGAGGAAGTGCGGAATGCGCCGGTGAGGCAGCACACCCACATCGAGTATCTCGGCGAGAGCGACGAGTACAGGAGTCCCGGCTCCGTACCACTCATGATCGGCGCGGATTGGCCGACTGGCTGAGCAGACCGGCATGGGTCACTTACAGGACACGCCTGTGCCGCCGATGCCGCAGTAGCCGTTCGGGTTCTTGTGCAGGTACTGCTGGTGGTAGTCCTCGGCGAAGTAGTACGGGCCCGCGGCGGCGATCTCGGTCGTGATGACGCCGAAGCCGGCCTGGCGCAGCTTCTCCTCGTACGCCGACCGCGAGGCCTCCGCGGCCGCCTTCTGCTCGTCGTTCGTGTAGTAGATCGCCGACCGGTACTGCGTGCCGACGTCACCGCCCTGGCGCATGCCCTGCGTCGGGTCGTGGTTCTCCCAGAACACGCGCAGCAGCTCGTCGTACGACACCTTCGCGGGGTCGAAGACCACCTGGACGACTTCGGCATGGCCGGTCCGCGCGGAGCAGACCTCCTCGTACGTCGGGTTCGGCGTGAAGCCGCCCGCGTAGCCGACCGACGTCGAGTGCACGCCCTCGAGCTGCCAGAACTTCCGCTCGGCGCCCCAGAAGCAGCCGAGCCCGAACACCGCGGTCTCCAAGCCCTCCGGGTACGGCGGGCGCAGCGGCGTACCGAGCACCGCGTGTCGGTCGGTGAACTGCATCGGGGTCTCGCGGCCGGGCAGCGCGTCGCCCGCCTCGATCATCGTGGTCTTGGTCTTGCCGAACATCGCAGGCCTCGCTCCCTACAGGTAGAGCCCGGTCGGGTCGTCGTTGAGCCGCTCGGACGCGACCGCGTGGATGTCGCGCTCTCGTAGCAACATGTAGTCCGTCCCGTGCAATTCCACCTCGGAGCGCTCCTCGGGGTCGAAGAGCACCCGGTCGCCGATCTGCACCGAGCGGACCGTGTTGCCGGTGGCGACGACCTCCGCCCAGGACAGCCGCTTGCCCATCCGGGCGGTGGCCGGGATCACGATGCCCGCGCTGGAGCGGCGCTCGCCCTCGGCCTTGTCGAGCTGCACGAGGACGCGGTCGTGGAGCATCCGGACCGGCAGCTTCTCCGCTGGACCGCTCTCCGCCGCCTTCAGCGTGCGCTTCGTCGCCACAACCGCAGCCTACCGGCCGACCTTGAAGACTTATTCGGGCTCAGCCCGAACAACTCTTCAAGATCAGGGACTCGGGGCACCCCGAGCCGGATCCCACTCGCCACGGGCAATCAGCTCGGCGACAGCACCGGCGCGGGACTCGGCGAGAGCCTGCGACAGGTGCCGCTCGCTGTAGAACCGTCGCCGGCGTACGCCGCCCCAAGGACCGACCCAGACAGTCCATGCACCTCGCAGCAAGAGCTTGTTGACGAGCCACGTTAGGGGCAGGGCAACTCCGCCGCCGAGGAACGGGTTCTCGGTCGCGCCAGGCGAGCCGCCGTTGAGCGTCCCGGTCGGGAAAGCCGCGACGGCATACCGCGAACCGCTCGGCGCGTCGACGATCTCGTACCAGCTCATCTGACGCAGACGCTACTCGGCAACGACAAGGGCCCGCCGCGAGATCCGCGACGGGCCCCAGCCGGTAGGAGGTCTAGATCAGCTGCATCCGGGGCTCGCCGTAGGAGTTCTTGCCGGTGCCGAGGATCGAGCAGGAGCCGCCCTTCGGCACACCCGCGTTGTACGCGAGCCGCACGCAGTTGCGCAGCGCCAGCTGGCCCCAGTAGTTCGGGTGCAGCGACTCCTGGATGTAGTAGTTCGAGCCGCAGCAGGTGGAGACGGTGCGGATCTGGTTGATCCACTCGGTCTTGTCGACCGCGCCCGTGGAGGTCCAGTCCCAGAGGCCCTTCTCCTCGAGCAGCCCGACGGTGTTCTCGCAGAGCCGACGGCCGTTGAACGCCGACGCGAGGTCGAGCACCTTCGAGTTCGTGATGCCGCTCTGCGTGCGGGCGTTCTTCACCGCGTTGTTGATCGTCGGCAGGGCGGTGGAGTTGGCCCAGTTGGCGTCGTTGTTCCAGAAGCCGCAGCCGCCGGTGCTCTGCCGGGTGTAGCCGCTCTCGCTGTAGCGGATGCCGGAGCCGTTGGGCAGCGGCGACATGTAGGTCTGCACGACGATCTGGTACATCGTCGAGGAGTATCCGGCGTTCGTCATGGCGTTGCGGACGTTGAGCAGCGCGTTCTTGATGGCGGTCGTCTGCGCGGTGATGTTGGACGAGGTGAAGTTCGCGGTCACCGACGAGTCGTCGTTGCAGTAGTCCTTCCACCACGTCGGCGACGCGAGGAAGTCCTGCACACACTGCGCGACGATCGAGCCGAAGTTGAAGTTGTTGCCGCCGATCGAGACCACGACCATCTTCACGTTGTGAGTGGTCGCCCACTCCTGAAGCATCCGCGCCTGGCCCTTGTTGCTGCCGGACAGGTAGAAGTCGAGACCCGGCTTGAAGTTGCCGTCGCCGTCGGTGAACGTCGAGGTCTTCGCGCCGGAGCACGCGAAGTTCTTCCCGTAGGTGCCGGCGCCGATGTAGACCTCGGCCGCCCAGCTGCGGTGGCAGCGGTTGATCGTCTCCGACGCGTAGCCGTTGTCGAAATACGCCGTGGAGCCCAGCGCGTCGTGGTACTGCTCGCCGTCGTTCGTGTTGCCGGCCCAGCGGCCGGCCTCACCGGAGATGTAGGAGTCGCCGACCGTCACGACGTACGGCGTGCCGACACCGGGGCCGTCGGCGTGCGCCAGCGGCGCGGTCGCGACGAAGCCGCCGGCCGAGGCCGTCAGCGCGAGGGCGAGGACAGCGAGACGAGACCGCACTCTGGCTCCTTCGGAGGTATGTCCGGGTTACGCACGATTTGCGCCCCGGGATCCGCGGGAGTGTGGCATGGGTCACACGCTCTTGGCTACCAGCCGGTAACAAGTTTTTTCCGACAATGACGTCGGTGTCAGAGAAATCTTGCGGTCCCTGTCCGATTGTCGGAAGGGCGGGCTAGGTTGCCTTCGGGGTCGAACACCACGACGCGAGGAGCACGCATGCCCGAGACGACCGAACACGCGCCCGGCACGCCCTGCTGGACCGACCTGACCACCCCCGACCTGCCCAAGTCGGTGGACTTCTACAAGAACGTCTTCGGCTGGGACGCCGCGGACATGGGCGAGGACATGGGCCACTACACGATCTTCAGCCAGGGCGGGAAGTCCGTCGCCGCGGCCACGCCGCCGATGGGCCCGCCGGGGCACCCGCCGGTCTGGACGACCTACATCAGCGTCTCGGACGCCGACAAGGTCTCGGCGCAGGCGGCCGAGGCGGGCGCCACGGTGCAGATGGCGCCGATGGACGTGCCCGGGCAGGGCCGCATGGCGATCATCACCGACCCCACCGGCGCGACGTTCGGCCTGTGGCAGCCCAACGGCATGAACGGCGCGCAGCTGGTCCGCGAGCCCAACAGCCTGTCCTGGGTGGAGCTGGCCAGCCGCGACACCGACGCCGCGTCGAAGTTCTACGAGGCGCTGGGCTGGACCTACGAGGTGCAGGACATCCCGGGCAACAACAGCGGCGGCAAGTACACCGTCTTCTCCAACAACGGCGAGCAGGTCGGCGGGCTCATGTCGATGGAGAACTACCCGCCCGAGGTACCGAGCTACTGGGGCGTCTACTTCGAGGTGGCCGACACCGACGCGACCGTCGAGAAGATCAAGGCCAACGGCGGCAGCCTGCTGATGGAGCCGATGGACATCCCGACGGTGGGCCGCTTCGCCGCGGCGACCGACAACGTCGGCGCGGTGTTCTCGGTCATCACGAGCGAGACGCCCGCCTCCTAAGGGACGTCGTGCAGCTGGCGGACGTCGCGGCGACCTCCTCGGGGGTCGCCGCGACGCGTTCGCGGCTGACGAAGGTCGAGCTGCTGGCCGGCTGCCTCGGCCGGGCGGCGTACGACGAGGCGCCGGTCGTCGTCTCCTACCTCTCCGGCGAGCTGCGCCAGCGCCGCACGGGTGTCGGCTGGGCGGCGTTGAAGGACCTCCCGCCGCCCGCGGGCGAGCCGAGCCTCGGGGTGCTCGAGGTCGACGCGGCGTTCCAGGCGATGTCCGAGGTCTCCGGCGCCGGGTCGCAGGGCGCGCGCAAGCAGCTGGTGACCGACCTCTTCGGGCGCGCGACCGCCGCGGAGCAGCGGCTGCTGGCCGGGCTGGTCAGCGGCGAGCTGCGCCAGGGCGCGATGGAGTCGCTGGTCACCGACGCGGTCGCCAAGGCGGTCGGGCTGCCGCTGGCCGACGTACGCCGGGCCGTGATGCTCTGCGGCGCGCTCGGCCCGGTCGCCGAAGCGGCACTGCGTGAGGGCGCGGCCGGGCTCGCGGCGTTCCGGCTCGAGGTCGGCCGCCCGCTCAAGCCGATGCTCGCCTCCCCCGCCGCGTCGATGGACGAGGCACTCGACAAGGTCTGCCCGGCGGCGGTCGAGTGGAAGCTCGACGGGATCCGCGTGCAGGTGCACCGCGACGGCGACGACGTGCGCGTCTTCACCCGGTCGCTCGACGACATCACGGCGCGCGTGCCGGAGCTGGTGTCCGCCGTACTCGCGCTGCCGCTGACCCGCGCGGTGCTCGACGGCGAGGCGATCGCCCTGCGAGACGACGGCCGGCCGGCGCCGTTCCAGGAGACCGGCAGCCGCGCGATGACACAGGCACCCGGCGGCCGCGCACTCATGCCGTGGTTCTTCGACCTCCTGCACCTCGACGGCGAGGACCTGCTCGGCCAGCCGTCGGTGACGCGTTTCGCCCGGCTGGCTGCGGTCGTGCCGGAGACCATGCGCGTGCCGCGCGTCGAGGTGGCCGACGCCGACGCCGGCCGCGCGGTCTTCGACGACGCGCTCGCGCACGGTCACGAAGGTGTCGTCGTGAAGTCCCTCGATGCGCCGTACGACGCGGGACGCCGCGGCAGCGCGTGGCTGAAGGTGAAGCCGCGGCACACGCTCGACCTGGTCGTCATCGGCGTCGAGTGGGGCCACGGCCGGCGCAAGGGGTGGCTGTCCAACCTGCACCTCGGCGCGCGCGACCCGGACAACGGCGGGTTCGTGATGCTCGGCAAGACCTTCAAGGGGCTCACCGACGAGCTGCTGGCCTGGCAGACCGAGCGATTCCTCGAGCTCGAGGAGAGCCGTAACGAGTGGCAGGTGTTCCTGCGCCCGGAGCAGGTGGTGGAGATCGCCTTCGACGGCGTGCAGACCTCACCCCGCTACCCGGGCGGTGTCGCGCTGCGTTTCGCGCGCGTCCTGCGCTACCGCGACGACAAGTCCGCCGACGAGGCCGACACCATCGACACGGTCCGCGCCCTGCGCAGCTGAACCGCACCCACCGCCATCGCCAGCAGCGCCACCACCGCCAGCGAGCCCGGCGGACCCGTGGCCGGCAGCGGCTCCGTCGGGTAGCGCACCGGGCCGGGCTTCGGCGGCTGGTAGACGAAGGTGCCGGTGCCGGCGGGCAGTACCCCGACGAACGAGCCCTTGAGGAAGAGATGGACCTGCTGGTCGACGTCGTACTGCACGCGCAGGCCCCGCAGCTCCAGACCCGCCCCGGCGAGCAGCATCACCCGCTTCGCCCCGCGGGCATGGACGCGCAGCTCGTTGCGGACCGGTAGCGCCTCGCCCGCGCCCGGGCGTGACCATCGCAGGTGCGCCGTGGTCCGGCCGGTCGGCCCGCCCTCGTCCACATCGCCGTCGAAGTAGGTCGCCGTGCCCTGGTTGCGCACCCGATGCGGGATGGCCATCGACTCGACCGTCACCTCGCCCGCGTCGACGCCGTCGAGCCAGTACGCGCCGTCGTGCACCTGGCCGAGCTCGGGGCGGTCGCCCTCGACCGGCGGCCGCACCCAGGTGATGACCGCGGGGCGCGGGTCACGCCTGTGCGCGGCGAAGTGCGCGAAGAGGCGCGGGAGCGTGTCGTAGATCGAGGAGTACTCGTGCGTCTTCATCGCGTAGTGCAGCAGTGTCGCGTCGTAGGCCAGCGCAGCCAGCACGTCGTAGTGGGCGTTCATCTGCGCGCCCTGCGCGTCGAGGTCCTGGTCGGAGGTCACGCCGAACCACGGCAGGTTGCGCAGGTTGGCGACCAGCGACGTCGCCGCCGTGCCCTGGAACGGCGCGACCGCCGCGAACCGGTCCGGCAGCCGCGTCGCGATGTTGTTGGTGCCGTAGCCGCCCATCGAGTGGCCCATGAGGTAGACCCGGTCCGGGTCGACGTTGTAGTGCTGCGCGATGTCGGCCATCGCCTCGGTGACGTCGAGCTCGCCGAGGCCGGGTTCGTAGAACTGGTCGCCGCGACCGCGCAGGCTCGCGAAGAGGTAGCCCTCCTGCTCCGCGCGGTCGACCAGGCCGAGCGGCATGTAGAACGGCTCGTCCGGCGCGTTGCCGAAGCCGTGCAGGTAGACGATCAGCGGCCACTTCTTCGTCGCCGTGTACGCCACCGGCACGCGCATCGCGTAGTCCTGCAGCCGCGCGGTGTGCGTGAACGTCGCGTTGAAGTCCGCGCCGACCGGTACGCCGGCCGGCAGCTCGGGGATCGGCAGCGCACCCT
>CAZYXZ010000009.1:9858-57072 GCA_964651395.1 uncultured Frankiaceae bacterium
TCCGCACCGGCGCCGGCCGGCTGCGACGCGCGACGAGGTCGCGCGGGTCGACGAGAACACCTCCGGGCAGGTACCCGTCGGTCAGCGCCCGAGCCTGCCCGAGGTCGTCGAAGCCCCAGGGCGTCTCCTCGTCGAAGAAGAGCAGTCCCCAGACTCCCGTCGGGTTCGGGATGGTCAGACCACCCGTACCCGGTGTGCTGCTCGTCGCCGGACCGATCTGCGGGGTCCAGAGCTCGCCGGGCTGCGCGGGGTCGGCCAGCCCGCTCACACCGGTGAGCTGCCACGGCCCGGGCGGCAGCTTCGCCAACGGCACCCGGACCTCGACGGCATGGTCGACCACGCGGCTCGGCACGACGCCATGACCGGACAGCACGGCCGTGCCGCCGACGGTCAATGTCGTCGACGGGAAGAAGGTGAGCTGGGCCAGCTGGGCATCCGGCCGCGGCATCGTGTGCCAGAGCAGGCGGACGAACAGCTCGTCGCCGTCGATGGCCAGGCGCACCTCGGCCACCTCGCCGGTGCCGTCCGGCCACTGCTGCCGGTCGGTGGGCAGCTCGTAGTCGCCGTTCGTCACGCTGCGGGCCATGCCGAAGAATCCGTAGGTGAGCGCGCGGCGAACGTCCCCGCTCATCAGCATCGGGTCGTCCGGCAGGTTCGCGCCGAAGTAGTCCGGCCGTTCGAGACCGTCGGCGTTCGCGCCCTTCGCGAGCCACAGGGTGTTCGTGTAGACGTACTCGCCGCGGTCGAGGACGCCGGTGCGCATGATGCCGGTCGGCGTACCGCGCCAGACGTGCCACGGCTGGACCGCCGACGCCACCGGCGCCACCGGTACGCCGAACAGCAGCGCCGCGCTCAGCCCGACCAGTCCCCTCCGCACAACGCCGAGTGTGTCGCATCCCACACCGGCGGCAGCCCCCCGCCGTGTTAAGGTGATCTTGTTTCATCCACCTTCGGCGCAGTTCCACCGCGCGCCGGGCCCGTCACTTGGCATTTCGCAACCCTGCGGACTTCTCGAGACGCGCCACACTCGAGAGGTCCGCTTTTTCATGCCTGCAACACAGACGTTCGCCCAGCTCGGCCTGCCCGACGCGCTGGTCTCCGCCCTCGCCAAGCGCGGGATGACGGAGCCGTTCGCGATCCAGGCCGCCGCACTCCCCGACGCCCTCACGGGCAAGGACGTGCTCGGCAAGGCGCAGACCGGGTCCGGCAAGACGCTGGCCTTCGGCCTGCCGATGCTCACCCGCCTGTCCGGCCGCCGCGCGCAGCCGACCAAGCCGCTCGCTCTCGTCCTCGTCCCCACCCGTGAGCTCGCGATGCAGGTGCACGACGCGCTGCAGCCGCTCGCGCAGCCGCTCGGCGTACGGCTCACCGTCGTCGTGGGCGGCGTGAACATGGGCCGCCAGATCACCGCGCTCCGCCGCGGCGTGGACGTCGTCATCGCCACGCCCGGGCGGCTCGAGGACCTCATCTCGCAGCGGGTCTGCGACCTGTCGTCCGTGGACCTGGTCGTCCTCGACGAGGCCGACCACATGTGCGACATGGGCTTCCTGCCCGTCGTACGCCGGATCCTCGACCAGGTGCGCCCCGACGGTCAGCGGCTGCTGTTCTCCGCAACGCTGGACCAGCAGGTGCAGAGCATCGTTACGCGTTATCTGAAGAACGCGGTCACGCACTCGACGATGCCGGTCGGCGTCGCGGTCGCCGCCATGGACCACCACGTGCTGGTCGTGACGCACGAGGACAAGATCGCCGTCACCACCGAGATCGCCAACCGCGAGGGTCGCACGCTGCTGTTCGTCCGCACCAAGCACGGCGCGGACCGGCTGACCAAGCAGCTGCGCCGCGCCGGCGTCCACGCCGAGGCGCTGCACGGCGGCAAGACGCAGGGCGCGCGCACGCGCACGCTGACCGACTTCCGCGAGGGCCGCTGCACGACGCTGGTCGCCACCGACGTCGCCGCCCGCGGCATCCACGTCGACGGCATCGACCTCGTGCTGCACGTCGACCCGGCCGCCGACCACAAGGACTCCCTGCACCGCGCGGGCCGTACGGCGCGCGCCGGCGAGACCGGCACCGTCGTCTCCCTCGTCACCATGGACCAGGAGCGCGCGACCGCGAAGATGGTCCGCCTGGCCGGGGTCACCGCGCCGCAGCTGCGGGTCCGCCCCGGGCACGCCGACCTGATCCGGGTCACCGGCGCGCGGGCTGCGACGGGCGGCGTACCGCTGGCCGAGACATCGGCGTCGGACAACGCGCCGCGCCACCACAGCGCTCCCCCGCGCCGCCCCGGCACCGGCAACGCTCCGCACCACCGCGCCGCCCGCAACGGCGCGCGCAACGGCTCCCGCCAGCCCGCCCGCTCCGGCCGCCGCTAACCCCAGTTCCGGATCTCTCGTACCACCAGGGGTCGTTTTCCGACCCTTCCCGGTACGTGAGATCGCTAAGGTGCTCGGGGCAGGAGGTGCGATGGCCAAGATCCCGCCGCGGGTCAGCGTGGTCACGCTGGGCGTCGAGAACGTGACCCGGGCGACCGCGTTCTACGAGGCGCTGGGCTGGGAGGTCTCCTCCGCGTCCGTCGCCGGCGAGGTCACATTCCTCAAGACGCAGGGCGGGATCCTCGCCCTGTACGGCGACGGCGACCTCGCGCGCGACTCCGGCCACGACCCGGTCCCACCCGCGCCGTTCCGCGGCGTGACGCTGTCCTGCAACGTCGAGAGCACCGCCGAGGTCGACGAGGTCATCGCCAACGCGGAGGGCGCCGGCGCACGCATCCTCAAGCCGCCGAGCGAGACGCTGTGGGGCGGCTACAACGCGACCTTCGCCGACCGCGACGGCCACGTCTGGGAGGTCGTGTTCAACCCGGCTTGGCCGATGGGCCCCGACGGCCGCCCTGTCCTTCCCTAGCTCGCTTCCGTACGCCGCAGGTACGACGCGACCGCCTCGCCGATCTCGCGCATCTGCTCGACCTGCTCCGGCGTGAGCTGGTCGAAAAGGTGCCGCCGTACGCCGGCCACGTGGGTCGGCGCCGCGGCCGCGAGCGCGGCGAAGCCCTCGTCGGTCAGGTGCGCCTCGAAGCCGCGCTTGTCCGTGCCGCACTGCAGCCGCTCGACCCAGCCCATCTCCTCCAGGCGCGCCACGGCGTGCGAGAGCCGGCTGCGCGACGACAGCGAGTGCTCGGCCAGCTGGCTCATCCGCAGCTTGCGCTCCGGTGCCTCGGAGAGCCGGACCAGGATCTCGTAGTAGCTGTGCGGGATGCCCAGCTCCTGGAGCTCGGCCTCCAGGCGCCCGAAGAGCAGCTGCGTCGACTCGAGGTACGCGCGCCAGGCGCGCTGCTCGTCGGCGGTCAGCCACCGGGTCTTCGCCATGGGCTCAGACTACGCCGGAATAGTTGAGGATTCAATCATGTTGCACGGGTCAGTGGTTGAAGATTCAACCAACCGAGCCCAAGGAGAGCGACATGACCGTCACCACCCACCAGGTCCAGATCCCGAACTACCTGGCCGGCACCTACGCCATCGACCAGGCGCACTCCGAGGTGGGCTTCAGCGTCCGCCACATGATGGTGAGCAAGGTCCGCGGCCGGTTCGGCGACTTCGCCGGCGAGGTCGTCCTCGCGGACAACCCGCTCGACTCGTCCGTGACCGCCACCATCCAACTCGCCTCGATCGACACCAACAACGACCAGCGCGACGCCCACATCCGCTCGGCCGACTTCTTCGACGTGGAGAAGTACCCGGCGATGACCTTCCGCTCGACCGGCGTACGCCAGGGCGGCGACGGCTACCTCGTCGACGGCGACCTGACGCTCAAGGGCGTCACGAAGGGCGTGACGCTCGAGCTCGAGCTCAACGGCTTCAACCCCGACCCGTGGGGCGGCCAGCGCGTCGGTTTCACCGCGACCACCCAGATCAACCGCAACGACTTCGGCGTGGACATCCAGCTCCCGATCGAGACCGGCGGCGTCGTCGTCGGCGACAAGGTGACCGTCACCCTGGAAATCGAAGCCGTCCGCCAGTAGCCCCTCATCCCCCACAGTGGAGGATTCTGGCTCTATACCGGCCAGAATCCTCCACGGATCAGTTCCAGGAGGCCCCCATGCCCGCCGTTACGCCGGCCAACGCGAGCGTTCTCCCGCGCGTCACCACACCGAGCGACGCCCGGTTCCGCCCCACCAAGAAGGTCGTCGCCGCGCACCGGGCGGTCGAGGGCGAGGGCTTCGTCGTACGCCGGGCGTTCCCCGGGACGCTCGGGCTGCACGACGTCGACCCGTTCCTGCTGCTCGACCACATGGGCTCGGTCGACCTCGCCCCCGGCGAGGCGAAGGGCACGCCGTGGCACCCGCACCGCGGGTTCGAGACGGTGACCTACATCGTCGACGGCGCGCTCGAGCACCAGGACTCCACCGGCGGCGGCGGCCTGATCCAGGACGGCGCCACGCAGTGGATGACCGCCGGCGCCGGCATCCTGCACATCGAGCAGCCGACCGAGCTGCTCGTGACGCAGGGCGGCGTGCTGCACGGCGTACAGCTGTGGGTGAACCTGCCCGCCGACAAGAAGATGACCGCGCCGCGCTACCAGGACATCGACGCCGACGTGGTTTCGCTGGTCGCGAGCGGCGACGGCGGCGCGGTCGTGCGCATCATCGCGGGGCAGCTCGGCGGCTACACCGGTCCCGGTACGACGCACACGCCGATCACCTACGCCCACGCCAGCATCGAGCCGGGCATGCGGCTCGACCTGCCCTGGCGCAGCGACTTCTCCGCGATGGCCTACGTCCTGTCCGGCAGCGGCACCGCCGGCCCGGACGGCGCGCCCATCGACGAGGCGCACCTCGCGATCTTCGGCGACGGCGACGGCGACGCGATCACCCTCACCGCGAGCGGCAGCCAGGCCGAGCGCTCTCCCCGGCTCGAGGTGCTGCTGCTCGGCGGCAAGCCGCTGCGCCAGCCGATCGCGCACTACGGACCGTTCGTCATGAACACCCGCGACGAGATCGTCACCGCGATCGAGGACTTCCAGTCCGGCCGCATGGGCCGGATCCCCGCGACCGGGTTGCGGTCCCGCGCGTCGGGATAGGTTCGCCCGCATGACCGCACTCGTCACCGGCGCCACCGGCCTCGTGGGCTACGCCGTCGCCCGCGCCCTCCTCGACGCCGGTACGCCGGTCCGCGCGCTGGTCCGCGACCACGAACGCGCCAAGCTGCTCCCGGAAGGCGCCGAGCCGGTCGCCGGCGACGTCACCGACGCGTCGAGCCTCGAGATCCCCATGAAGGACGTCGAGACCGTCTTCCACGCGGCCGGCGTACCGGAGAGCTACCAGCGCGACGAGAAGATCTTCGACCGGGTCAACGTCGACGGCACCCGCAACGTGCTCGGCGCCGCGAAGTGGGCCGCGGTGCGCCGCGTGGTGCACACCTCCACGCTCGACGTGTTCGGCGCCGAGCGGCACGGCACGCTGTCGGAGTCCTTCCCCGACCCGCAACCGAAGCCGTCGGCGTACGAGCGCTCGAAGGTCGCCGCCGAGAAGGTCGTCGACGAGTTCGTCGCGGAAGGCCTCGACGTCACGATCGTCAACCCCGCCGCGGTCTTCGGCAGAGCTCCGGTCATGACCGGGCTCAACGCGTTCTTCGAACGAGGCCTCCGCGGCGGTCTGCCGTTCGTCCCGCCCGGCGGGCTGTCCGTCGTCGAGACCGGCAGCCTCGCCGACGCGCATCTCAAGGCCGCCGAGCGCGGCGGCACCGGCGAGCGCTACCTGATCGGCGACGGCTACATCCGCAACGTCGACCTCGCGGCGCTGATCTACGCCGAGCTCGGCCGCAAGCCACCGAAGGAGCTGCCGGAGGCGGTGCTCGTCGGCGTGACCAACGTGCTCGACCCGCTTTCCCGGCTGTTCCGCTTCCGCCCGCTGCTCACGAAGGGCGAGCTGGTCTTCGCGCTGTGGGACGTGCGCATCGACACCTCGAAGGCCCAGGCCGACCTCGGCTTCGTGCCGCTCCCCGTCGAGGAGGGCGTACGCCGGACCCTGGCCTGGCTCGCGGAGAAGCCCGCCTAGTCCGTGTCCTTGTGGCAGACCGCTTCGAGCAGGAGACCGAACGGGTCGAACCAGAACGTCGCGTAGTAGCCGGCGTGGTACTCCGGGAAGACCTTCGGCGCGTAGAGCACGTCGCCGCCGAGGCCAGCGACCACCTCGTGCACCGCGCGCACCTCGGCGCGCGTGCGCACGTAGAACGCGAGGTGGTTGACGCCGCACTCCTTGCGGTTGAGCAGGACGGGCGAGGGCGCCGGGTAGAAGAAGACGCGCGTGCCGGCCTTGCCGCCGGCCGGCTGGTAGCTGAACTGCTCGTCGTCGGCGAAGAACGGCTCGTAGGACAGCAGTGGCATGACCTGGTCGTAGTACGCCTTGGCCGCGCCGAGGTCCGGGACGTTGACGCCGAAGTGGTCGAGCACGAAGCCGAGGCTAGATCACCCAGGCGAGCGGCGTACGGGGCGCGGGGATGCGCTCTTCCAGCTCTTCGACCCAGGCGGGCAGGTCCGACAGCGCCATCCAGCCCTGGTCGGCGAGCGCGGCCTCGACCGCGGCCGACTCCTGGGCGGCGGTCAGGTGCATCGACCCGGTGAGCACGTCGAGGTAGCCGAGCTTGGTGCGCCCCCGGCGTACGTGGACCCGGTCGTGGCCGCAGCGTCGCGACCGCATGCAGGAGAGCTCGTCACTCACGCGTGACCCCCCAAGAAGTCCCACCCCTGAGACTGCGATGGCTGAGTATCGGCCCTGGGGTGTGGAAAATGAAGCCCGCTCACACAAAATTGCACACGCGGGTTTCGTAACAGTGTTACCAATCGCGGGCGATTGCCGTGGACGGTCCCAGGTCGCGGAAGACCTTGCCCTTCATCCAGCGGAACAGCTTGCCCCGCTGCACCCACAGCAGGTCGCCGGCCGGCCCGACCGTCGGCGCGCTCACGGTCTGCCCCGGCGCGGCGATGAGGATCTCGCGCTCCACCCCGTCCGGCGTGCGGTGCACGATCTGCGACTCCTGTCCCCCGCCCTCGGCGTAGCAGCACTGGTGCACGTAGACCAGGCTCGGCCCGCTCCGCTCGACGTGGTACGTCGTGTGCTCTGTCCGGACGCGCTCGGCGTCGAAGAGCGTGCCGTGCTCATTGAGGTCGAGCAGCCGCAGGTTGCCGTCCATCTCCCAGTCCATGACCACCCAGATGTGGTTGCTGTCCTCGTGCCAGGTGTGGGTGTCGAGGTTCCACGGCTCGCTGGAGACCTTCTCCTCCACGTTCTCGTAGCGCCGCGTCGCGCCGCTCGCGAGGTCGAGCACGACGAGCGCCTGCTGGTCGTAGATGTCGCCGCAGCGCGAGTGGTAGGCGATCCGCGTGCCGTCCGGGCTCACCGACGGGCGCACACCCCGGCCGACCACCTTCGACGTGGGGTGCTCGTTCATCGCGACAGCCAGGATCGGCGGCTCCTCGGCGCAAGTCAGCGTGCGCAGGTTCTTCCCCGGCGGGATGACCGCGACGTAGACGGTCATGCGGTCCGGGCTCAGCGCGATGACCGAGCCCTGCTCCGGCCTGCTGAACGACGCCAGCTGCCGCACGACGCGCCCGTTGTTCGCGGAGACCGCGACCAGCCGGCCGTCCGGCTGCAGCGCGACGAACGACTGGTGCCCGATCGGCTTCGGCACCGGCGGCGGTGGCGGTGGTGGCGGAGACGGCGACGGGGGTGGCGGTGAGGGCGACGGAGGCGTCGGGGACACCGGCGACGGCGAGCTCGACGTACGCCGAGGTGTCGGCGCCTGCGCGATCGGTGCGCCGTCGCCGCGGTTCTTCACCACGATGAGCCCGATCGCCACGATCGCGAGCGCCATCGTGAGGGCGATCGCGCCGGCGCGATCGGCCGCCGAGGGCGTGCTGGGCTCAGTCACCCCATAACCCTACGTAGCCCTACACCCAGATGACCCCGGGTTCGACCGGCTCCGCGGGGAAAGAGTTGGCTGACCTGGCGAGGATGCGCCGCGCCGACCACGCCGCGGCCGCGGCGTCGAGTACGTCGTCCGCCGCGGCCATGCGCCCGGCCACACCCAGCTCGACCGGCAGCATGACTCCCTCGATCGCGAGCAGGCGCTTGCGCACCGCCTCCCCTGCCCAGGTGCGCTTGCTCGGCAGTACGGCCTTCGGGTCCGACTGCGTCGCCATGACGCGGAACGACGTCTCCGGATGGACCTCATAGACCGGGCACGGCGCCTTGGGCAGCCACTCGTCGACCTCGAGGATCTTGCGACGCAGCGCGAACGCCTGCGCGGAGATGCCACCGCAGCCCGCTTCGCGCGAGATCGCGTTGGCCTCGGCGTACGTTTCGGCCTCGAGGGCCGTGCGGATCGGCGTGAGGAAGACGCTGCTGCCCTGCCGACCGAGGAAGGCCTTCACCGCGCGGTCGCACGCCCGCGCGCCGAGGGCCGGCGGATGGATCGGGATGTCGATCGCCACCAGGTCGATCTCACCGGCTTCGCGGACGGTGTCGTCGATCGTGGCCCCGAAGTACGCCGCCGGTGGCGCGGAGTCGCCGAGCGCAACCCCGACCCAGCCCGCCTTGCACCCGTCGATGCCCAGCACGCGTGCCATGCGACCGAGCCTAGGTCAGAGCTCGATGGGCGTCAGGCGGCCGGAGTGGTTGGCGGCCCAGACGGTGAGGTCCTTGTCGCCGACGCCGCGTTCTAGGAGCCGCGCCTGTACCAGGCGCAGGCGGTCGACGCCGCGCTCCACCACGGGCTTGCCGAGAACCACCATCGGACGCACGAGGAGCGGGAACGCCGGCTCGATGCCGTGGTCGGCGTTGAGGCCGAGGCGCACACGCTGGTCGAGCATCGCGTGCACGATCTCGAGCGCGTCGCGGTCGCTCTCGATCCAGCGGCGGAACAGGTTCGCGTGATGCGTGGCCTGCAGCGGCGCCCACGTGGTCGCGGTCAGGTCCTTCGTGCCGTAGATCTCGACGACCAGCAGCGCGCCGTCGGCGCTGATCGCCAGCGCGTCGACCTCGTTGCCCAGCGGCGTGTTCGTCTTCCACCACGCGAGGTTGCCCTTGAGCGGCGGGTCGAGCGCGGCCATGAACGGCTTGCTCATCTCGGAGCGGACCATCGCCTTCTCGTTCGGGCTCGCGTAGTGCAGCAGCGCCTCGCGGTCGATGACTGACCAGCTCGTCGACTGGTACGCGCTGAACGCCGACTCCACCGCGCCCGGTCGGTCGGCAAAGCGTTTGTCCGCACGCGCCATCGCGCGGTCGAGATAGTCGTCGATCGCCGGCCAGAGCGCCGCGGTCTTCTCCTCGTTGTGCCACTGCTCCCAGTTCGGGTTCCACCCGTGCGCGGACACCTTGAAGAAGGGATCCGCCTCGAGCTGGAAGCCACGCGTTCCGGCGTACCGGAGCTCGAGGGCTTTGGCGGCACCGATGTAGAAGGTGACCCAGTGCGGCGTCTTGCCGGGATAGCCGCGGAGCTGGAGGTCGGCGCCGTTGCGGCCGCCGCGGGCGTTCTGCACGAGCGAGTGGGCGAAGCCGCCGGTGTCGAGGACGTCGAGAAGCTCTTTCGGCACGCGCCGGTCGTAGCGAAGGTTCACGCCTGTCCTGTCCGCTTGACGGCGAGGCGCTGACGCTTCGTCGGGGGAAGTGCACCCCCAGTGTGCACCTATGCCCGGATCAGCTGGCCTGGCGGTGCCGATGCAGGTGGCGCGCCAGCCAGGACGCACGCTCGTTCGGTCGCTCCGCCGCGCTCGGGATCCAGCCTCGTGGACGCTCGGGCGGCGCGGGCACCGGCGGTCCGGCGTACGGGATCGGGCTCGGCCAGCAGTACCACTGACCGTCGCTCGCCTCGTACCAGTCGCCCGGCTGCGGCTCCGCGCTCATCTCGCCTCCCGGCGCCTACCCCCAATCACTCACCCTTCTCCTACTCCCCGCGCCGCGTCACAGATTTGGGCAAAGCCAGCCGAATCGGCTACCAAGCACTTACCTGGGTGCTCTACTCGTCGACGTCTCGGCCGCGCACCGCGGCGAGCGGCACGAAGCACATCCCGGTGAGGATCGCGCCGACGGCCAGCGTGATCCACAAACGCACGCCGTCGCCGATCGGTCCGATGGCGGACAGGACGCACAACGCGGCGGTGCTGACGATCAGCAGGACGCGGAACGTCCACTGCTTCAGGGCGGACGTCGGTGCCGTGCTGCCGGCCAGGAACTTGGCCTGCTCGCCTCGATCCCACAACGACCACGCCGCCTGCACCGACAACACAGCCACCGCGGCCACGGCGATGCAGAGCAGTGTGCCGAGCCGGTACGGCGTGAGCCATGTCGGTGTGCCCAGGGGCCGATCGCGACCGACCAGGTCACCGCCCTCGCGGAGTGCCCAGTCGGCGACGCGCGTCGCTCGGTTGGTGGCCTCGCCGGGGAAGCGCCACAGCATGCTGCCCACGAACCACAGCCCTGCGAACAGCGGCGCCCTCCCGAGCGGCAGGCCCGCTGTCCGCAGCGCACGCGCCTCGCGCGCCTGGGCGAACGCCGCAGCGTTGGTGGGAGCGTCCGGCCAGTCGACGCCGGCCGCCTGGGCGAGATCCGCGGCGAGGTCGGCCATGAACCCGTCACTGACGTGCTGGTACGTCGTGTGGTCGGTGAAGACGGTGCGCCCGTGCCGCAGGACCACCGGCTCGTACGTCGCGCCCTGCGCGGCGGCGGCCGCGGTAGAGATCGGGGTGGGAGGCACGCGCGGGATCCACTGCACCGCCCAGAACACGAGCGAGATCGCCGCGAGCAACAGCCACGGCAGCAGGTCCGACGCGCCGAACCAGTCCCTGAACGGACCGACGACCAGCCCGAGCACGCCGAGCAGCACCCCGAGTGCGCCGACCACGTGCGCCGCCTGGCGCGGATCGGGGTCCTCGAGCACCCGCGTGAGCGTGCCGTGCGGCACGGGGTCGGAGGACGCGACGTAGTCCCGCCACAGCTGCGGGCTGCCGTCGGCGTACCAGGCCTCGCGGAGGATGTACTCGCGCATCAGGCTCTTGCGCATCTTGCGCCAGCAGTAGTGCGTGAGCGTGGCGCTGGCCGCGGCGCCGACGAGCAGCATCGTGAGCCAGCTGAAGCCGTTGTAGTGATGGCCCCACCGGACGTCCGTGCCCCAGGCGACGAGTCCGGCGGCGCCGACCGGCACGAGCGCCGAGACCAACGCACCGACGGTCAGCAGCGGACGCCACGCGTCCTCGGCGATGCGGCCGATGTAGCGCACGCGCCAGATCGCCTGGCCGAGCGTCACGTAGAGCTTGGGTGACGGCACGGCGGGTGTCGGCCGCGTCAGCATGTCGAAGGTCAGGGCCGCCCCTGCCGAGTGACCGACGACGGCCAGCTGCTCGCTCTGCAGCGCCACCCATTTCGCGTCGCGCTCGATGCGCTGACGGATGCTGGCGCGGTCCACCGGTCGGGCGTTGAGGATGGCGTTCACGTCGCCGACCGAGTCGGCCAAGGTCCGCGCGACCTTCTCCGCGCCCTCGCGCACGCTCTTCACCGGGATGAGTCGCACCGCACGCAGGACGAGCATGGTCACGACGACGAGGCCGGCGAGGACGCCGGCGGCCAGCGCCAGCACGAACAGCAGGAGGGTGAGCTTGACCCAGGTGTAGACCAGCTTCCACAGCGCGTCGCCCGGGTTGCTGCGCGCCCGCTCGCGCCCCCAGATCGTGCGCATGAACTCCGCGGCGCTGGCCGGCGTGATCGCGACGAACCAGCTCGCCAGCTGGTTGAACGTCAGCGCCTGGAACGAGTCCGCCCAGCAGCTCTCTGCCAGCAGCCAGCGGTGGACGCCGCCGTCGGCGTCCTGGAAGGTGAGCCGGCCGTGTGCCGGCCCGTCGCCGGGATCGAGCTCGACGTCTGTGAACGCCACACCGTGAATGGGCCGAGCGTGGTCGCCGCGCTGCCAGGTCTCCAGCCACGTGGTGAGCGGGTTGGCGAACTGGCGCAGCGTGCCGCCGCGCTTCTGCGAGCCGATCCCGTGCACGAAGAGAACGCCCAGCTCGTAGTCGGGGATCGGGTCGGGGTCGGGCGCGATCGCCGCAGCGGACTTCGTCGCCTTGGTCGCCTTGGCGGCCTTGGTCGCCTTGGCGGCCTTGGTCGCCTTGGCGGCCTTGGTCGCCTTGGCGGCCTTGGCAGCCTTGGCCGCCTTCGTCGCAGCACCAGCCATGTGCACCCCCGTGCGGTCTGGGAACGCGCCGGCCCGGATGCTCCTCCACACGGCCGGGACAGCACCAATCGCGCGGTCGGGACAAGATAGGCAGGCCGAACCGAGGAGGGCGACATGACGGTTCCGAACCAGGCGATGCGCGATGCGTGGGACGGCGAAGAGGGGGCTCACTGGACCGAGTGCGCTCCGCAGTACGCCGAAGCCGCGCAGCGCATCACGCCGTACCTGTATCGAGCGGCGTCCATCGGCGAGAACTCGCACGTCCTCGACGTCGGCTGCGGCTTCGGGGGCACGACGCTGCATGCCGGCCAGCTCGCGCGAAGCGGCTCGGTGCTCGGGGTCGACCTGTCCTCGCAGATGCTCGAGCTCGCGCGCAAGAACGCGGTCGAGGAGCGGCTGACGCACGTCGAGTTCCAGCAGGCCGACGCGCAGGTCGACCCGCTCGGCGCCGGCACCTTCGAGGTCGCGATCAGCCGGTTCGGGGTGATGTTCTTCGAGGACCCGGTGGCGGCGTTCACCAACATCCGCGCGGCGTTGAAGCCCGGCGGACGCCTGGTCTTCCTCACCTGGGCGACGTTCCGCGAGAACCCATGGGTGCTGGGCATCTTCGAGGCTCTGGCGCAGCACATCGAATTGCCGCAGCCCCCGCCGGGGCCGATGCCCGGGCCCGGCCCGTTCTCCTTCGCCGACCCCGACCAGATCCGCGGGACGCTCACCGAGGCCGGGTTCCACGACATCGAGGTCACGCCGGTCGACGAGGACATCTACGACGGCCCGAACGCCGACGCGGCGTACGCCTTCGTCAGCAACGTCGGCTTCGTTCGGGCCGTCATGCAGGCCGCACCGGATGAGGCGACCAAGGAGAAGGCCCTCGCCTCGCTGCGCGAGTTTCTCGAGGCGCACGAGAAGCCCGACGGCGTCTGGATCCCGAGCCGCTCCTACCTCGTGAAAGCCCAGTCCGCCTGATGGGCAGCGACTTCCAGGTCAGCGGAGACAACCCGGACGCTCCGTTCACCCTGCGCATCCATCGCGGCGACGGCATGGCGCTGCTCGCGATGAACTGGAAGGGCGGCAAGCCGCCGAAGGACTTCGTCGGGTTCGCGATCCAGTACCGGCCGCCCGGCGTACCGAAGTTCCTGAACCTGCACAACCGGCTCACGTTCGAAGGGGCCGCCGACGAGGCGGATGCACGGATCACACTGCGCTCGCCGATCCAGAAGTTCCGATGGGTGCACTTCCCGTACAACGCCGATCTCGCCGGGCCGTTCACCTACAAGGTCACGCCCATGTTCATGGACGAGAACGACAAGCTCAGCCAGGGACTCGAGCAGCAGGCGAGCATCGAGCTGCGCCGCGAGACCTACCCGGGCAAGCTCAACGTGAGCTTCACGCGCGGGTTCGTGTCGTCACAGGCCTTCGTCGACCGCTACGAGAGCAAGGGCCCCATCGACACGCTGCTGCCGGACAAGGCCGACGACGGGCTGGTGTTCAAGCCCACCCACCCGGAGACGGTCGACGCACTGGCGTGGATGGGCTTCGAGGCGCGCAGCGCCGTTCTCGAGGTCCTGGACCGGGCGATCGCGCACAAGGACGCCGAGGTGTGCGTTGTCGCGTACGACCTCAGCGAGCCCGAGGTCGTCCGGCGACTGCAGAAGCTGGGCAAGCGGCTGCGCATCGTGATCGACGACTCGGGGACACATGGCAAGCACGAGTCCGGCGAGTCGCAGGCCGCCCGCAAGCTGGAGAAGACCGCCGGCAAGAGCCGGGTCAAGCGCCAGCACATGGGCAGTCTGCAGCACAACAAGACCATCGTCGTGACCGGGACCGGATTGCACATGGCCGTGTGCGGCTCGACGAACTTCAGCTGGCGCGGGTTCTACGTGCAGAGCAACAACGCCATCGTGCTCCAGGGCGCCAAGGCGACGAAGCCGTTCCTCACCGCTTTCGAGCAGTACTGGGCGAGCGACTCCGTGGCCGACTTCGGGAAGTCGCCCGCCGCGAAGTGGATCGACCTGGGGCTCACCGGCATCGACGCCAAGGTCGCGTTCTCGCCGCACATCACCTCCAACGCGCTGCTGAAGGGCATCGCGAAGGACGTCGCCGGCACGAAGTCGAGCCTCTTCTACTCGATGGCCTTCCTGTACCAGACCGAAGGGCCGATCCGTGAGGCGGTCACGAAGGTCACCGAGGACCGCGACATCTTCGTGTTCGGGATGTCGGACAAGAAGGTCGGCGGCATCGACCTGCAGGAGCCCGGGAGCAATCCAACACCGGTGAGCCCGGCTGCGCTCACGAAGAACGCGCCGGAGCCGTTCAAGTCGGAGCCGGCCGGCGGCGGCGGCAACCGGCTGCACCACAAGTTCGCGGTCATCGACTTCGACCAGCCGAACGCCCGCGTCTACATGGGGTCGTACAACTTCTCCGACCCGGCCGACACCAGCAATGGCGAGAACCTGCTGCTGATCAAAGACCGGCGGATCGCGGTGTCGTACATGGTCGAGGCGGTCCGCATCTTCGACCACTACCAGTACCGCCTCCGCGAGAAGGACGCGAAGAAGAAGAGCAAGCCGCTCTACCTGACGAAGCCGCCCCGCAAGGCCGGCGAGAAGCCGTGGTGGCACAAGGACTACACGATCCGCACTCGCATCCGTGACCGCGAGCTCTTCGCCTGACGGCGCGGCTCGATGAAGCTCACAGTCGTGCGCGGGGACATCACGGTGGCGCCGGTGGAGGCGATCGTGACGGCCGCGAACAAAGGGCTGCGCGGTGGCGGCGGGGTCGACGGCGCCGTGCATCGCGCAGCCGGGCCGGAACTGCTCAAGGCGTGCCGACCGTTGGCGCCGTGCCCGACCGGGTCGGCGGTCGTCACGCCGGCGTTCCACCTCGCACCGATCAAGTGGGTGATCCACGCGGTCGGACCGATCTACACCGGCGCGAGGAAGGCGGCCCCGCTGCTGAAGTCGGCGTACGCCGCATCGCTGGCCCGGGCCGACGAGGTCGGCGCCACATCGGTCGCGTTCCCCGCGATCTCGACCGGCGTGTACGGCTACCCGGCCGAGGCGGCGGCGCAGCTGTCCGTCGAGGCACTCCGCGAGGCGACCACCGACGTGGCGACCGTCCTGCTCGTCGCGTTCAGCGACAAGCAGGCAGCCCTCTGGGAAGCGGCGCTGGCCTAGACGGGGTCAGCCGGCGGGTCGGCGAGGATGCCAAGGAAGCCGCCCTTGACCAGCCAGGAGAGGGCGAACGCCTCGACGCACACCGTCTCCATCCAGAACATCGTGTGCCACCAGTCGGGTTCCTTGATGAAGGCGAAGATCCCGATCGTGAGGATCGCCGCGAAGATGAGCACCCCGCACGTCCGGTAGACGCGGTTGCGCAACCGCGTCTGCGGGGTCCAGGTCGCGGGGTCCTTGTCGCTCTGCGTGAACAGCAGCAGCGCGAACACGCCGAGCAGCGTGAACAGCAGGCCGGCGCACGTCAGGTGCACGGCCTTGATGAAGTTCTCCCCGGCGTCCTCGGTCTTCTGCGACACGGTGGGGAAGACGGCGACGCCGATCGCGAAGAAGCAGGCGAAGTTGCTGAGGAGCCGGTCGATCCGGAACGACTGCTTGATCGGCCGGTAGTTGTAGGACAGGAAGAACACGCCCATCGCCCAGAGCGCACCGACGAACACGTTGCCCATGCGCGAGTAGTAGTAGGCGCTGATCGAGCCACGCAGGTTGAAGCCGTCACCGGCCACCAGCGCGATCGGCAGGAAGAAGGCGAGCAGCCCGAGGCAGGTCTGCAGGTAGGCGTACGCCGCCGCGAGCTCCGCGTCGCCGGCCTTCTCGACCGCGATCTCGATCGCGGCGTCGCGGGTGGCGTCGTCGGGCGCGGTAGCCGCCTGCTCGAGGAGGGCTCTGCTCTCCGCCTCGAGCTGCTCGGCCTGCTCTGTGGTCGCCAGCACCGCTTGCACCGTCGCGCCCCCTCCGCCGGGTACTCACGCCACGGTACCGAGCGGAGTGCTACGCGGCGTGCATCCCGGCCAGCATCGCCTCGAGCATCGCCTGGTCGGGACCGACGAAGGGGTCTGCATCCGTCGCCGTCGCGAGCGTGTCGAGCAGCCGGGTGATCGCCTTGCGCGCCGGCGGCAGGTGCGTGGAGAGCACGACCTCCGGATCCATCGCGCGCAGCGGAGCCATGGTCGCGCCGAACTGCGCCACGTCCACGGCGGCCACCCACGGGCAGTCGACGGTCACCCAGAGCCGCTGTCCCGCCTCGACGGCGTCGGGCGAGAGCTCGGCGATGTCGCCGACCTCGGTGTCCGACGCGGCGCCGAACGGCGAGCCGAAGCAGTCCGAGCTGAACATCGTGCCGGTGCTCTCGTCGTACAGACCGGTGGTGGCGGGGCTGTCGTAGACCGGCGGGCGGAACGCGGTGAGCTTGCGGTCGCCGACGTCGAGGGACTGCCCGGGGTTGAGGAAGTACGCGCGGTCCGGCGTCAGCGGGAAGTCCATCGTCGTGATGCCGAAGCCGAGGAACGTGGTGACCAGGCGCGCCTGCGGCGCGGCCGCGAGCACCTCGGCGAGCGCGCCGGTGTGGTCGCGGTCCGGGTGGGTCAGGTAGATCCAGCGCAGGTCGGCCGGCTCGACTGCGGACCACAGCGCGTCGAGGAACTCGTCCCGCGACTGCGGTGCGCCCGTGTCGATGAGCACCGGCTCGGCTGCGTGGACGACGTACGCGTTGATCGGCAGGAAGCCGAGGCCGGGGATCTCCGCCGCGTCGGACAGCGCGGTGACGTCAGGTGCGGGCTGGTGGATGTGCATGGCAGTCTCCTAGCGGACGGCGGGCGAGAAGAGCTCGAGCTGGATGTTGTCGGGGTCGCGGAAGACGAGGACCGAGCCGTACGGCGCGTCGGTGATCGGCGACTGGGTGAGCGGCTTGTCGGCGGTGTCGGCGCGGACGACGCCCTGTGCCTCGAGGTGGTCCTGCCACGCGACGAGGTCGTCCCGGCTGCCCACAGAGAAGCCGACGTGGTCGAGGCCGGCCTTGGTCTCGGTGAAGAGGCCGCCGTCGTTCGTGTCGTGACGGTGCAGGACGACGGACATGCTCATGTCCTGGTTCGCGAGCAGCTTGCCCACACCGCCCTCGTGCGGGACGTCCATGACGAACGCGATGCCGAAGACCCCCTCGTACCAGGGGATGCTCGCCTCCACGTCAGTGACGGTGAGTGCGACGTGGTGCAGCTGCGCGACGGGAGTGCTCATGGCGTGGCCTTCCTCTTCCGGGGCTTGGGCTTGGCGCTCTCGGTGATCCGGCGGGCGAGCAGGTCGACGGCGTCGTCGAACAGGCGCAGCCAGCGCGTGCCTCCCGGCTCGTTGGCGAACTGCTGGTTGAGCAGCCCGCTGGCCACCGCGGTGATCAGGTCGCGGTGCTCCTGCGTGACCGGGGGCCGCATGAGGACCGGGTGGAACGACTCGTCGTACGCCTGCTGCGCGATCGCGTACGACGCCGGCGTCGGCTCGAAGCCCGGGATGGTGCGCAGGCTGAGCAGCTGGAAGCGCACCGGGTCGGCGACGCTGAACCGCACCCAGCGGTCCGCGCCGACCCAGATGGCCTCGCGCAGGTCGTCGACCGGCGTGAGCGGCTCGAAGGCGATGAACGCGCGCCAGCCGTCGGCGTACATGGCGTCGTACAGCGCGTGCTTGGAGTCGAAGTAGGAGTAGAGCGACGGCGTGGCCATGCCGAGCTTGCGGGCGAGGTCACGCAGCGAGAGGCCGGCGAGCCCGTTCTCCCGGGCCAGCTCCCAGGCCGCGCGAACGATGGCGTCGGTGGCTGCCGCGCGCCGGCCCGCGCGCCAATCGCTGTTCTCGTTGCCTAACACCGTTCGGACTATCCGCGCCCCGTTCGGTCCTGTCAACCCTCAGATTTCGTGCAGCTCCAGGTGCGGATCGATGCGGCGCAGGTCCTTGGCGTCGGACGTGACGACAGCGCAGCGGAACTGCCGGGCCACGAGCACGACATTCGCGTCGACGATGTCGTGGGTCTTGCTCATGCCGCAGATCACCCCGACACCGCGGGCCGCTGTGAAGTCGAGCGGAACCACCGTGGCCGAGGGACTGAGAAGCAAACGCCAGAGGCGTGATTGTGTCGCACCGTTGCGAAGAACTTGAGCGGCAACGGTCGCGGGGACGATGAGCCGCGCATCCGACTGCGAAGCTACATGCAGCAGGGCTCGCACTGAGGCTTGATCTCGCTCGACCGCGATCAACGCGCCTGCGTCTAGGACGAGAGGCCGAGCACCTTTCGCGCCCATGCGTATGCCTCCTCGTCCGGCTCGCCGAACTCCTCAATCATCTCGTCCACGAGTGTCGCCAGGTCGTCGTTCGTGGAGAACGCACGCAGGGCAGCCGCGACGTAGGCGCTCACCGAGGCCGCATCTCCACGAGCCACTGCCGCGTCGGCCTCCTCGACCAGATTTGCCGGCAACGAGACCGTGATCCTTCGCTTCATACTTTCATCATACTCACGGATCGGCGCCTGGACGTTCGGCGTTCCTGATGTTCTGCAGCCACCAAGTCGGCGTCGATGAGGAGCAGCTCGGCCTCCACGCGCATGATCGCTCGGATCAACGGCGCGAGCTCAGCCGTGGGTGCCTTGAGTGACATCGTCGCCGTGGCGTCTCGCACCTGGCTGACACACATGCCGGCGAGTACACGCGCGAGTCCGTCCGCCGACTCGTTGGCCACAAGGGGCAGCGCCATTTCGATCATGCGCTCCACGCTAGGCAGTGACTCCGACAAGACCGGATCCCCGTCCACAGGCGTGACTATTCGACGGCATGCACCGCGTCTGTGGACAGTTGAGGTACCCCCAGTTATAGTCATGTTGACCATAACTAGGAGCAGCTGTGAACACGATGCTCGATCTGCTGGAGCGGCCGGCGTTTCACCTGGGGCAGACGCCGACGACGTGGGTTGAGGTGTTCGCGTTCCTCACCGGGGCGCTGTGCGTGTGGCTGGTCGCGAAGCAGCATGTGGCGAACTGGGCGATCGGGATCGTCAACGCCGCACTGTTCCTGGCGCTGTTCAACCGGGCAGGGCTGTTCGCGGACTCGGCGCTTCAGGTCGTCTATATCGCGCTCGGCGCCTACGGGTGGTGGGCCTGGCTGCACGCCGACCACCGCCACCGCATCGACCTCCCCGTGAGCCGGACGACGCCCGCGCAGTGGGCGACCCTGGCAGCGCTCGGGATCGCCGGCACCGCCCTCCTCACCGGCTACCTCGACCACCACACGAGCTCCGTCGTGCCGTTCTGGGACGCACTCACGACCGCCCTCTCGTTGCTCGCGACGTGGGGGCAGACCCGCAAGAAGGTCGAGTCGTGGTGGATCTGGATCAGCGCAGACCTCGTCTATGTCCCCCTCTACGGCTACAAGGACCTCTGGCTCACCGCCGTCCTCTACGTCGGTTTCCTGGCCCTCTGCGTCAAAGGTCTGCGCGAGTGGCGCGCCGACCTGGCCCAGAGCACCACGACCGAGGCGATCTTGGTGCCCGCATGACCGAGCACTACGAGCACGGCCTGGTCGTCGGCAAGTTCTACCCGCCGCACAACGGCCACCACGCGCTCATCGACGCAGCCGCCGCGCAGTGCGCACGCCTCACCGTCGTCGTCGGCGCGCACTCGCACGAGTCGATCCCGCTGGCCGACCGGGTCGCCTGGCTCACCGTGACTCACGCCCATCAGCCGAACGTCGACGTCATCGGCGAGACCGACGACTACGACGTCGACTTCGACTCCGAGCTCGCCTGGCGCAACCACGTCGCGGTCTTCGCCGCCGCGGTCACCCGCGCCACGCTGCGCGCCGGACTCCCGCCGGAGGCCGCCGCCGTCGACGCGGTGTTCTCCTCCGAGAAGTACGGCGACGAGCTGGCCCGCCGCTTCGGCGCCGTCCACGTCTGCGTCGACCTCGACCGGCTCGGCGTCGCCGTCTCCGGCACCGCGGTCCGCAGCGACGTCCCTGGCCACTGGCACCTGCTCTCCCCCGCCACCCGCGCCAGCCTGGCGCTGCGGGTCGCCGTCGTCGGCGCCGAGTCGACCGGCACGACCACCCTCGCCCGTGACCTCGCCGCAGCACTCAGCGACCGGGGCAGCGTCTGGGCCGAAACGCAGTGGGTTCCCGAGTACGGCCGCCGGGCGACCGAGCTCAAGCTCGCCGCCCTCGGCGCCCAACGAGCCCGCGCCGGGGAACCATCACCGACCGTCGCCGACCTGGAGTGGACACCCGGCGACTTCCTCGACATCGCCGAACGGCAGAACGCCGACGAGGACGCCGCCGCGACGAGCTCCCCCGTGCTGGTCTGCGACACCGACGCGTTCGCGACCGGCATCTGGCGCGAGCGCTACCTCGGCGCGCGCGACCCCGCGGTCGAGGCCCTCGGTGACGCACGACGCCACCCGCTCTACCTGCTCACCGACCCGGCCGGTGTCGCGTTCGAGCAGGACGGCCTGCGCGACGGCGAGCACATCCGCGAGTGGATGCACCAGCGCTTCGTCGACCGGCTCACCGAGACCGACCGCCGCTGGGTGCTCGTCACCGGCTCCCCCGCCGACCGCCTCGAGCACGCGCTCCGCGAGATCGACCAGCTGCTCGCCGAATCCTGGCGCTTCGCGCCGCCGCTCGCATGACCGCCCGCGCGCCGGACGGCTACGACGCCGGCAAGTACCCGCCGTTCGCGGTCACCGTCGACATCGTCCTGGCTACCGTGCGGCAGGGCCGGCTCTGCCTGCTCCTCGTCGAGCGCGCCGCGCACCCGTACCAGGGCGAGTGGGCGCTGCCCGGGGGCTTCGTCGGCATCGACGAGTCGCTGCACGACGCCGCGGTCCGCGAGCTGGCCGAGGAGACCGGCATCCAGATCGGCGCGGGGAAGAAGTCGGTCGGCCACCTCGAGCAGCTCGCGACGTACGGCGACCCGGGCCGCGACCCGCGGATGCGCGTCGTCAGCGTTGCCCACGTGGCGCTCATGCCCGACCTGCCGACGCCGGTCGCCGACTCCGACGCGGCCAACGCCCGCTGGTGGCCGGTTGAGGATCTCGCTCTCGGCTCGAAGCGCAAAGGCCTGCTGCGGCTCGCCTTCGACCACGACCAGATTGCCCGCGACGGCATCGAGCGGATCCGCGCCAAGCTCGAGTACACGACGCTGGCCACGGCCTTCCTCGAGGCCCCGTTCTCCATCCCCGACCTGCGCCGCGTCTACGAGGCCGTCTGGGGTGAGGAGCTGGACCCCGCCAACTTCGCCCGCAAGGTCCTCGCCACGCCGGGCTTCGTCGAGCCGACCGGCCGGACGTCCGACCACGGCGACCCCGACGGCGGCCGCCGGCCGGCCCTCTACGTGCCAGGAAAGGCCACCGAGCTGGTCCCGCCGTTCCTCCGCAGCTAGGACGTCAGGCAGAAGGGGTGGCCAGCCGGATCCAGGAGTACCCGCCATCGTCCGTCGCCGGGCTGATGGTCCGGCTTGGCCGCGCCGAGCTCAAGCGCCAGCCCTTCCATCACATCGAGGTCGTCCGCGCGGAAGTCCAGGTGGAACTGTTGCGGCACGTCCTGACCCGGCCACTGCGGAGCCCGGTATCCGTCAACCCGCTGGAATCCCAGATCACAGCCGGAGTCATCCGTCAGAGCGACGAACTCGTCCGAACTGAAGAGCTCGCGCATTCCGGTCAGGGCACCGTAGAACCCCGCCAGCGTCTTCGGGTCGGCACAGTCCAGAGTCACCCCGCGCAGTACAGCGCCTGGCACCATCCGCTCCTTCGCGTCCGCGCGCCCGCGGCGCACAGCCACACCGTAGGCGCCATATCCACCGCTGAAGAAGCGGTTTACATGCCCTAGACGGCCACGACCTCGAGCAGTCCGGAAAGACCACGGAAGTCATCAGGGTTCCGTGTGTACAAGGGGAGCCCGTGGGCAACTGCGACGCTGGCAATGAGCAGATCCGCCAACCTGCGCGGCGACGTACGCCGTGCGGCGCGCACCGCCGAGTAGACCTGCCCGTACGCCCGAGCCGCCTCCGTATCGAAGGGCAAGGCATCGAAGGTTCCTTCGGCCCACTGCAGTCGGGCTTGCCGGATGGCGCGCTCGCTCGCGGATCGGGCGGCAAGCGGGCCGGCTGCCAACTCCGCCAACGACAAAGCGCTGATCGCGACCTCCTCAACGGGCTGCTCATCCGGCCAGTCGATGAGCACCGAGGTGTCGAACAAGCCGCGGCTGGTCATTCGACGCTCTGGTCGATGAGACGGTCCACGTCCCTGCGGAACGCCTCCGGGTCGATGTTCGGCAGGTGCGCGGCGCTCGCGGCGGCCTCAGCGAACGGAACGAACTGGCGACGGCGCAGCGGCCGCAACTCGGCCACCGGCACGCCATTCCTGGTCACCGTGATCGTCTCGCCCGCCTCCGCGGCCCGCACGATCTCGCCGCTGTCATTGCGCAGCTCTCGCTGGCCCACTTCGCGCCCCATCTTCTGACTGTAGCACCTGTGCTACACCTAGGGTTTGGGTCTGGCTGATGTAGGAAACCCCAACCAGGCGTCACGGCACGGCGCCGCCGACCGATCTGTGAGGACCGATGGCAACCATCTCCGCCAGCCTGTTCATGGCGCTCGACGGCATGGTCGACCCGATGGTCGGCAACTGGCACTTCCCGTACTTCAACGATGAGATGGGCGACGCGGTCGGGCGCTCGCACGAGGGCGACGTGATGCTCTTCGGCCGGGTGACCTACGACAGCTTCGCGGGCGCGTGGCCGGAGCGAGAGGCCGCCGGCGGGGAGGACGCCGCGTTCGCGAAGACCCTCGGCGACCTGCGCAAGATCGTCGTGTCGCACCAGCCGCTGGAGTTCACCTGGCGCAACTCCGAGCAGCTCGAGGGCGACCTCATCGAAGGGGCGAAGAGGCTCAAGGCCGACGGCGGCATCCGGCGGATCGTGCTGAGCGGGTCGACCTCCGTCGTACGGCAGCTGCTCGCAGCCGGGCTGCTCGACGAGCTGCACCTGTTCATCCACCCGGTCGCCGCCGGCGCCGGGCTGCGGCTCTTCGACGGCTCCAACCCCGAGCAGCCGTTCAAGCTGGTCTCGTCGGAGACGTTCGCGACCGGCGTCCTCTACCTGGTCTACGCGCCCGACCCCAACCCGCCGACCGGCGGCTACGACGAGGCCAAGGAAAGCCTCTAGCCGGTCTGCACACCCCAAGTCGTCGGGGTGCGGATGATCCGCTCCAGCTGGCGGACCTGCTCGGCCGTCGCGATGACGGGTTGGTCCTCGAGCCACTGCCGTACGCGGCGGCGCCCCACCACGACCACGTCCTCCGGCGGCGTCTTGATGGTCAGCTCCTCGGCGATCACGACGACGACACCCACGACCGGGACGTGCGCCCCGACGGCGGCGCTGAGGATCTTGCTGACACGCTGAGCCTCGAAGCGGCTGTTGCGCACGTACGGCTGCTTGAAGCCGCCGACCAGGACGGTGTTCCCGCCGACCCACACCTTCTTGCCGGCGTGGTTCTTCGTGTTCAGCGTGAAGACGCCGCCGGGACCGACGACGACATGGTCGATGTCCGCGTCGCCCTTGCCGATGGGGACGCCGTGCACCACGGCCCACGGCGCGGGCAGCTTCGCGAGGCGCGCCGCCACCAGCTCCTCGCCGTCGGCACCGACCCGCCAGGCCCGCTCCTGCGTGTGGACGTTGAGCACACGCGCCATGAACGAGCGCACCGGCGCGGCCGCCCGTTCCTCCTCGGCCTTGGCACGCAGCCCCGCACCCGGCTTGTAGGTCGCTGCATCGCCGGCCGTCGTGATCGCCCAGTCGATGACGGGCAGCGATGGCGTCGGCGACTCGACCACCGGGGCAAACGGCGGGTCCGAGGGGGCCTCGAGCATCCCCGCCGCGATCAGCGACTCAGTGACGGCCGACACGTCAGCCGGATCGACGTCGCTCAGCCGACCGGTCTTGCGGTCGAGGTAGCCCAGCCGTTGCTCGCCGCGGCTCACGTAGACCCGGTCGTGGCCGTACTTGCGCCACGGCGTACAGGTCAGGTCTCCCGGGTCCGACGCAGCCGGCCGAAGGTCCTCCGGCGGGACCGGGTCGATGCAGCCGCCCGCGACGATGCCGACGGCGGGCAGTCCGCCCGCGTCCCCCCGAGAGCCGTCCATGGCGCCACCGTAGAGCGGCCCACCGACAAGGCCAAGACAGGCTGGCCGCTCACCCGCGCGCGCCGGCCATCGCGTCGGCGGGGAAGTGGTCGCCGTGGCGGTGGACGACCTTCCAGCTGCCCGCCTCGCGCCGGTACACGTGCGTGACGCGCAGCTCGTTGCGCTGCGTGGCGCCCTCGCTGGTCGTCGCGACGTAGCGCTCGATGCCGACGGTGTAGGCGAGGTCACCGGAGAGGCCGCCGGCGAGCAACTCGAAGTCGTACTCGGAGCAGGCCGTGAAGCGCGGTGCGAGCCACTCGAAGACCGCCAGCACGTCGTCCCAACCGCTCCGGAACGGCACGCCGGCGCCGAAGACGGTGACGGGCTCCTCGTGCGACCAGGTGGTCAGGCGTGGCGTCAGGTCGCCATTGTGCAGCGCGCGCTCGGCGTGGATGTGCGCCGGCACGGTCACGTCCACGAACGCGACCCACTCATCCGACGACACTGGGCACCTCGGCGTACGGGTCGCGCAGCTCGGTCCCGCACTTCACGCACTCCCCCGCGGGCATCGGCGTCACGCCGTCGCACTGCTGGCAGAAGATCACCCGGTGTCGTGGGGTGTGCATTACCCAGAGGCCGGCGAAGTGGCTGTACTGCCAGCGCTGCTCGTAGAGCCCCTGCATCGCGGCCTGGTGGGCGGGGCTGGCGTAGAAGGCGTGCGCGTCCTCGACCGACCGCCAGAACGCGATGAGCGTGTAGTGGTGACCGTCGAGGAAGTTGTAGCGGCGGATGAACCCGGGCGCGGTCGCGAGCACCTCCATGAGGCCGGCCGCCGTGGTCCAGAACCCGGCCGCGTGCGCCTCGTCGGCGAACGTCGCCTGCAGGATCAGCACCGCGCCGGCCGCCTCCGGCCCGAGGTGCCGCTCGGGTCCCTGCTGGCTGGCCAGCATTGTCGGCGCGACCCGGATGCCCTCGATCGCGAGCATCCGGCCGATGGCGTCCGGCGGAGGGGGTGATGTCAGCAGCTCGACCATGGCGACACTCCAGAGATTCCTATCGTCCGACATAGTGTCGGATGATTCAGGTCACTGTAGGATCACTCCATGAGCACGGTCAAGAGCCCGCGGAGGTATTCGTCCGCCGTGCGGGACGAGCAGGCGGCGCGCACGCGCGCGCGGATCCTCGATGCGGCCGGGGCGCTCTTCCTGGACCGGGGCTTCGCCCGGACGACGATGAAGGACATTGCCGACGGGGCCGGCGTCGCCCGCGACACGGTGCACGCGGTGTTCGGCAGCAAGGCGCGCGTCCTCACCGCGCTGATCGACCAGCGCCTCGTCCCCGACGGGTCGGTACCGAGCGTCCGGGAGCACCCGGCCGCCCTGGCGATCCGGGACGAGCCCGATCAGCGCAAGCAGATCGAGCTGTTCGCGGCCTTCATCGCCGGCCTCTCGACGCAGATCCGCCCGGTCTTCGAGATCCTGCGCACCGCGTCAGCGGTCGAGCCCGAGATGGCCGCGGTGTTTGCGGAGATGGACCACCACCGCCGCAAGAACATGGAGACGTACGCGCGCTGGATCGCCGCCCGCGGCCCGCTACGCGTCAGCACCAAGCGCGCGGCCGAACTGATGTGGGTGCTCGGCAGCCCCGACGTCGCCCGCATGCTGTGCGACGACCTCGGCTGGTCCCAAACCGACCACAAAATGTGGCTCGCCGAGGCCCTGACCGCCGGCATCCTCCTCCCAGACTGACTACGGATCAGAAGGTTGGGGGTTCGAGTCCCTCCGAGCGCGCAAGAGAAACCGCAGGTCAGCCCCGGTCTTCATCCCCCCGAAGGCCGGGTTCTGCGTCTCATCGGGACAACTACTGCAATGAGTCCTGCAACTGGATGGGCGAACTGCGAGTGCCTCTCGCACCCGTGCCCACGCAGACAGCCCGCCGACCTCGGGAGCTCGACGCACTCAACCGCGGGCGAGTTGGCGTCGACACGCACCGGGCGACGAGCAGTGGCCGAAGCATGCGTCCAGCGCCGTCTGACAGACAGAATGCTCGCGAACCACATGGCGGCGGCCCGAAGGGATCGGCGAGGGTGACGGCATCGGAGCGCGGTGTGCGACGAGATCAGGGTGCGCTCCGGCCGCGTGCCCGACTCCTTAGCACCATCGGTGAAGATCTCATTAGCAGCGAATCCGTAGCCCTGATCGAGCTCGTCAAGAATGCCTACGATGCGGACGCTTCGCACGTCGTAATCCGCCTGATAGGGCCACTAACTGAGGGTGCCGGCGGTGTCGAGGTCTTGGACGACGGCGAAGGCATGTCCTTTGAGCAGATTCGGGATACATGGCTACAACCAGCGACCGAGTACCGCAAGGCGAAAACCCGCAGCGCGTCGGGCCGCCGGGTGCTGGGCGAGAAGGGGATTGGACGATTCGCGGCGTCCAAACTGGCCGACAGAATGCTGCTCGTGTCCCGGCGGCAGGACGCCCCCGAGGTCCAACTCGCTCTTGATTGGTCTGACTTCCGCAGCAGCGACCGATTCTTGGACGAGATCGAGGTGCTGTGGGAGGAGGGACCGCCGGCCTTCTTCGCCGAGGACGGACCTGTTGGCGCGGCTTGGGCGGAGATAGAGCTCGAGGCGAGACCTCAAGGAACGCTCCTGCGGCTGGACGATCTCCGTGCGGATTGGAATGAGGAGACGATTCGCAAATTGCGGATCGATCTCTCGCGGTTGATTTCGGCGCGTTCCCTGACCAGCGAAGGCGTGCCGGACTTCCAGGTCACACTCCTGCCCCCCGCCGCATTCGACCAGTACTCAGGGCCGGTAGAACCACCGCGCGCAATTCAGAAGGCTCCATACGAGCTGGTCGGTAGCGTGGACGCCCTCGGTCGCGCGCGAATTGTCGTGACTGTCCCGGACCTCGAGCCGGTCTCAGACGAGTTCGACCTGACCGCGGATAACGAGCCGCTCATGTGCGGACCATTCGATATCCGACTACGTGTCTGGGATCGAGACGCAGCGGCAATGCGCGAGCAGGCTGGCGAAGAACTCACTGCCCGAGACTTTCGCAGCCTCCTGGACGCGGCCGCGGGGGTAAGCGTGTACCGAGACGGCTTCAGGGTGTTCCCCTACGGCGAGGACGGGAACGACTGGCTGCGTCTGGATAAGCGGCGTGTGCAGAACCCGAGTTTGCGGGTCAGCAACAACCAGATCGTCGGAGAAGTCCACATCAGCGCCGAGGGCAACCCGCTGCTTAGGGACCAGAGCAACCGCGAGGGCCTTGTTGCCGGCGCGGCGTACGACACCTTTCTTGAAGTCGTGCAACAACTGCTGGCACAACTCGAGGTCAGACGTCGCAATCGGAGGCAAGAGGGTCGCCCGCAATCCGCTGCATCCCCAACGAACATCTTTGAGTCGTTCACAGTCGACGACATCGTCACGGAGGCGACCAGCCGTGGCGTTGACGAGCAGATCGTTGGGATGCTCGCCCAACGAGGGCGAGAACTCGCCGTTGGCGTCGAACACGTTCGCGACGTGCTGGGTCGCTATTCGAGACTCGCGACACTAGGCAAGCTGGTCGACGACATCAACCACGACGGACAGCATGCCGCTGGGGCAATACGGGACGGCCTATCAGAGGCGCGACGGTCGCTTCGCATTGACACTGCGTGCGAGGAGAAGCTCACCCTGATAGAGCGCGAGCTGGTTCTTGCTGTGCAACAACTCGACACCCTTAGCGCACTCTTCCGTCGCATCCAACCCTTCGGCGGGCGCCGCCGAGGTAGGCCAGCGCACATCGAGCTGACCGAGGTCGTCAGGGACGCGGTGGCAGTTCTCGCGTCGCGCGCCGCACGACAGGAGACAGAGCTGACCGTAGAGGGCGATGTAGGCGAGGTCTCGATCGACCCCGACGAGGTGCGCGAGATCGTTGTGAACCTCGTCGAGAATGCCCTGTACTGGGTACGCACGACACGCTCCAGCCAACGCGTCGTGCGCGTGCGCACGGAGTGGGACGGCGACGCCGCCTGCGTAGTCGTCTCAGATACAGGCCCCGGCGTACCCGACGAGTTCCAGGAAGCGATATTCGATCCGTACTTCACCACCAAACCGGAGGGTGTCGGACTCGGCCTAGCCATCACTGGCCAGCTCTTGTCAGATCACTACGACGGGTCCCTTGAGCTGCTCGACTCCGAGCTTGGCGGCTCCACGTTCCGAGCCTGTTTCCGGCGGAGAACATGACGGTGCCTCGGCCGTGGACGGTGCTGGCCATAGACGACCAGCAGGAAGTGCTCGACCGCCTTTCACGAGCACTCGACGGTGCGAATCTTGGCGACGGCGCGGAGGTGCAATGCATAACGTCTACCAAGTTCACAGATGCCATGGGGATGCTCGACGCACGTCGAGTAGACCTCTTGGTCCTCGACCTACTCGATGAGCTCGGCGGCGGTGATGACGCTGGTCGTGAGGTGTTCGAGGCCCTGAAGTCGCGCATCGCTACACCAGTCGTCTTTTACACCGGCAACGAGAACCGGCTCGCTGACATTGCGAGCTATCCCTTGGTGTGGATCGTCCCGAAGCACGAGGGGACCGACGGCGTTGTGGAGACTCTCACCGAGGTCGTCGCCGGCGGGTTGCCGTCTCTCGTTCGCGGCATCGATGAGCACGTTCGAGCGCTGCTGCGGGAATTTTTCTGGGGACATGTTCAGGATGAATGGGGCGACCTAGCGCTCGCGTCGCACGCAGATCGCGCGGCGATTGTCGTGCAGCGACTCGCGAAGTCTCTCGACGCGACGAGGCTCAACACGCTCCAGGGAGCCTTGTCCGACCTAGTGGGCGAGACCACGCCGTGGCACGCGGCGCAGATGTACGTGGTCCCGCCCCTCTCGTCAGACCACGAGTCAGGGGACGTTTGCTGGGAGTCCACCACCGGGCGTTGGAGCGTGATCCTCACGCCAGCCTGCGACCTCACCTTGCAGGCCGACGGCACCCGCAGCGTGGACTGGGTAACCATGGCCGAGGCCGTGCCGCTCAGCGAACTTCCACAAGGAGCCGCGTGGCGCGATGGCGGCTACGGCGCCGCCGGGCGGGGCAAGTTGGAGACCGTCCTGAAGGGGGGGAAGGAGCGATACTTCTACCTTCCGAAGCTGCTGCATCTGATCCCGCATCTTGTGGTCGACCTCGAGCGCGTTCACAACGTGTCGTACCTCGACATCAACCAGTGGGCAAGACGTGCCAGCCTTGCTGCGCCGTATAGCCAGGTGCTCCTAGGAAGACACGCTCGCTTCATGGGCCGTCTCGGATACGAGAACGTCCCCGTCGACGACATACTCGCCGCAATGGCAGATGGAGCCGAACTCGACCTACCAACCCCGTCACTGTCGGACGAAGGTGGTAGATAAGTCTCCAGTGACTTCGAGTGCTATTGAACGCCAAGAGGAGGGTCGATGGGCGTCCCTGCAGTAAAGGTAGAGCGAAGTCGGCCACTCCGTCTTGAGCCAGACCCGCGCTCACCGACGTGGGCCACCTGGTCGAAGTGGGCTGCAACGCAGTCGAAGCCACTGGCTGTTGATCTGTTCGCGGGAGGGGGCGGTCTTAGCCTGGGCCTTCAGTCAGCCGGGTTCAGCGTGGGGGTAGGGATCGACCACGACCAGTGGGCCGTGGAAACGCACGCCGCCAACTTCCAAGGGCTTAGTGCGAGCCTCGACCTAAGCGACCCCAAGAACGAGAAGAAGCTGGTCGCGCTACTCAAGCAGGCAGACGTGGCACTGATCGCTGGAGGTCCCCCGTGCCAGCCCTTCAGCCGAGCGGGACGTTCAGCGATCCGCCACTTGGTAACGCACGGGCGTCGCCCTGCATACGATGACCGACGAGACCTTTGGCGCGTCTGGCTGCGCATTGTGTTGGCCGTTCGGCCCCGAGCTGTTCTCCTGGAGAACGTCCCAGACATGGCCTTGGGTGACGACATGCGCGTCGTTCGGCAGATCGTCGAAGATCTGCAAGAAGCCGGCTACGAGACGTCCATGGACATCGTTGAGGCGGCCGCGTATGGAGTTCCTCAACACCGACAACGCCTGATCTTGGTCGCAATACGCAAGGATGCACCTCGAGCCTTTGAGTGGCCGGCGTCAAGCCCCAAGGTCAGCATCTGGGAGGCGATTAGTGACCTTCCGAAGTTGGGCGACGGAACAGGCGCGCAGACACTGCCGTACCGCACCCGGAAGCGAACGGTGTTCCAGGAACGCGCTCGCGTTGGCGTCTCCTCTGACGATCTGAATCTTGTTTACGACCACGTCACGCGAGCCGTCCGCGATGACGATCGCAAGGCCTTTGCACTGATGACTTCAACGACGAGATACAGCGATCTTCCCGAGGAGCTACGCCGATATAGGGCCGACACGTTCGATGACAAGTACAAGAGGCACGGCAAGAACGAGTTGGCAAGAAGCATCACCGCGCACATCGCGAAGGACGGCTACTGGTACATCCATCCAACGGAAGAACGCACTCTCACTGTCCGAGAAGCGGCCCGCTTGCAGACCTTCCCGGATTGGTATCGGTTCGCAGGAAGTCGCACCCACGCGTTCCGCCAAATCGGCAACGCTGTGCCCCCGCTATTGGCCGAACGAATCGGCTCCGCAGTCTTGGTGGCCCTGGGAGTTGCACGAGTTCCGGCGACAAAGCTGAAGGTCCCAAAGTCCACGCCGCGACACATCCCAGCCGCCGACCTGATCGAGGCCCGTCGACGGCTGGATGAGTGGGCACGACTCGACATGGTCGGTGCTCCGTGGAGGCACCATTGCGATACCTGGACTGCCCTACTCAGCTCCGTGTTGGTAGGAACGAGAGTTGATGACGGGACCGTCAGCCTCGTCTCATGGCAATTTCCGACGCCCGGCGACCTGACTGCCTCCCGCTTGGCCGACGTTGAGCTGTCACCTGGCGTTCGGCGCGCTCTGAGGCGGTTGTTGCCTGCAGCTGACGGCTGGCGGCGCGAGCAGGTCGAGCCGCCCAGCGAGGATTCGCCGCGGTGGTGGCAATCGGTGAAGCTCCTACCCGCAGAAGCCGAACGGTTCGCATGCCTCGCATTTGGCGAGGACGTGCTGCTGACAACCCAGAGTCCGCTCCGCGTCGCGGCGCGGGTCACCGGCCAACCCGTCGACCGAGTCGATCGACTGAGTGACGGCCGGCTAGCCATCGGCCTGCTCGTCGGTGGCAGGCTCACCGCACCAAAGCGCATGGCTGCCATCGCGGCGCTTGGTCAATCGGTCTGCACGACCGAGAACCCGAGCTGCTCGACATGCCCACTCTCGCTCCTCTGTGCGTCCGCTCGACACTGAGCAAAGACTCATTTTGGACTCGACGAACGCTGAGTCCATGCCGAAACGATTCGCTCGGCGGCAACGTGGTGGGCTTCGCATTCCCAAACCCAGATCACTAACCAGCCCGCCTGCTCCAGACTGCGCTTCTGGCGTTCGTCCCTGGCGACGTTTCCGGCGAGCTTCTCCGCCCACCATCCGGCATTGGACTTAGGGAGGGTCCCGTGCGTCGGACAGCTGTGCCAGAAGTGCCCCATCACGAAGACCGCAATCCGCGCTCGCGTCATCACGATGTCCGGTTTAGCGCCGGCAACAGGCTGGTGCAGGCGATATCTCAGCCCTGCGGCATGTAATGCCCGTCGGAGTCGCACCTCTGGGAGCGTGTTAGCTCTAGCCTGAGCACTCATCTGCCGGCGGATTGCATCAGAAGTGGCGGGAGGTCGTGCGTTCATGCTGAGGATCGAATCGACGTGAGTCCTTCTCCGATTCGGCGCGAGTCGTCAATCCCGAGCGCCGCGCGACTGCTCTCGAGCCTTCGCGATCTCGGATACGAATTTGTGAACGCTGTTGCCGACCTCATCGACAACAGCATCGCAGCCGGCGCCGGCCGGGTCGACGTCACCATCCACTTCGATGGCGCGGATTCATGGGTGCGGATTGCCGACGACGGACAGGGCATGAGTGGCGCCGCAATGAGCGAAGCCATGCGGCTTGGCAGCAGCAGGGACTACGCGGAAGATGATCTTGGCAAGTTCGGCCTTGGACTCAAGACCGCGAGCCTCTCGCAGTGCCGAAGCGTCACGGTTGCCAGCAGGACCAACAAGGCCCGGCGACAGATCGAATGTCGGCAGTTGGACCTCGACGACGTTATCCGTCGCGACAAGTGGGAGATCATCGTCCCGGCATCAGTGGATCGGCCAAGCGAGGTCGTCGACCCACTGTCAGATGGCCCAGGCACGGTGGTCTTGTGGCACAGCCTCGACCGGGTGCTCAGCCGTCGCGACCCCTTCGGGGGTTGGGCCGAGCGGTACCTCCTGGCTCTCGCGGAGCGACTCGACCTCCACTTGGGCATGGTGTTCGGTCGCTTCCTCAGCGGGAAGGCCCGGCGCAGACGTCGACTGTCGATATATATCAACGGCACGAAGGTTGAAGCTTGGGACCCCTTCTGCGTTGACGAGCGAACCGAGCAACTGCCTGAGAGGGACCTCATCGTCGGCCGCAGCGTGGTCAAGTACAGGCCGTTCGTCCTTCCGCCACAGCGGGACTTCAGTAGCGACGAAGCCTGGCGCCGCGCCAGCGGACCACTCCAGTGGAACCGGCAGCAGGGCTTCTACATCTACCGAGGCGACCGGATGATCCAGTCTGGTGGCTGGTCATGGTTGCGTGGCCAGGATGAGCACATCAAACTCGCGCGCGCGGCTCTCGAATTCTGGCCGGATCTAGACGAAGAATTCGAGATCAACATCTCCAAGATGCGCGTCAAGCTCCCCGATGATCTGCGCGAACAACTGAAGCCACTCGTATCGTTCCTGACCAAGCGTGCCGAGGACCGCTATCGCGTGAGCGCCCGAAGCGATCGGCGTCCTGAGTCGGGACGGCCCGCAGCACCCACCTCGGCCAGTGGCCGTCGCTCATCGTCAGCGGAGGGCAACGTTCCAGCGGGAGGACCTGTGGCCCGCACTCGACGGTCGGTCGGACCGACGCTCGAACACGTGGCGGCGGAGGTAGGGGCGTCAGACGCCCTCACCAAGATTCGCATGAGACTGCGCGCGACAGAACCGGAGATCGCCCGTGACATCGGTTGGTGATGACGCGCGGAGCCCGGTCGATGCGTACCTCCGAGCCGTCAGAGGCGGCCTTGCGGGTGGACTCTCCTTCGCGGATGCACTCGAGATGGTTCCTCCGGAGTACCGCGACGTAGTCCAGGGGAGGTGGCTCGCTGACCGAGTCACGGTCGAGCCCGTCGCTGTGCTTTCGCGAGGAGGACCACGACCCTGGTTCGCGGAGTGGGACCCAGCGGACGGCTATCACTGGCCGCGGCTTCGAGAGTTCCTGCTGCTTCAGAGAAACCGAAGCGAAAGTGTCATCGAGTCTCTCGACCAGAGCACAGACAAGATTCTGTCGATGCTCGAGGACGCGCGAACGGGAGGCCCCGAAGCCTTTCAGGTGCGCGGTCTCGTGGTTGGTTATGTTCAATCAGGCAAGACCGCGAACTTCAGTGCCCTGGCCGCCAAGGGAGTAGATGCCGGGTACAGGATCGTCATCGTCCTCTCGGGACTGCACAACAGCCTGAGGCGGCAGACCCAGCTGCGCTTGGAGGACGAACTCGGCCTAGTTCCGTCGCAGCCAGGGCGCCCGACGGTTGGCCTTGCAGAGGCAGGCCAGGAGATCGTCCGCATGACCGGGCCGGAGACGTGGGCCGACTTCCATCCCGGAACCGCCGACCCCAGCCTCCTTCAGGGCACGGTTCGACTCATCCTGGTCGTAAAGAAGAACGCCAGCGTGCTGCGTCGTCTCGTGAAGTGGCTTGAGGATCGTCAGCCGATCGCGCCGCCCGTCCTCGTAATCGACGACGAAGCTGACCAGGCCACGATCAACACCGGCGGGAATCGCGAACCCGAAGTGCCGCTCGAGGACTTGCTCGACCTTAGCGACGAGGACGTAGACGGCGGCACTAAGAGTGAGTCGGCGCAACGAGAAGAGACTGATCCGAGCGTCATTAACGGCCTGATCCGTCGCCTCCTGCTGCGGATGAACCGGGCGGCGTACATCGGCTACACCGCAACGCCGTTTGCCAATGTCCTCATCGACCGCGACGCACTGGATCGAGAGGTCGGTGCCGATCTCTACCCAGCGGATTTCATCGTCAGTCTGCCGATGCCTCCAGGATACGTAGGGACCGAGCGACTGTTCGGACGGTCTGCACTCGCCGGCGAAGAGGACGGTCTCCCGCCGTTGGACGTGATTCGCCGCGTTCCAGATCATGAGGCCGACCTGCTGAGTTCGGGCCGTCAAGCGCCTCCGATCGACGCGATCCCACCGTCCCTAGAAATGGCACTGCTCGACTTCGTACTCGCAATGGCTGCGCGGGACACCCGTCTCGGCGGGATGCCCGCGACAAGCATGCTGATTCACGGAAGCCCTTACACCTACCAGCAGCTTGCGCTGGCCGATCAGGTGCGCGCATCTCTAGGCGTCCTGCGGCAACACTGGCGGTACGACCTGGCGACTTCTCGACCCCGATTCGTCGCGCGATGGGAGAGCGAGTTCCAGCCGCTGTGCGCGGCGATGGACCCTAGCCGGGCGTTGACGTTCGAAGAGATCGAGCCGGCGCTCAACCGCAACTTCCGCAACGAACTGCCCGTGCTTGTTCTGAACACTCGCACCCAGGACGAGTTGGACTACGAGCGGCAGCCCGACATCCGAGCCGTCGTCGTCGGGGGCAACAAACTCTCGCGCGGGCTGACGATCGAGGGGCTCGTGGTCTCCTACTACGTCCGTCCGGCCATCTACTTCGACACGTTGCTGCAGATGGCGCGGTGGTTCGGCTATCGCGAAGACTACGTGGACCTCACGCGACTGTGGACAACTGACGAGCTAAGGACGCGTTTCCGGGACTTGGCGACCGCCGAGGAAGCGCTACGTCGCGAGATTCGGCTGTACGACGTGCTGGGCAAGACTCCTCGTGACTTTGCTCCGCGGATCATGGCGCACGCAACGATGCAGATCACTGCGCGCAACCGCATGGGCAGTGCGCGAGAGCTCAACGTGGACTACAACGGCTCGCTGATCCAGACGATCAACTTCCAGCTCCGACGGCGGGCATGGCTTGAAGGCAACCTCGCTGCTACACGCACGTTTCTGAGCGGGATCGGTCCCCCGAATGCAGTCGCACAGGACGGCCTCCCCACTTGGGCAGAGGTCGACTGGCGAGCTGTGCTCAACTTCCTCGAGTCCTATCAGACGTATGCCGGTGCTTCGAAGGTCTCCAGCCAGCTTCTGCGTGAGTACATCCATGCCCAGGCATCGAAAGCACGCGAGCTGACGCGGTGGTGGGTCTCAGTGCGCGGACGTCAGAGTGTCGACCCCGTGCTGGGCAGCGAGAACCTCGCTATTCCGGATTGGAATGACGTCGCCTGCTTGAACCGAGCCCGTGAGCGCGACAGCGAGTTCAGCATCGGCACCTTGGTGAATCCCGTGAGCCGTGGAGCGACGGGTGGTGATGAGGAGGTGGGCATAGAGGCGGCCGCGGTCGCTCACGCTCGCGAGTACTCGGTCACTAACGACATCAGCTACGCGTTGTCCCTGCGTCGCCAGCGATCCCCGGACGAGGGATTGCTATTGATCTATCCCATCAGCAGGCACAGCCGACCGCTCCGGGGGGACGGTCACCCGCTGTTCGACAACCTCGAGCGGGACGGTGAGACGGTAATCGGTATTGCCATGGCGTTCCCGTTCTCCGACAGTGAAGCGACAGTTCGCTACGTCGTCGGCAGCGCAGGAGTGTCGGACAGCTCATGACTAGCACTGCGGACGAGCTGCAGTCTCGTTGGTCTGCGCTGCCACGCCCAGCGGGCGTGCTTCTGGAAGCCGAGCGAGTTGCGTCCTGGGTGGGTGGCGACATCCTCGCCGCCCTTGATGCAGATGGACGACGTCACCTGCTGGTCGCAATCGCGGATGAAGCCGACCAGGTGCGTGATCCACGGCCGGTGCGAGGGCTCACCTTGAGCCGACGACACATGCGGGCCGCCGGACTCGAAGGACTCTGGCTCGACCTTGCTCTCGAGGACGTGGACGCCGAGCCGGCGTTCACTGCCATATGCGCCGCGGTAGTGGACGCACTCGCGCTTGCGACGGCTCCTGACGCTCGCACCACGGTCCACACCCTCGAAAGGTGGCGTCGATTCTGGGCGCAGTCGGGCGAGGGCCTCAGCCGCGAACGTCAACTTGGCCTCATCGGAGAATTGTGGTTGCTGCTCGAGTGGGTACCGATGCTGACCGTGTCGGCGCTCGATGCATGGCAAGGACCGCTGGGCGGGCGGCATGACTTTGTGACCTCGACCGTATCCGTCGAGGTGAAGACCACTGGGGGCGCACGCGGCCCGGCACTGCACCGAGTCGTGAGCCTCGACCAGCTGGATGAACCTCTAGCTGGTGACCTCTTCCTATTCGCCTTGCGGGTCGCGGGAGACCCGCTAGGAGATGTGAGCCTGGATTCATTGATCGACCGGGCGCGGTCTGCGGCCAAGACCGCCGGCGAGACAACCCAGGCACTTCTTGATGCCCGACTCGGAGCAATCGGATGGACGGTGGCCGATGCCGGCAGGTACACGACGTCGTACCGGCTAGTTCGTCAAGGCCTCTACCGAGTCGACGCGGCATTTCCACGTCTGACGAGGGCGTCTCTTGCCATGCCACTTCCTAGTGCAATCACCGACCTCAGCTACACGATCGACCTAGCCGGTCTTGACGAATGGCTTGTAGCGGACGCCCCACATCCCGACGGACCAATCGCCACTCTTGTGGGCTAGGCGAACTCCGCCGAATCACCATGTCTCCGAATTTTTCTCCTCGAAGAAGTCTGCATCGACTCTGACGTGCTCCACCGCTTGGGTTGTCGTTTGCACTCCTAGCCCGAACTCCTTCAACAGGTCAGCGAGCCTCGTGCCGTCGATGAGATCGACCGGGGTCGCCCCCTCACGCGTCGCCTCGCGCTGGGCATCCGCGGTAAAGGACCCAGTCGTGATCAGCAAGCCCTTGTCGCCGCGCCCGGCCATCGCACCCCTAAAGTCCCTAACTTGGGCGGCCCGCACGGACCCCTTATAGCGCTTGCACTGGAAGAAGACGGGAAAACTGATCAAGGACACTCGATAGACACCTACGCCGTCGATGCCACCGTCGCCGGATCGTCCCGTGACGTTGACATTCGAGAAGCCCGCCTCGAGCAACAGCCGTCGAGCCAGCCGTTCAAACCCCCCAGGTGAAAGCCGCAATAGGTGGCCCAGGACCTCCGTGGGCCAGGTGACCTCTTCCGGAGGCGTCGGCTCAGCTCGTTGCCCCTTCGACTTCGCGGCGTACGCCGCTCGCCACCGGCGCAGCAATCGCTCCGTGGATTCTTGATCGAGAGTCTGACCGAGCTCGGTAACTGACCAGATTCCGCGAGCACTGTTCTCTAGTGCACCGATGTTCTTGAGGTATGTGCGAGCCCAGGCCAGGCGGTAGGTAATCTCTGTCATTCCTGACGAGCCATGCGTCACGGCCTGCTGCGCCTCCGTGAAAGCCAGCTGTGACGAAACAGCCTCGGCGATGTCGTCGTTCGTGGCCGAACCGCCGAGCGAGCGAACGGCGAAGAGGGTGGGCCATGCGAAGGTTTGGGCGTCCGGAACACCCGTCTTGTCTCGTGCCACGAAACCAAGCTTGCCAGGTGTCGCCGTGCATTTGCAGGCGGGAGGAGTCCTTAATGGCAAGTCTGCTCCGCGTACGTCCGTCGCAGACTGCGGGACCCCCTGCCGGTCCGTGCTCAGCCGCCGTGAAGATGCCGAACTCGGCGGGCTTGTCGTAGGGCAGGTAGTCGAGCGCGAGGCGACGGAAGATGTAGTCCATCACCGACTGCGCCATCCGCAGGTCCGGGTCGTCGGTCATGCCGGCCGGGTCGAAGCGCATGTTCGTGAACTTCGACACGAACGCCTCGAGCGGCACGCCGTACTGGAGGCCGATCGAGATCGAGATCGAGAACGCGTCCATCACGCCGGCCAGGGTCGAGCCCTGCTTGCTCATCATGATGAAGACCTCGCCAAGCGCCCGTCGTCGTGCGAGCCGGCCGTGACGTATCCCTCCGCGCCGCCGAGCCACTTGGACTGGCCAGGGGCGGTGAACCCAGCTGAGTGCTATCCGAGTCCGTGTGCCTTGCAGTAGCCGATAACGGCGTTGTCGAGCACCTTTGTCTTGCTCGTCCTCCATCCCTGTCCGACGTACTGCTGGGGTCGGACCGCTAGGGCAACCCTTCGGAATTGTCTGTAAGCATCGGTGAAAATCCGCTCCTGTTGATACTGAGGCGCTAGAGCAGACCAACCGAAAAACCGGCCAGTCCAGGCCCGGTCCATCGGAACGACGAGGTCGGGGAGAAGGTGATGGAGCGTCTTGGTCCCAGCCACGATCTTGGCCTTGTTGTCCACGACGGCCAGTCGACTCACTAGTCCCCACAGCCTGGACGTCACCTCCGCCTCGTCCAGACCGACATCGTCGATGTTTAGCCCGTCGAGCGCGTCGATCTCGAGCGTCTCCGCTTGGAGTGCCTTGAGAAGCGCGGGACCGTCGGCGAGACGTGACCCGCGAATCCCAATCCCCCACGCTCGTAGAGTCGCCCTCAAGAGCCTCCGGAAGTCGTCGTCTTGAATGGCGGCCGTCGCACTGCCGAGCAGGCGCACGCGGTGCACGGTGTCGCGGTGATGTTCGTACTGCCCGAGGCGTTGGAAAGGCACTTGGTGGTCGTAGACCGCCAGGTATTCCTCGAAGCCCGCGATGAGTTCGGCCACGCGCGATTCGACGTGTGAATGAGCCCGACCCCGAGATTGGGTGGTCCGTGTGCTCGTTGACACGGGCGCGGTGTGCGACGCCGACTCTGCTTGGAGCCGGTACCGCCCGTGCGCGACCCGAGTTAACGGCTTCCCACATGGACTAGATGGTCCTTTGCCGGCATTCGATGTCATGCCCTGAACGACGGGCTGGATCGATGAGCGGCCGCGTTTCGAATCCTGAGACTGAACGAGGGCAATCAGATCGCCCAGGGAGAACTCGTGGCTGCCACCGCCGGACAGCTGCGCTGCAGCGTTCAGAACCAGCCGCCAGGTTGGTTGGTCACTCGTCATCGGGACAGTGTCGAGCCCACTCGCGGGCAGCGCCACGCCCACCCGCCGGACGCTAAGCGGAGGGAATCGCGTGCCGACCCAGGGTCTCCTGGTTCACGCGTGGTGTGGGTGACAGATGCGGCGAAAGGGGTAGTTGGCGACGTTTCCGTCGAATCTTGGTCCGCCGGTGTAGAGGGGTGCGTTGGCCCGACGAAGGGAGGCAGCTGTGTCCCAGCGCGACCGCAAGAAGATCGAGGGGCAGCAGAAGGCGATCGCCGAGCACCAGGCGAAGAAGGCTGCGTACGCGAAGGACTACGAGAAAGCATTCGCCGACAAGACGATCGCCAACGCGCAGCGTCACCTCGACAAGCTGCGCGACAAGAAGGGCCGATAGCCAGCAGTTACTCCTCCGGGCTGTAACCCACGGCGATTCCGGAGTGTCGAACCCGCCACAAGGAAGACGGGGGACACACCATGAACGATCCGACAGTGGACGTTCTGACCACAGAGCAGCGCGACCGTGTGCGCTCAATTCTCGTTGGCGCAGGCCTAGCCGGGGACGGTCTCGAAGGTGAGCTCATGGATCTCGTCATGGGGTCCATCCGGGCTGCACCGCACGAGGGCAAGCCAGCCGCAAAGGTGGCTCTGGAACGCGCTATGACGGTGTGGCTCAGGTCGGCCGCGGGCCGTGAGCTGGTTCAGGCGCGGATCAAACGCTTGATCTTCGACCGGACAGTCCGCGAGGACGCAGAACAGGTCGTGTGCACTCACATCATGATGAAGGCCGAGATGTTCTGCGCCGATGGCCGTCCATTCAACTCGTGGGCATACACGCTCATCAGTAATCAGCTTAGGAACTTCGGGCGGGCTGATGGCCGACGCAAGCATCGTGAGCAAATAGTCGAGAACTTCCTCGTCCACCTAACAATCCTCGGCGGCAATCGCGCAGCGGGATTCCAGGATCCCGCCCTCATCGCAGTTGCACATGATCTCTACACAAGGCTCCACAAGGAAAACCCAGCCCTGGTTGAAGGTCTGATGACCGGCTTTTCCATCCCTGAACTGTCCGACGCTATTGGTCGGTCGGAAACCACACTCAAGGAGGCCAGGCAGAGCCTGCGCAACTCCTTGAGTTGGTGGCGCCGACCGATCGAAGATCTGGGGGAGTCTGAATGACAACGACTGCGGCACAACTTGGCACCGAGTCCTGCGAGGACGACATCGATTGGCTGTTGGTGAATCAGCTGGCGTTGCGGCTTGTTGAGATGGAGCGTGCCGGCGCGGAGTTCATGACGGAGGTCGGACGACTCGATAGGCGATCCATTCGTGAACGCGCATTGATGCAGTTCTTCGAAGCGATCACGGAAGTAGTGCGACCAGCAGCAGCCGACTCAGATTCTGAGGATTCAGGCGATCGCCGCCCCAGCCGTCGAGGCGTCATGGGCGTACTACAGCGGGTCTGGCGAGTGGTGGATCTTCATGCCCAGCGATGGGTAGCGGCATCTGTTGCGATCTTCAGACCTTATGGAGGGTGGTTGGATCGCAGCTGGTCCTACGTCGGACTAGGACTGACTGCTGCGATGGTCGCCACCTGGTTGAGCGGCCACTACGTCTTCGCACTGGGACTGCTGACCGTTCGGCTGGTCGGATCTGCAGCCGCGGGCGGGCCCACCTTGAGCCGTGGCACGGCTGGCGTCGTCAACATCGTCCATTGCCAGAACATCTATCGCCAACTGCGTGGTTGCCTGGTGAGTCAGACCACCGACTCAGGCGTCCTTGTCGCGCTCGCTCTCGCTCTGGCCAACCACGGCCGGAGTGCCTGGAGCGCGGTCTTGTTCCTCGCCACCATCTTCAGCCTGCTCGGAACCCTGAGCCGGGTGGCAGCCGAACGGAGTGGAGCGCGCATCACGCGGTCAGTCATCGAACGCTTCTGCCGGACCGGCGGCGTCGCGGTTGCGCTGGTGATCAGTGCGCTTTCCGCGGGCCGTGGCATCGATCTTGGGGGGCTGAACCTGCCAGCCGAGTCAGTCATCGCCCTGACGTACACCGCCTACGCAGTTGTCGAAACACTTCGCGTCGTGCAAGCCATGCGGGAGCCCGTTCCAGTCATCGCCATCACAGTCGCTGCGTCTCCCCGCGGCGGTCGCATCGACGGCTACTTGTCGCAGGCCGATCGCCTCGTGGATCCGGAACCGCGACGTGGCCGGCGTGTCCCAGTGCTCCGAGGCAACCGCCTTATTCCGGAGACGGCCTCGCCGTAGCCGAGGGCCTGACCGGTCATGCCGCTCATGCCGGCGGTACAGCCTTGACGATCTCGACCAGATCCTCGATTCGTCCCGGGAGTTCTATGATGCCGGATTCCTGCTCAGTGAACTCTAGGTGAAGCACCCCTGCGGTCGTGAGCCCGACGCATGCCGGAGGGAGGTCTGCGAGCTCGTCATCGTCGAGGTCATGGCACAGGTCGAGTGCTCGCACGGTGGCTGGCTCGCCCTCAGCGAGGGCTTGCCACGGTCCGCCACAGTCGGCGCATTTCGGGCTGGCGACCCAGACCGACTCGAGTGCGTTCACCTGACACGTCCCTCCGCACTCCGTACACGCGAAGCGCTGGTGAAACGGCTCGGGCAGCAGGAGAGTCGCGCTGGGGTACTCGGCGAGCACGCGCACAGCCAGGTCGCCGAGCGACAACGGCATCTCGTCCAACCCGGCTAGCTCCAGAGGTGCCGCCGGCCGGTGCACGCCGGGACAGGTGGAGTCGACTTGGAGGATTGCTGTTTGCAGGGTCTTCCGTCGGACACTTCCGTAGTAGCGCTTGCCGAAGTCATAGGTCGCCCCGTGGAGCAGCTCGATGACAGTTTCCGCCATGAAGCCGCCCAGCGTGGCGGCCGCACTCTGGATGGCCGGCACGATCTGGGCCCGCTCCGCGGCGAGTGCGTACTGCGTGCAGGATGCAGACGAAACTCGGTGCCGGTTGACGCAGCGATAGCACGGCTCATCGGCGTGCCCGGAGAAGGCGGACAAGTTGAACTGGTCGCCCGCGAAGCCGCCCTCGACCACCGGCTTGCCCATCAAGCGGGTCCGCTCCGCGAGCCATGCCCGAGTGTTGACATCGTCGACGGCGGAGACGATGACGTCGGCCCATCTGATAGCGGCATCGCCGATGCTCTGGATCTTCGAGGCGGCAAAGAGGACGTTGGCTGCACTCGCGGTGTTCCCCCTCAGTGCCCCCTCAGCCACGTTGGGCGCTTTCGCCAGTCCCAAGCGGCGACGTTCCGCGGGCGTTGGGTAGTACGGCGAGCGCGTCGCGTTGTGGTCCTCAAACTCGTCGAAGTCCACGAGCAGAAGCGAGCCGACGCCACTGAGGGTGAGCGACTGGACCAGGTTCTGTCCGAGCGCCCCAAGGCCCACCACTGCGACGTGAGCTTGATCAAGGATGGCGGGGTCATAGCCCGCCGCCATGGAGCGCGAGTGCACGTCGGTCATCAACCGACGCCCCTGTGGAGCTCACATGCGCACGAGCGAACCACGTCGCCAGTCTTGAGGCAGATGGCGTCGGGATCCACCTGACGCGCCTGTTGCTGGAACAGCATGCGGCCGGGCGACGGTCGCGACGGTGGGGGAGGCGGGGTCAGGGGTTTCTGCGCCGGCGGTATGAAGTGGATCTGCGTCTCGAAGAACAGCTCGGGGGTTGGTGGTGTCGATCTGCGGCCCTTGTACCAGTCGTCGAGGAGTACCGCTGCGGCGATCACGGCCAGAACGACCAGCACGAACGCAACCTGCTCCACCCCCCGTCATCCCCTCCACAACGGCTTGGCCGGCGGCCACACCGTGCCCGCCGGTACAGCCTCGTCCGGAACAGCCCCCACGGAGATCGTGCCGGTGACGATCTCCCCCTGCGGATCGCGCAAGACGAGGGACACCGTCTGGCGAGTCCCGCTGGGCAGTTGGAAGCGCAGCGTCGGCCCCAAGCCAGCAGGTCGCCCTCCGACTCGCCACTCGAGCCTGCCGGGACTCGTGACGTCCGCAACACAGTCGACGACACCCCGTGCGCTCACCTGGCACGACCAGCCCAGCCTGGGGCCCTCGGTCCTGGTGGCTGCCGCCAGCCCGTAGCCGGACAGGAGCAGGGTCCCTGCAAGTGCGCCCCCAAGGCTAGCTGCGACGACGGCCTGCCTGGAGCGGCGGTCTCGCGCGGCCGGAAGCTGACGAGTGAGTTGCACAGGCCGCACATCGATGCGGAGATCTGCTTCCAGCGAAAGCGGCTCCGGCGTCCAATCCACCTTGAGGTGCATGGGGGTGGACTCCGGGCCAGAGTAGGCCGTCGCCCACGGCCACCCGGAAGCAAATACCAGCAGACCGATGTGCCCCGCGTCGGTCCACAGACGCTGGTTCGCGAGATCTGTCGAGCTGTACGAGCTCTTGAACATGTGCGTGTGCCACCAACCGACGACGTCCATGCTGGGCTGCCGCTTAGCAGCCACCGTGCGCAGCCGGCCTGTCAGTTCCGCTGACATCCGGATGTGACCTAGACCGCGGCTCTCCTCAGGCGCCTCGAGCGCGTCCAGGACGACGGTGTATGGCCCCTCTTCGTCGCGGAAGCAACGGCCGCTGACCAGCCCACCTGTCTCGGCCGGACGAGCGGCTGTCGCGGCCTGGCGCATGCGCTTCGTCACGGTCGGCTGCACCAGAAGTGTGCAACCCGTGCCAACGAACTCATCGAAGCCCTCGAACTGACCTCGAGGACGAAATGGCTCGCGAGTGGTCCGCTCCGTGATCGTGAAAGCTGGGCTCACTTAGATCACCTGGAAGTCAGGCTCAGCACCAGACCGCCGCAGAACCTCGAAGCCCAGCGTGGACTGGCCTGGGTTCACCAACCAGGCGGGAAGGGGCGCGTACATGAACTCGGGGTCGAGCGGGCGGCCCTGGTACACCCGCTGGTGGTACGCGATTGCCTCACCGTTCCAGCCTACGTATCCCGGCCCGCGGCCCTTCTCGTCCCAGTTGAGGAGCCGCTGAAGATGTTGGACGAGGTGGCCGAGGGTGACGTGACCCCGCCGGGGGGCCCAGAACTCCTCCCCAGTGCAGACGGGAGAGCCGCGCCGGAAGTGCGGTGACCACGGCAGTACCTGAGACCTCACCCAGACGGCCGGCGCCTGCTCCGGGTAGTCGCCGACGTCGAGGTCCACGGCGAACTCGGTCTCGCGCGCGAACTCCCCCGCGGCGACCAGCGTCGGAACCCGGAGCACCATCTTGTACTTGCGCGCGCGTGTCGCGTCCTCCAACGTCTTGATCTCGTTCCGCCTCTGGTCCCGGTCCCCGGGGGAGGCGAAGGCGCTGAAGTCGAAGGTCGGACCCCGCATGTCGCGCAGGATGCGGAAGTCGAACTGCAGGCGCTTTGCCAGGTCCGCGCCGTGCATCGGTCAGCCACCCGCGCCGGTCGTCGTGTGGTCGACCAGCAGGTTGCTGTTGTTGGGCACGCCCGCCGCGCGGAGGGTCACCTGGTCCAGCAGCTGCACGCCACTCTGGGCGTTGCGGAGCTTGTACTGCCCGACCGCGCCTGCCTCCGGCAGGAAGCCGGCACTGACCATCTGGCGGACCAAGTACTGCGGCGTGGATTCTGGGCTCACGGCGGCCGTGAGCATCTCCGACGGGTTGGTCGGGTGAACGAAGTGCAGCGTCAGCTTGTCGTCGTCCATGGGCCTGTCCTCTCGATGTCACCTCCGGCAATCTCCACTACACCTGCCGCGGCGATATCGACGGATATGTCCTGCGTGCACCGGCACGCGAAAACCGGCGGGGCACCGGCGAACCGGTGCCCCGCCGGGGGAACGGCCGGGCTAGCTGCAGCCGCTGGTGCTGCCGCAGGACTCGCAGACGTAGCAGCTGCCCGCGGGGCGCATCTTGATGCCGCAGCTCATGCACAAGGGTGCGTCCTGCTCGGTCTGGAGGGTGATGTCCAGGCCGGAGCCGGAGCCGCCGGGGTCGACTGCGACCTCGTGCTCGATCGGGACGGACTGGGCCATGCCTTCGACGTCGATGTCCTCGACGGGAACTTCCGCTCCGTAGCTCCCAGCCACGGTCGCCGTGCGCTCGGCGGCGGTGAAGATGCCGAACTCGGCGCGCTTGTCGTAGGGCAGGTAGTCGAGCGCGAGACGACGGAAGATGTAGTCCATCACCGACTGCGCCATCCGCAGGTCCGGGTCGTCGGTCATGCCGGCTGGGTCGAAGCGCATGTTGGTGAACTTCGACACGAACGCCTCGAGCGGTACGCCGTACTGGAGCCCGATCGAGATCGAGATGGAGAACGCGTCCATCACACCGGCCAGGGTCGAGCCCTGCTTGCTCATCTTGATGAAGACCTCGCCGAGGCGGCCGTCGTCGTACGAGCCGGCCGTGACGTAGCCCTCCGCACCGTCGACGCTGAACGTCGTCGTCAGCGACTTCCGCTGCCGCGGCAGCCGCTCGCGCACCGGCTTCGAGGGCAGCGCCATGCCCAGCGCCGCGGCAGCTGCGGCGGCCTTCTTCGTGTCGTTCACGTCGGAGAGCGGCTGGCCCACCTTCGAGGCGTTGCGGTAGATCGCGATCGCCTTCAGGCCGAGCTTCCAACCCTCCATGTAACACTTCTCGACGTCCTCGACCGTGGCCTCGGCCGGCAGGTTCACCGTCTTGGACAGGGCGCCGGAGATGAACGGCTGGATCGCCGCCATCATCCGCACGTGGCCCATCCAGGAGATGGACCGCTCCCCCATCGCGCAGTCGAACACGGAGTAGTGCTCCGGCCGCAGCCCGGGCGCGCCGACCACCGAGCCGTGCTCGGCGACGAACGCGACGATCGCCTCGACGATCTCCTCCTCGTAGCCGAGCTTGCGCAGCGCCGAGGGCACCGTCTGGTTGACGATCTGCATGCTCGCGCCGCCGACCAGCTTCTTGTTCTTCACGAGCGCCAGGTCGGGCTCGAGGCCGGTCGTGTCGCAGTCCATCATCAGGCCGATCGTGCCGGTCGGCGCGATCACGGACGCCTGCGAGTTGCGGTAGCCGTTGGCCTCGCCGAGCGCGATGCACTCCTGCCACGCCTTCGTCGCCTCGTGCAGCACCCGGGCGTCGTCCGCGCCCATCGGGCGCACGCCGTCGTTGGCCGCGGCGTGCTTGCGGATGACCCGCTTGTGCGCGTCGGCGTTGCGCGCGTAGCCGTCGTACGGCCCGACCACACCGGCCAGCTCGGCCGACCGCTTGTACGCCGTCGCCTGCATCAGCGACGTGATCGCGCCGGCCATCGTGCGGCCCTGGTCGCTGTCGTACGCGAGGCCGTTGGCCATGAGCAGCGCGCCGAGGTTGGCGTAGCCGATGCCCAGCTGCCGGTACGCACGCGTGGTCTCGCCGATCTTCTCCGTCGGGAAGTCGGCGAAGCAGATCGAGATGTCCATCGCGGTGAAGACCAGCTCGGTCACCTTCGCGAACAGCGGCCCGTCGAACGTCCCGTCCTCGCGCTGGAACTTCATGAGGTTGAGGCTCGCGAGGTTGCAGCTCGAGTTGTCGAGGTGCATGTACTCGCTGCACGGGTTGGACGCGGTAATCCGGCCGGTCTCCGGGCAGGTGTGCCAGTCGTTGATCGTGTCGTCGTACTGGATGCCGGGGTCGGCGCACTCCCACGCGGCCTGCGCGATCTTGCGGTAGAGCTCCTTCGC
>CAZYXZ010000010.1:0-20164 GCA_964651395.1 uncultured Frankiaceae bacterium
GTGAGCGTGTGCGCGAACCGGTAGGACCCGTCGCCGTCGGGCAGGACGATCTCGCGCTCGACCAGGTGGTCCAGCCGTGCCCGCACCGTGGCCAGGTCGAGTCCGCTCATCGCCGCGACGGCCTGCGGCCAGAACGTCGGCCCGACGACCGCGGCGTCGCGCAACGCCGCCTTCGCGCCCGGGTCGAGCCCGTCGATGCGCGCCGCGAGCACCGCCTGTACGCCGGCCGGCAGCACGTCGAACGGCAGTGCGTCGTCGACCACCCAGCCCTCGCCGGTACGGCGCAGCACGCCCCTGTCGACGAGCAGGTGAAGTAGCTCGCCGAGGAAGAACGGGTTGCCCTGTGCGCGGTCGAGGATCGCCCGCGCGACCGCGGCCTCGAGCTCCGAACCGCCGAGGTAGGTGCGCAGCAGCCGCTCCGCCGCCGTCGGCTCGAGTGGTGCGACCGGCAGCAGCATGGCGTCGGGCAGCCGCGCGCCCCAGCCTCGGTGCGCCTCGGTGAGCTCGCTGCGTCCGATGGCGAGCAGCAGGATGGGGCCGGCCAGCCGCTCGGCGACGTCGCCGGCCACGCTGCGCAGCTCCTCGCTCGCCCATTGCAGGTCGTCGAGGACCAGCAGCAGCGGACCCTGCCGGGCGAGCCCCGTGAACAGCGTCACGAGGCCGCCGACCAGCTCGTCGGCGCCGCGGGTGTTGTCCCCTGGCGTCGCGCCGGCGCGCGGCAGATCGGGGCGTTCTCCTGCCAGCCCGAGCAGGCCGAGCAGCACGTCGGTGAGCACCGTGGGCGTCCATCCGCCGTACGACGGATGCGCGAGGCGGCTGACCGTGCGGCGGACCCGGTCGCGCGCGGTCTCGTCGTCGTCCTCCTCGTCGATGCCGCACGCCGTGCGGACCATCTCGACGAGCGGGACCAGGTCGCGTCCCTCGCCGTACGGCGCGCAGCGGCCGACCAGGACGCGCGAGTCCGGGATCTCGGCGGCATGTGCAGCCAGCTCGCGCGAGAGCCGTGTCTTGCCGACGCCCGCGTCTCCGGCCAGCAGCACGGACACTGGTCGGCGGCCGCCGGTCGCGTCGCGCAACCGGCCGATCAGCAGGCCGAGCTCGGCCTCGCGGCCGACCAGCGGAGCCTCGTCGCCGATGCCGAGCCTGGTGACGCCGCGCGGACGCAGGGCCATGAGCTCGTACGACGCCACCGGGTCACGCTTGCCCTTCAGGCGCAGCGGCGGCAGCGCGCGCCAGGACGCGATCGACAGCGTCGCGGCGGCGGTCTCGCGGCCGGCCAGCACGCCGCCGACCCGGGCCTCGTCGGAGAGCCGGCTCGCCGTGTTCACGGTGTCGCCGACAACGGTGTAGGACAGCGACGCCTGGAAGCCCGCGAGCACCTCGCCGGTGTTGAGCCCGACGCGCAGGCCGAGCTGCCGGCCGCCGCCGGACTCGTCGGCGACCAGCCGCGCGACGGCGTCCTGCATCTGCTGTGCCGCCCGCACCGCGCGCTCCGCGTCGTCCTCGTGCGCCGTCGGCGCGCCGAAGACGGCCATGATGCCGTCGCCGGTGAGCTTGTCGACGTGACCGCCGAAGGTCTGCACGGCGTTGGCCAGCGACGCGAGCACCCGGTCGGTGACGGTGCTGACGCGCTCCGGGTCGAGGTCCTCCGCCCACGCCGTGAAGTCGGACAGGTCGCCGAAGAGCACGGTGACGACGCGGCGCTCGCCGCCGACCTGTTCGGCCGCCTCGAGATGCCCGTCGAACGCCGTCCCGCAGCTGAAGCAGAACCGCGCGCCGGGCACGGCCGCGGTCCCGCAGACCGGGCAGCTCACGGCGCGACCAGTCGGTGCCGCTCGCCCGCGTCGACGGCCACGCGTCCGGTCTCGACCAGGAGCTCGAGCTGTGCCCGCACGGACATCTCGGCCGCCTTGTGCAGCTTCCGGTCGACGTCGACGTACACGATCTCGACGATCTCCTTCGGGGTGACCGCCCCTGCGGACAGGGCCGCGATCACCTGCTGCTCCCGTTCCGCGCGATGGGCGATGTAGTACGCGATGACGCCCGCCGCGTCCTCGATCAGCGGGCCGTGGCCCGGCAGCAACGTGGTAGCGCCGACCTCCGCCAGCCGCCGCAGCGAGTCGAGGTAAGGACCCATGCGGCCGTCGGGATGGGCGACGACCGTCGTGCCACGACCGAGGACGTGGTCGCCGGTCAGGACCGCGCTCTCCGCCGGCAGGATGAAGCAGAGGTGGTCGGCGCTGTGGCCCGGCGTGGCCAGTACCCGGAGCTCGAGACCGTCCAGCGCGACGACGTCACCGTCGTGCAGGCCCTCGTCGCCCAGCCGGTACTTCGGGTCGAGCGCGGCGACCGGGGCGCCGGTCAGCTCGGAGAGCAGCTTCGCGCCGGCGGAGTGGTCGACGTGCCCGTGCGTCAGCAGGATGCGCGTGATCTGCCGGTCGTCCTCCTCGGCCGCGGCGACCACCGCGCTGAGGTGCTTCTTGCTCTTCGGGCCGGGGTCGACCACGACGCAACGTGCGCTGCCCGGTTCGGCGAGCAGCCAGGTGTTCGTCCCGTCGAGGGTCATCGGCCCGGGGTTGGGCGCGAGGACGAGCCGGGTGCGGGACTCAGCCACCGACCGGCTCCGGGTACCCCGGCTCGCCGGGCAGCAGCAGCCGGATCTCGTCCTCGTCGGTGACCACGATCTTCGGAAGCACGCGCCGGATGTCACGACGCGTGGCCGCGTCGAGGACGGCGGCCACATCGGCGTACTCCGCCATCTCGGCGAGCGTGAACACCGTCGGCGGCAGCATGTGCATGTCGCCTGCGGCGTGCTGCGCCACGGCGTCCCGGGGTCGGACCCATCCGCTGCGGTCGCTCTCACCGGCGAAGTGCACCGGCGTCTGACCGGCGGGCAGGGCCGCGACGAAGAACCGCGTGTCGAAGCGCTTCGGCTCGATCTCGGGTGTCGTCCAGTGCGCCCACGGGCGCAGCAGGTCCGCGCGCAGCGCGAGACCGTTGCGCGCGAGCACGTCGACCATCGCGGCCGACCGGTCCAGCCGCGCCGCCTGCTCCCCCGCCCAGTGCTCGGGGTCGGTGGCCACGTCGACCGTGCTCGTGTCGTCGGGACCGGCGAGCAGCACGCCGGACTCCTCGAACGTCTCGCGGACCGCGGCGCACACCAGCGCACGGGCGAGCTGCTCGTCAGCGTCGAGGACGCCGGCCCACTCGGCCGGCTCGGGCCCGACCCACGCGACGTCGCGATGCTCGTCCGCGTCGCGTTCGTCGACCGAGCCACCGGGGAAGACGTACATGCCCCCCGCGAAGCTCATCGACGCCAGCCGCCGCAGGACGAACGCCTCGGTGCCGTGGGCAGTGCCGGTTGGCGCGCCTTCGGCGTGCGCCGCGTTGCGCAGGAGGACCACGGTCGCGGCATGGCGCGGCGTCGGCGCCCTGACCGAGCCGGTGGCGATGGCGCGGGCGCGTTCGAGGAAGTCGTCCGGCAGTCGCCTTAGATCATCAGCAGGTGGCTGGCTCACGCCAGGCACGCTAGGCCACCTCGACGACGCACTCCACCTCGACGGGGGCGCCCAGCGGAAGTGTGGCGACGCCCACAGCGCTGCGAGCGTGCCGGCCGGCGTCGCCGAACACCTCGCCGAAGAGGTGGCTGGCCCCGTTGACCACGCCGGGCTGCCCGGTGAAGCCGGGCGCGCTCGCGACGAACCCGACCAGCTTGACCACGCGGACGACGTGGGAGAGCTCGCCCACCACGGACTTCACCGCCGCGATCGCGTTGAGCGCGCAGATGCGGGCCAGGTCGACCGCCTCCTCCGGACTGACGTCGGATCCGACGAGTCCAGTGGCCGGCAGCTTCCCGTCGACGAAGGGCACCTGCCCGGACACCCAGACCAGGTTGCCCGAGCGCACCGCCGGGACGTACGCCGCGAGCGGCGGCACCACCTCGGGAAGCGTGAGGCCGAGCTCGGCGAGCTTGTCCTCGGGCGTCACTGCTTGGGGCGCTTGAGGTAGGCGACCAGGCCGCCGGTCGGGCCGGGGATGACCGCTACGAGCTCGTAGCCGTCCTCGCCCCAGTTGTTGAGGATCTCCTGCGTCGCGTGCTCGATCAGCGGCACGGTCGCGTACTCCCATTTCTGCATGGTGCCGACCCTAGCCGGAGCGGGAGACGAGGTGGGTCGGCTAGGCAGACCTGCGGCGGAGCAGGCGGCGGCGCTCGAGCTCGTTGAGGCCGCCCCAGATGCCGTGCGGCTCCTGGATGGTCAGCGCGTGGTCGAGGCAGGCGTCCTTGACCGGGCAGACGTTGCACAGGGCGCGGGCAGCGCCTTCGCGGCGGTCCTTCTCGTCCTTGCGCTCGAAATGGCTGGGCGGGAAGAAGTGCACGGCAGCCTCACCGCGACACATCGCGTGCACGCGCCAGGCGACCTCGTCGCTCACCGGCACCTCCCGAGCTCTGACACAGGTCTTGCCGTGTCAGACCACGTTTCGCCCGAAAAGGTTGCCTTCCCTCGCCGAGTTTCCGGATCGTTACCCGGTTTTCGCGTCGCGGGTGTGGCCGAGGGTGTCGAAGAAGCGCAGCAGCTCGACCGGGAACGGCATGACGAGCGTCGAGTTCTTCTCCGCGGCTACCTCGACCACCGTCTGCAGGAGGCGCAGCTGCAGCGAGGCGGGGTTGGCCGACATGGCCGCCGCCGCTTCGGCCAGCTTCTGGGAGGCCTGGAGCTCTCCCTCGGCGCTGATGATGCGGGCGCGCCGTTCGCGCTCGGCCTCGGCCTGGCGGGACATCGACCGCTTCATGGTCTCGGGCAGCTGGACGTCCTTCAGCTCGACGAGCTCGATCTTGATGCCCCAGGGCTGCTCGGTGAGCGTGTCGATGATGGCGCGCAGCTGGAGGTTGATCCGCTCGCGCTCGCTGAGGATGTCGTCGAGGTCGGACTGGCCGATGACGGAACGCAGCGACGTCTGCGCGACCTGGCTGGTGGCGAACAGGTAGTTCTGGACGTTGACGACCGCCTTCATGGGGTCGACGACCTTGAAGTACACGACTGCGTCGACCCGCAGCGTCACGTTGTCACGCGTAATGCCCTCCTGCGCTGGGACGCCGAGGGTGACGACCTGCATGTTCACCTTCACCATGCGGTCGACGATCGGGATGATCACGTTGAGTCCGGGCTGCTTGATCGTGTGCTGCACGCGACCGAGCCGGAAGACGACCCCTCGCTCGTACTCCTGCACGATGCGCAGACCGCCGATCAGGATGATGAGTGCGAGTACCGCCAGCACTATCAGGATCGCCGTGCCCACCCCGATCAGCTCCCCTCGGACACCGGCTCCACGTCGAGGACCAGAGCCGTCTCGTCGAAGCCTGTCACGGTGACGCGGGTCCCCGCTTCCACGCGGTCGCCATCGCTGCCGCGGGCTCGCCAGAGTGCACCCTCGACGAGGACGTGCCCCTGCGGGTTGAGGGTGCTGCGCACCTCGCCGACCCGACCGAGCAGCGCGCGACCGAGCTCCGGCGCGGGACCGCGCAGCGACCGGATCACCACCGTCATCACCACGACGAAGAAGACCACGGAGCTCAGTACGCCGACGGCGACGGTGGGCCACGGAACGCGCAGCCGCTGGCCGTCGGAATGCACGAGGAAGACCGATCCCACCGCGAGCACCGCGGTGCCGGCCCAGGTCGGTACGCCGAGCCCGCCGCTGGCGACGTCCCAGGTCAGCGCGAGAAGCCCGGCGAGCACCAGCGCGAGCGCCCACGGAGCGATCGGCAGGCCGACCAGTCCGACCGCGGCGAACGCGAGCAGGATGATGCCGGCGTACCCGGCCGGGCCGAAGCCGGGCTGGAACAGCTCGAAGACGATCGAGAAGGCGCCGGCCAGGAGCAGCAGGTAGACGAGGGTGGGGTTGGTGGAGACCGCCTGCCGGATCCGGCGCAGCAGACCCGGGTTCGCGAACCGCACGTCGATGTCGGTTCCCTTCGGGTCGACGTGCAGGGTGACCGTGCTGCCGGAGACCTCCGCCGTCTTGCCGTCGAGCTGGCGAATCACGTCGAAGATCGAGCTGGCCAGTCCCTGCGCCGCGCCCGCGGTGACCGCCTCGGCGCCGCGGTGCAGAACCCGGTGGCCCGCCTCGTGCGAACGGATGGTCGCACCCGGCGCCACGAACCGGACGTCGCCGGCGCTCCACAGCCGGGCCGGCAGGCCGGCGACGGTCGCGTCGTTCGGGCCGACGTAGGTCACCACCGGCACCGTGGCCCCGAGGACGGCAGCGAGCAGCCGCCTCGAGTCCACCTTGACGGCAGCCGACGAGGACAGCCGCAGCACCACGAGGGCGTCCTGGCGCCGTTCGGATCCGCGGATCTCGTCGACGATGTAGTCGGCGTACGCCGCGTCGATGCCGCCTTCGATCTGCACGATGTTGATGACCCGCGACGGCGTCGCGGGCGGCGGCGTCTGGGCGGACGCGACGTGTGCGCCGAGACCCGTCGTCAACGTCGCGAGCAGCAGCAGGAGGGCGCGCAGGCGCCGGGTCGTGGCCATGGTGTGCGCAGAGTCTACGGTTAGCGGGTGCCTTTCTTCCCCGACGTCCGGCTGCACGTGGTCACCGGCAAGGGCGGCACCGGCAAGACGACGGTGTCCGCCGCGCTGGCCCTCGGCCTGGCCCGCGAGGGCCGGCGGACACTCGTCGTCGAGGTCGAGGGGCGGCAGGGGCTCGCGCGCCTGTTCGGCACCGCCACGCGTCCCCACGAGGAGCAACCGCTGGCCCGCGCCGCGGGCGGCGGCGAGGTCTACGGCCTTGCGGTGGACCCCGAGCTGGCCCTGATCGAGTACCTCGAGTTGTTCTACAAGATGGGCCGAGCCGGCAAGCTGCTCAAGCGCATGGGAGCCGTCGACTTCGTCACGACCATCGCGCCGGGGCTGCGTGACGTGCTGCTGATCGGCAAGGTCAAGGAGGCCGTCGTACGCCGGCGCGGCGCCGATCACCACTACGACGCGGTCGTCCTCGATGCGCCGCCGACCGGGCGGATCGTGCGCTTCCTGGGCGCGACGGACGAGGTGACCCAGCTGGCGCACGTCGGCCCGATCCGCACCCAGTCCGAAGCGGTGATGAAGCTGCTCCGGTCCTCCCAGACCGCGGTGCACCTCGTCACCCTGCTCGAGGAGATGCCGGTGCAGGAGACGGTGGACGGCGTCACCGACCTGCGCGCGGCCGGGCTCCCGCCCGGCGGGATCATCATCAACCGCGTGCAGCCGGACCTGCTGCCGGAGGACGCCGTGTCGCCCGCCCGCCACGGCCAGCTCGACCTCGACCACCTCGCGCGTGGCCTCAGCGCCGTCGGCATCGAGCCCGAGGCCGGCCTCGTGAAGGTCCTCGCCGACGAGGCCTCGGAGCATGCGACGCGCGTCATGCTGCAGGAGGCAGAGCGCGGGGACCTGCACGCACTCGCGCTGCCGCAGTACGAGATCCCGCTGGTCCCGGACGGCGTCGACCGCGGCAACCTGCACGACATCGGCCTGCGGCTGGTCGACTCATGAGCACACCAGCTCGCCTCGACATCGACGCCGTCCTGGACGGCAAGAGCATCGTCGTCTGCTGCGGCTCCGGCGGCGTCGGCAAGACGACCACGGCGGCCGCGCTCGCCTTGCGCGCCGCGGAGCGGGGACGGCGCGTCGTCGTCGTGACCATCGACCCGGCACGCCGGCTCGCGCAGGCACTCGGTCTCAAGACGCTCGACAACGAGCCGCGTCGAGTGGCGAAGGCCGGCAAGAAGGGCGGACAGCTGCACGCGATGATGCTCGACATGAAGCGGACCTTCGACGAGGTCGTCATCGCCCACGCCGATCCGCAACGCGCCGAGCAGATTCTGACCAACCCGTTCTACATCAGCCTCTCGTCGAGCCTGGCCGGCACCCAGGAGTACATGGCCATGGAGAAGCTCGGCCAGCTGCACGCGACGGGAGAGTGGGACCTGGTCGTGGTGGACACGCCCCCCACCCGCTCGGCGCTCGACTTCCTCGACGCACCGCAGCGCGTGACCAGCTTCCTGGAGGGTCGCTTTCTGCGGCTCCTGCTGGCCCCCGCGCGGGCCGGCGGGAAGGCCTACCTGCGGGTCGTCTCGGTCGGCCTCAACGCCGTCACCGCCGCGGTGGCGAAGGTGACGGGGGCGGAGCTGCTCCGCGAGCTGAAGGACTTCTTCACGGCGTTCGAGTCGATGTTCGGCGGGTTCCGCGAGAGGGCGCAGCAGACCTACGACCTGCTGAAGGACCCGGCGACCGCGTTCGTCGTCGTGGCCGCGCCCGACGAGGCGGCGCTGCGCGAGGCGTCGTACTTCGTGGAGCGGCTGCGTGCGGAGCGGATGCCGCTGGCCGGCGTGGTGGTCAACCGACTGCACCGCACGGCGGCCCCGCAGCTCAGTGCCGAGCGCAGCGTGGCGGCGGCCGAGTCGGCGGAGGACACCGACGACCCGCTGACCGCGGGCCTCTTGCGGGTGCACGCCGACCGCGTGGTGATCTCCAACCGGGAGCGGCGGATCGTGGCGGCCTTCACGAGCGGGGAGCCCGATGTCGCGGTGGCCGAGGTGACGGCGATGCCGGGGGACGTGCACGACCTCGAAGGCTTGCGGCGCATCGCCGAGGAGCTGAGCGGGACGGCTGTGGCGTAGCCCGTTCGGGCTAACCGGCCTCCTGCAGCTCCTGCCGCGCGGCGTCGAACAGGGCCTTCCAGGACGTCACGTCGGGCCGGCGGCGGAGGAGCGCACGGCGCTCCCGCTCGGTCATGCCGCCCCAGACGCCGAACTCCACCCGGTTGTCGAGGGCGTCGGCGAGGCATTCCGCACGCACGGGGCAGCCCTGACAGATGCGCTTGGCGTGCTTCTGGGCGGCGCCCTGGACGAACAGTGTGTCGGGGTCCTGAGCACGGCACGCGGCTCGCGTGGTCCATTCCATGTCCGGTGTCCTTCGGGTTCGAGGTCCGATTTGGTACGAACCGACCGTAGGAACCGGGCTCGCCCCGCGACATCGTCAGTCCGGGTGGTTTTGTCCTAGTTAGAAAGGACTAGTACCAACCGGCGGTTACGCACGGATGGGCCTCAGTTACGCTGGGACGCAAATGGCGCGACTCACCGACTACGACGACGACGGCGACCTGCTGCACCGGGGCATCCTGGTCGTGGCGATCAGCGTGATCGCCGGCCTGCTCATGGCCGGGATGGCTTTCCCCGTCATCGGAGGCATCGGCCTGGCCGCCAAGGCCGGCGCGACGACGTTCGGCAAGCTGCCCGCTGAGCTGCTCGACCCGCCTCTGCCGGAGCGCTCCATCGTCAAGGCCGCCGACGGCTCCACCTTCGCGACGCTCTACTTCAACCAGTACCGCGTCGTCGTCCCGCTCGAGCAGATCCCCGTCGTCATGCAGCAGGCGATCATCGCGATCGAGGACGAGCGGTTCTACCAGCACCACGGCGTCGACCTGCGCGGCCTGGCCCGCGCGCTGGTCAAGAACACGCAGGAGGGCGAGGTCACCCAGGGCGGCTCCACCCTGACGCAGCAGTACGTGAAGAACGTGCTGATCGGCCAGGCGGTCGACTCCGAGGGCGTGAAGCGCGCGACCGAGCGGTCCACCGCGCGCAAGGTGCGCGAGGCGCGCTACGCGATCGCGCTCGAGCAGAAGTACACCAAGCGCCAGATCCTGGAGAAGTACCTGAACATCGCCTACTTCGGACAGGGCGTGTACGGCGTCGGCACGGCCACGAACTACTACTTCAACCGCGACATCCGGCGCAGCGAGGCGGACAAGGGCCTCACCCTGCCGCAGGCGGCGCTGCTGGCCGGGATGGTGAAGAACCCGACGCTCTACGACCCGATGAAGAACCCGAAGACGTCGGAGAAGCGCCGCAACCTCGTGCTCAAGCAGATGCTCGTGAACAACTTCATCACGCAGCAGGAGCACGACGAGGCAGTCGCCACACCGGTGTCCACCGCGAAGAACCAGCGGCCGGCCAACACGTGCGACCTCACGACGGCGCCGTGGTTCTGCGACTACCTGCGCGAGTCGCTCCTCGAGGACCCGGCGTTCGGTGAGGACCGCAAGGAGCGGGCCGCGCGCCTGTTCCAGGGCGGCCTGACCATCTTCTCCACGCTCCAGCCGAAGACGCAGGCGGGCGTGGACGCGGCCCTGGCCAAGCAGCTCAAGCCCGGTGACGAGGCGCGCGCCGCGGGAGTGGGCGTCGTCGTCCGGCCGGGCACCGGTGAGGTGCTGGCGATCGGCAGCAGCCTCAAGTACGGCAGCGGACCGGGCAAGAGCCAGCTCAACCTCGCGCTCGGCGGCAGCTCCGGCTTCCAGGCCGGCTCGACGTTCAAGGTGTTCTTCCTCGCGGCGGCGATCAAGCAGGGCATCTCGACGAACCTGCGGCTGCCAGGACCGTCCCAGTACACGACACACAAGCCCGAGCTGCTCGACAACGGCAAGCCCTACACCGTCAGCAACTACGGGCGCGCCGGCTACGGCGTCCTCGACATGTACCGAGCCACCGCGAACTCGGTGAACACGTACTACCTGCAGCTCGAGGAGCGGACCGGGCTCGAGGAGCCGGTCAAGCTCGCCGCCGGGCTGCGGGTCACGAGCATGGGCGCCAGTGGCACGCCGCGGACCATTCCCAAGGGCGGCTCGACCGTCCTCGGCGTCGCGAACGTGAGCCCCCTGCAGATGGCGACCGCCTACGCGATGTTCGCGGCCCGAGGCCTGTACTGCCCGCCCACCGCGGTCGCGCGGATCATCGACCGCACGGGCAAGGACGTCATCCCGCTGAACGACCCGTCCACGCGCTGCACCCGGATGCTGACCGAGGACGAGGCCGACACCGTGACGGCCGTGCTGCGCACGGTCGTGACGAGTGGCAGCGGCGCCGGCGCCGCGATCCCGAACCAGGTGGTGGCCGGCAAGACGGGGACGTCGCAGAACTTCGAGACCGCCTGGTTCTGCGGGTTCAGCCCGCTGCTGGCAGGGGTCACGATGCTGGCGCACCCGACGAACCCGATCAAGAACCCGCTGACGAACTTCCACGGACGCAACGTGAACGGTGGGTCGTTCCCGGCCACGATCTGGCGGGACATGATGACCGTCGCGCACCAGGGCCTGCCGCCGGTGGCCTTCCCGCTAGCGCCCACCGCGGGCCTGCTCGAGGACCGCGTCGCCGTCCCGAACGTCATCGGGCTCTCGCCCGACCAGGCGACGAAGATCCTCACCGACGCCGGGTTCAGCGTGGCCGTCAGCCCACTGGCCGTGCCGGCGTTCGTCGCGGCCGGGCTGGTCGGGAGCACGACACCGGCTCCGGGCAGCGAGTCCAGCCCGGGAGCGGTCGTCACGCTGTACCTGTCCAACGGTCAGCGGCCGACGCCGTCCGCGGTGCCGACGTTCTCCCCGTCACCGGCCGGCTCGCTCACACCGGCTCCGACCGGGTCGCCGTCGCCGAGCCCGAGCCCGACCGACGGGCAGACGCCCAAGCCACCGCGCACGCCACGACCTCCGCGTACGCCGACGCCGTCCCCGACGCCGTCGCCGACGACCGCCCCGAGCAACCCGCCGGCGTAGCCGCTCAGGCCAGCTGGCGGCGTACCTCCGCGGCCACGCGCGCTCCGTCCGCGCGGCCGGCCACGCGGGGCGTGAGCAGCTTCATGACCGCACCCATCTGCTGCGGCGTCGTGGCTCCCGCCTCGGCCACCGCCGCGGAGACCAGCTCGCCGAGCTCCGCGTCGTCGAGCTGCGCGGGGAGGTACTCGGCGATGACCTCGCCCTCGGCGTCCTCGCGCGCAGCCATTTCCGGCCGGTCGCCCTGAGTGAAGGCCTCGGAGGACTCGCGGCGCTTCTTGGCCTCGCGCGTCAGCACCGCGAGCACCTGGGCGTCATCGAGCTCCTTGGCCGTGCCGCCGGCCACCTCCTCGTTCTTCAGGGCGGTGAGCACCATGCGCAGGGTCGCAGTGCGCAGCTCGTCCCGTGACTTCATGGCGGTCGTGAGGTCGGCCTGGAGCCGGTCTTTCAACGCGCTCATGCCGGGATACCTCGGAGTCGTCGGGGATGATGGCGAGACCGTGAATGTAGCCGTCGCCGTCGTGCTGGTTTGTCTCTCGGGGCTGCTCTATGCCGCTTTCGTGGAGCGCAACGCCTTCCGCCTGCGCCGTGTCTCGGTGCCGGTGCTGGCCGCCGGATCGGCCCCGCTGACGCTGCTCCACCTCTCCGACGTGCACATGCGACCGAAGCAACGGCGCAAGCAGGCCTTCCTGCGCGCGCTGGCGGCCGAGCGGCCCGACCTGGTCGTCAACACCGGTGACAACCTCGGCAGCGCGGACGGCGTGCCGGCGATGCTGGAGTCGATGGCGCCGTTCGCCGGCGTACCCGGTGCGTTCGTCCTCGGCTCCAACGACTACTACGCGCCACGCTGGAAGAGCCCGCTGCGCTACCTAGTCCGCGGGCACAAGCGGATCCATGGCGTCGAAGCGCCGTGGCGGGATCTCGCGGCCGGCTTCGAACAGCTGGGCTGGGCGAACCTCACGAACCGGAGCACGACGCTGTCGGTGAACGGCGGACGCCGACTGGCCGTCGCCGGCGTCGACGACCCCCACCTCAAGCGCGACGACAAGCAGCTGCCCAAGATCCCGGCCCAGGCGGGCACCTCGCTGGCGCTGGGCCTGGTGCACGCTCCCGAGCCGCGGGTCCTCGACCCCTACGCCGCCAGCGGCTACCAGCTGCTGCTGGCCGGACATACGCACGGCGGGCAGCTCCGGCTACCGGGTGTCGGAGCGCTCGTGACGAACTGCGGCATCGACCGGGCGCGCGCCCGGGGGCTGTCCCGGTACGCCGGCGCGTGGCTGCACGTCTCCCCAGGGCTGGGGACCTCGCCCTACGCGCCGGTGCGCTTCGCGTGCCGTCCGGAGGCCACGCTGCTGACGCTGGTCGCGGTGGAACCGGATTAGTCGTTCGTCCGGGGCCGGTTAGACTCCCCACTCGCACCATCGGGATGTAGCGCAGCTTGGTTAGCGCGCCACGTTCGGGACGTGGAGGCCGGGAGTTCAAATCTCCCCATCCCGACCACTCACCTGAAGGCCGTCGGATTTCCGGCGGCCTTCAGCTGACTTCTGGGCCAGACTTCGCGTCATGGCTGAGGACGTCTCCGATCTGCTCGCCCAGACCAGCGCCTACGCGGCGCAGTACGTGGCAGATCTCTCGAAACGCGACATGAGCATCACCGCCTCGGTGGACGAGCTGCGCGACCGGCTCGGCGGACCGCTGCCGGTGCGCGGGACCGCGGCCGTCCAGGTGCTTCGCGATCTGATCGCCGGGGCGGAGGGCGGTATCAGCGGAACCCCGAGCGGGCGGTTCTTCGGCTTCGTCATCGGCGGCGTGCTGCCGGCCAGCCTGGCGGCGGACTGGCTCACCTCCACCTGGGACCAGAACGCGGGGCTCTACGCAGCCGGCCCGGCGGCGAGCGTGGTCGAGGAGGTCGCCGGCGCGTGGCTCAAGGAGCTGCTCGGCCTGCCGGACTCCGCGTCGTACGCCTTCGTCACCGGCTGCACGATGGCGCACATGACCGGCCTGGCCGCCGCACGGCTGGGGGTGCTCGACCGGGCCGGCTGGGACCTCAACGCGCGCGGGCTGGCCGGCAGCCCACCGATCCGCGTCGTCGTGGGCGCGGAGCGGCACGTCACCCTTGACGTCGCGCTGCGCTACGTCGGCATCGGCACCGACCAGCTGGTCGTGCTGCCGGCCGACGCCCAGGGCCGCATGGACGTCACGGACCTGCCGGCGGTGCTCGCCTCCGGCGACGCACCGACCATCGTCTGCGCGCAGTCGGGCAACGTGAACAGCGGCGCCTTCGACGACCTCAACGCCATCGCCGACGCGGCGCAGGCCGTCGGTGCCTGGCTGCACGTCGACGGCGCGTTCGGGATGTGGGCGGCAGCCGCGCCGTCGCTACGGCACCTGGTCGCCGGCGTCGAGCGCTGCGACTCGTGGGCCACCGACGGGCACAAGTGGCTCAACGTGCCGTACGACTCGGGCTTCGCCTTCGTCGCGCAGCCCGCACCGCATCGCCAGGCGATGTCCGTGCAGGCGCCGTACCTGATGCAGTCCGGCGAGGGCGGACCGCGCGACGAGATGGACTGGACGCCGGAGTTCTCGCGCCGGGCGCGGGGGTTCACGGCCTACGCCGCGATCCGCGCGCTCGGCCGGGACGGCATCGCCGCGATGGTGGAGCAGTCCTGCGCGCACGCACGGCACTTCGCCGAGCTGCTCGACGGCCACCACGGCGCGCGAGTGGTCAACGACGTCGTGCTCAACCAGGTGCTCGTCACCTTCGGCGACGACGCGCACACCGACGCGGTCGTGAAGCGCGTGCAGGAGAGTGGCGTCTGCTGGCTGGGTGGCTCGAAGTGGCACGGTCAGTCCGTGATGCGGATCAGCGTGTCCAACTGGTCGACCACGACCGAGGACGTCGAGCGCAGCGCCGACGCCATCCTGGCGGCCGCGCGGTCCTGATCTGGCTACGCTCCCCGCGGGGGTGGGCTGATGCAGTACGACGACGCAACGCTGTTGCTCGGGATCAGCGCGGTGGCGGCAATGCTCTGGGGTCTTCTTGTCGCACATCGCGACTGGCTCTCGCCCAAGTCTTACGACGTCATCCGCACGGCTGCCGCCATCAGCTTGCTCGTCACGGTGCCTCGGCTCCTTGCAGTGCCGGCTCGATATGTCAGCTATCTGACGCAGGACCTCCATGCGCCGCACGGCTTGCCCACCTATTTCTCGTCGACCGTGGCGGTGATGCTGGCCACCGCGGTCGGACTGTCGGTCTCCTGGTGGGCACTTCGGGAGGCAGATGAGGTAGACGAGGGTGCTGATTCGGATGAGGACAGCGACGACGACGTCGGTCCACTCATCACGCTGCCCCCCTTGCCGAAGCCGCCGGCGCGACCCGTGGCAGCGAATGCCGCAATCGCAATCGGACTTGCTCTGGCCGTGGTCGGGCGAGTCCTGTCCGCCCTTCCGATCGAGCTCTTCGGCTTTCTCAAGACGAGTCCGGGCGCAGTCACGGCGTCCGCCCTCGTTGGCCTGACACTCGGCGCGGCCGTGGTTGCCACTTCGCTGGTCGAGGAGGACGGGGTGCCAGTCACACACGGTATTGCGGGACTCGGCCTCGTTGCGCTTGCCGTTGTAGCTGTGAGTTTCCGCGAGGTCGACTACCCCCCGAGCCTGCTTGACGACATCGTGGCCGGGCTAGCACTCGGCCTGCTGGTGCCGTTCGCATTGCGGCTGGCCGGCTTGGCCATTCGCGAGGCGGCAGGTCACGTCACAGTCGTTGCATCTGGAGTCTTCGTCCTTGTGTACGTGGCTACATCCTTCTTCGCCGGACGCGGAACTCCGAGGCCAGATCTGCGCTACTACGAGCCGCGCGAGCTCCAGGAGCAGTTCGAAGACACTTCGCCGCCGTGCAGCGACGACAACGGCAGCATCCTGATCAACGGAGTACCTGCGCCGCCCTGCCCAAGCGCGACGCCGGTGTACCCGGGCGGCTAGCCCGCGGTGAGCTGGGCGGCGACGAGTTCGGCGATCTGGGCGGTGTTCAGCGCCGCGCCCTTGCGGAGGTTGTCGCCGCAGACGAACAGGTCGAGCGAGCTCGGGTCGTCGAGCGACTGGCGCACGCGGCCGACATAGGTCGGGTCGAGGCCGACCGCGTCGGCCGGCGTCGGGTACTGCCCCTTCGTGGGGTCGTCGACGAGCACGACACCGGGCGCGTCCTTCAGCAGCGCATGCGCCTCGGCGACGGTGACCGGCCGGTCGAAGGTCGCGTGCACCGCGAGCGAGTGCGTGGTGACGACCGGCACGCGGACGCAGGTCACCGCCACGGGCAGGTCGGGGATCCCGAGGATCTTGCGCGACTCGTTGCGGACCTTGAGCTCCTCCGACGACCACCCGTCGTCCTTGAGCGAGCCGGCCCACGGGATGACGTTGAGCGCGAGCGGGTGCGGGAACGGGCCCGGGTCGCCGACGACGTCGCGCAAGTCGCCCGCGACGGTGCCGACCTCGGTGCCGGCCACCTTCTGGATCTGCTCACGCAGGGTGTCGATGCCGGCCACGCCGGCGCCGGAGGCGGCCTGGTACGACGCGACGACCAGCCCGCGCAGCGTCGCGGCCCGGTGCAGCGCGCCGAGGGCGACGATCATCGTCATCGTCGTGCAGTTGGGGTTGGCGATGATGCCGCGCGGCCGGTCCAGCGACGCGTCGGGGTTCACCTCGGGCACGACGAGCGGCACGTCGGCGTCCATGCGGAACGCGCCGCTGTTGTCGACGACGACCGCACCGCGGGCCGCCGCGATCGGCGCCCACTCGGCCGAGATCTCGTCGGGTACGTCGAACATCGCGATGTCGACGCCCTCGAAGACCTCGGGCGCGAGCGCGACCACCTCGACGTCTTCGCCGCGAACAGAGAGGCGACGACCCGCAGACCGCGCCGACGCGATGAGCCGGATCTCGCCGTAGACGTCGGGGCGCTCGGTGAGCAGGCCGAGCATCACCGTGCCGACGGCGCCCGTGGCGCCGACGACAGCCAGCGTGGGCTTCCTGGTCACGACGGACCCGCGGTGACGCCCTCGACGACGACCACGCCACCCTCGGGGTCGGCCAGCTCGAACGCGTCGTGGATGGCACGGACCGCGGCCGGCACGTCGCTGTCGCGGCAGACGACGGAGATGCGGATGGCGGACGTCGAGATCATCTCGAGGTTCACCGCGGCGGCCGCGAGGGCGGTGAACATCTTCGCGCTGACGCCAGGGTGCGAGCGCATGCCGGCGCCGACCAGCGACACCTTGCCGATGTGGTCGTCGTAGAGGAGGTCCTCGAAGCCGACCTGCGGCTTGATCCGGTCGAGCACGCCCATGGCCGCCGGCCCCTCCGCGCGGGGGACGGTGAAGGAGATGTCCGTCCGGCCCGTGGCCGCGGCCGAGATGTTCTGCACGATCATGTCGATGTTGATCTCGGCGTCGGCGATCGCCTGGAAGATGGCGGCCGCCTCACCGGGCTTGTCGGGTACGCCGACCACGGTGACCTTCGCTTCGGTCACGTCGTGCGCGACGCCGGAGATGATCGGCTGCTCCATGTGCTCCTCGCTCATGACCCAGGTGCCGGGGGCGCCGCTGAAGGACGAGCGGACGTGGATGGGGATGCCGTGCGTCCGCGCGTACTCGACGCAGCGGAGCATGAGGACCTTCGCGCCGGACGCGGCCAGCTCGAGCATCTCCTCGTAGGAGAGCTGCTGCAGCTTGCGTGCGGTCGGCACGATGCGGGGGTCCGCCGAGTAGACGCCCTCAACGTCGGTGTAGATCTCACAGGCCTCGGCGCCGAGCGCGGCGGCGAGCGCGACGGCCGTCGTGTCGGAGCCGCCGCGGCCGAGCGTGGTGATGTCCTTGGAGTCGACCGAGACGCCCTGGAAGCCGGCCACGATCACGATGTGGCCGTCGTCGAGGGCGGACCGGATGCGGCCCGGCGTGACGTCGATGATGCGGGCCTTGCCGTGCACCGAGTCGGTGATGATGCCGGCCTGCGAGCCGGTGAAGGACTTGGCCTGCAGACCCAGGTTGGCGATGGCCATCGCGAGCAGCGCCATGGAGATGCGCTCACCGGAAGTGAGCAGCATGTCCATCTCGCGGCCGGCCGGGAGCGGCGTGACCTGGTGGGCCAGCTCGATCAGCTCGTCGGTCGTGTCCCCCATCGCGGACACGACGACGACCACGTCGTGGCCGGCCCGGCGGGCCTCCACGATGCGCTCGGCGACGCGCTTGATGCGCTCCGCGTCGGCGACCGACGAGCCGCCGTACTTCTGCACGATGAGGGACACAGGGAGCGAGTCTATTTGACGCCCGCGACCTGCTCTGACGCTTTTCGGCGGGCATGACACGATCGGGCCATGCGCCGCGTCGCCGCTCTCGCCGTCTGCCTGCTGCTCGCGGGCTGCTCCGGTGGTGACGGAGACCCGGCCCCCACGCCGAGCCCGGACCTCACCATCGACCAGCTGGCGCTGGCCGAGCTGGCCGACCGCGGCGCGAAGGCGACCTACGACGGCCGGTACGACTTCGTCGCGAGTCCCGGCGGCGAGAAGGGCACCATCCGGATCGTCGCGACGCCGCCGAAGTACCGGATCGAGATCGCCGGGCCCGGCCGCACCGCCCTCTACTTCGACCTGGCCGGGGAGAAGATCTCCTGCTCGGTCAAGGACGCGAAGACGACCTGCCTGCTCGTCGCCCGTCCGGGTGAGCCGGCGCCGGAGCTGTTCGACCCGGGCGTGGACCGCATCTTCCGGGACGCCGTGGCCGAGCTCGCGGCGCGACCCGGCTCGTACGGCGTCAAGCGGCTGCCGGACGCACCGGCGCGCGAGGCCATCCCGAAGGCCAGCTGCTTCCAGGTGCAGCGGGTGGTGCCCGCGGCGAGCGCATCGGGGGTGCTCGACCAGGCGGCCGGCTTCGAGACCGGCAACTACTGCTTCGCCGAGCTCGGCGTCCTCACGTCGGTCACCATCTCCACGGGCACCATGACGCTGACGGCGCTGAGCGTCACCGTGCCCGCGGCGCTGTTCACCCCGCCGGCCACCCCGGCAGCGCTGCCCTCGCTGACGCCGTCGCCCTCTTAGGGCTTGTGGTCCCGGCAGGGACCCTTCACCTCACGCGCCGTATGCGGCACCGCATCCGGGAGCGGCGAGGTGACGAGCTGGTCGGCGCCGGGGACCGACCCGACGACGCGGCCGGCGACCCGTCCGGTGACCCGGTCGACGGTCTGCGTGAGCTGACCGACCGTGGTCTCGGCCGGCGCGAGCACCTCGCCGACACCGGGGACGTCGACGGCCCCGGCCTGCCCGGGCACGAGCACGCCGCCGACGATCACCGCGAGTACGCCGAGGCGGAAGTGACGGACCATGACCTCACCCCAAGCGGGTCGGTTCCCCTGTCTGCCCAGACTCTGCCCCCTCCCGCGGGGCGTCAAGCGTCGAGCTCGGCCTCCATGGCGGCGAGCATGCGCCCGGCTACGGCGTCCCAGGAGAACCTGTCCGCCACCGCGTCCGCCTCGAGGCGGACGCGCTCCCGGAGACCGTCGTCGGCGAGCGCGCGTACGACGGCGGCGGCGTAGGCCTCGGCCGTCCACTCGGCCACCAGGACGCCGGACGAGCCGACGATCTCCGGCACCGCGAACGCATCGGGCCCGACGCAGGGCAGGCCGGCCGCCAGCGCCTCCGCGAACGCGACGCCGAACGCCTCGAAGCGGGTCGGCATGAGGAAGACGTCGTGCTCGAGCAGGGCGGCGCCGGCCTGATCCGGCGTCTGGCGACCGCGGAAGTCCACGCCGGGCGGCGGGTCCCCCGGCAGCGGCCACTCCACGGGACCGATCACCGTCAGCGTCACGTCGGCGCCGAGCTGGTCGCGGACCAGCGCCAGCGCGTCGACCGCGATGTCGCCGCCCTTGCGACGGAAGTCGCCGCCCACGAAGAGCAGCCGCCGACCGGCGTCCGTCTGGGGCCGGGCATCCGCCGTCGAGCGCGCGCTGATCCCGGCGTACACGACGTGCGAGCGCCCGGGTGGCACCACACCGGCCGCCACGAGAGGGGCGGCCTGCCACGCGCTCATGGCGAACACCCCCGCGGCCGCCCCGAGCCGCGCGTTCTGCACCGCCACGCGCCGCGGCAGCACCTCGAGTGCGGCCTCGGCGTAGCCGAGATGCTGCGGACCGATCCGGTCGAACCACTCACGGAGCAGCAGCCGGTTCATGTCCTGGTAGACGAAGTAGGGCCGGTCGAGGCGAGCCAGGTCGCCGATCTGCAGGACGGCGTCCGGAGCGGTACGCGCTGCGGCCCGGCGCACACGACGCGCGGTCAGCACCTCGTGCGCTCGCAGCGCCTGCCAGCCGTCGTCGTGGCGCCGATGCGTCCATCGGTGCCCGTAGTAGAAGGCGGCGGCCAGCGCGCGGCTGTTCTCCGCCGGAAGGTCGACCAGCGGAACGCGCCGCTGCAGCGCCGCGCGCAGGTTCCACGGGATGTAGGACCACGTCGCCTCGGGTGGACGCGACCACGCGCATGCGTAGCCGATCCGTCGAACGCCCTGCGACACTTCTGACGTGGCCTCTCGGGAACGTGACCGAA
>CAZYXZ010000010.1:20174-57044 GCA_964651395.1 uncultured Frankiaceae bacterium
ATCCTGCGAAGGCAGGGTCTCGCGATCTCACGCTATCCGCATCCCACGTCGCTCGCGGCGCGCACGCGGGACGCGCTGGCGGCGCGCGACGTCGACCTGGTGATCGACGTCGGCGCCAACCGCGGGCAGTACCTGGGCTTCCTGCGTCAGGACGTCGGCTACACGGGGCGCGTCGTCTGCTTCGAGCCGGTCTCCCACTGCTACGTCGAGCTGTCCGCGACGGCCGCCGGTGACGGTCTCGTCGAGGTCCGGCGGCGGGCGCTCGGCGCCGCACCGGGGCAGGCGACGATCCACGTGTCGCACGCCTCGGACCTGAGCTCGTTCCTCAGGCCGTCGTCCCTGGGTGGCCAGATCTTCGAGGCGGGCTTCCAGGAGGCCGGCGAGGAAGTGGTGGAGGTCAGCACGCTCGACGGCGAGTTCCCGGGACCTGGCTACGCGAGGAGCGCCTTCCTCAAGCTGGACACCCAGGGCTTCGACCTGGACGTGCTGTCCGGCGGCGCGGCCATGCTGGAGCGGGTCAGCGTCCTCCAGCTCGAGGTCTCCCAGCTGGCCCTCTACGAGCGGATGCCGACGCTCGAGGAGTCCGTCGCCGCCGTGCGCGGTCGCGGCTTCGACATCATCGGCTTCTTCCCCGTCGTTGCGGCCGACGGCCTGCGCGCCATCGAGTTCGACCTGCTCGCCTGCCGTCCCTGACCGACCGGGCTAGACGTCGAGGAGGCGGCGGCCTTCGAAGGCGCGACCGAGGGTGACCTCGTCGGCGTACTCGAGGTCGCCGCCGACCGGGAGACCCGAGGCGAGCCGGGTCACCCTCAGCCCCATGGGCTTCACGAGCCGCGCGAGATAGGTCGACGTGGCCTCGCCCTCGAGGTTGGGGTCGGTGGCCAGGATCAGCTCGGTCACCTCGCTGTCGGCGAGGCGCGTCATGAGCTCCTTGATCCGGAGGTCGTCCGGCCCCACCCCTTCGATCGGGCTGATCGCACCGCCGAGGACGTGGTAGCGCCCGCGGAACTCCCTGGTCTTCTCGATCGCGACGACGTCCTTCGGCTCCTCGACGACGCAGATCGCGGTCAGGTCGCGGCGCGGGTCGAGGCAGATCCGGCACTCGTCGGCCTCGGCGACGTTGAAGCAGATCCGGCAGAACCGGACCTTGTCCTTCACCTCGGTGAGAGCGCCGATGAGCCGGCGTACGTCGGCCGGGTCGGCGGCGAGGAGGTGGAACGCGATCCGCTGCGCACCCTTGGGACCGACGCCGGGCAGCCGCCCGAGCTCGTCGATCAGGTCCTGGATCGCGCCTTCGTACACGAGCCGGCCTAGCCCATCCCGGGGATGCCGAGGCCGCCGGTGACCGGACCCATGAGCTCGGCCTGCAGGTCGGACGCGGCACGGTTGGCGTCGCGGACCGCGGCCACCACGAGGTCTGCGAGGGTCTCCACGTCCTCGGGATCGACCACGGTCGGGTCGATGGTCAGCGAGACGAGCTCACCCGAGCCCTTGACCACGGCCGTGACCAGACCGCCGCCCGCGCTGCCGGAGACCTCCTGCGCCGCGAGCTCTTCCTGCGCGGCCATGAGCTTGGCCTGCATCTTCTGCGCCTGCGCCATCAGCTGCTGCATGTTGGGCGGACCGCCGCCGCCGGGCTTCGCCATGTCGCTCCTGTCGTCGGTGGTGCGCCTACTGCTCGCTGATGACCTTCGCGCCGAGGCCGGACCGCAGCAGCGCCAGGGCCGGATCCTCCCCCGTGGGCGCGTCCGCGGCCGGTTGCGACTCGCCCTCGGCCGGCTCGTCGGCCGCCGCGTCGCCTGGTGCGAACGAGTCGACCCCGGGGTTGCCGGTGACGCCGGGCTCGTCGCAGTCGCCCTGCGCGTTCTTGAAGACCGACTTGATCCGCCACTCGACACCGAGCACCTCGCGCAAGGCCTCCTGCAGCACCGCGTCGTTGGGCCCCTTCTCCCACTGCCTGGCCAGCGCGCTCGTCGTGAAGCAGAGGGTCAGCTCGTTGCCGACCAGGTCCGTGACCTGCGCGCTCTGCAGTAGCGCGTGCGGGGTCCGCTTGCCCGGACCCTTCATGACGTCGAGCACCTCGGGCCAGGCCCGGCGTACCGCGGCCGCGTCCAGCGATCCGGGGGGCGCCGGAGGTGCCGGAGCCCGCTTCTCGCCCTTCGTCCCCTTCGGCTCCGGCGGTGCTTCGGGTAGCGCCGCCGTCACCGGTTCGGGAGCCGCGGCCTGGGCCGCAGGCTCGGGCTCTGGAGCGGGCTTCGCGCGGCGCGCGGCGGCAACCGCCGGTGCGTCCCCGGCGATGTCGAAGCGGCGTTCCAGCCGTTCCATCCGGGCGAGCAGCGCGGCCTCGTCCTGGCCGGCCCCTGGCAGCAGGATCCGCGCGCAGATCAGCTCGAGCACCAGCCGCGGGCTGGTCGTGCCGCGCATCTCGGTAAGTCCGGCGTAGAGCAGGTCGGCCGCCCGCGACAGCTCCGCCGGCCCGAGCGAGGCGGCCTGCTGGGCGAGCCGCGGGACGAGGTCGGGCGGGCAGTCGAGCAGGCCCTCGTCGACCGCCTGCGGCGCGCGCTGCACCACGATGAGGTCCTTGCAGCGGTCGAGCAGGTCGCTGGCGAACCGGCGCGGGTCGTGACCGGCGTCGATCACCCGCGCGACGGTGCCGAAGACGGCCTTGCCGTCATGGGCCGCGAACGCGTCGATCATCTCGTCGAGCAGCGCCGCGTCCGTCACGCCCAGGAGCGAGCGGGCCAGCTCGTACGTGACGCCCTCGGAGCCGGCACCGGCCAGCAGCTGGTCGAGCACCGACAGCGCGTCGCGGACGGAGCCACCGCCCGCCCGTACGACGAGGGACAGCGCCCGCGCGTCGACGGTGACGCCCTCCTGCTCGGCCAGCTTGGCCAGGTGCTCGGTGAGCGCTGCGGGCGGCACCAGCCGGAACGGGTAGTGGTGGGTGCGCGACTTGATGGTCGCGATCACCTGCTGCGGCTCGGTGGTCGCGAAGATGAACTTGAGGTACTCCGGCGGCTCCTCGACGACCTTGAGCAGGGCGTTGAAGCCGGCCGACGTGACCATGTGCGCCTCGTCGACGATGTAGACCTTGTAGCGCGCGGAGACCGGCGAGAAGAACGCGCGCTCGCGCAGGTCGCGCGCGTCGTCGACGCCGCCGTGGCTGGCGGCGTCGATCTCGACCACGTCGAGGCTGGTGCCGTCGGCGATCGCGACGCACTGGTCGCACTTGCCGCAGGGGTCCGGGGTGGGGCCCTGCTCGCAGTTCAGCGACCGGGCGAGGATGCGGGCGCTGGAGGTCTTGCCGCAGCCGCGCGGGCCCGAGAAGAGATAGGCGTGGTGCACCCGGTCGCCGCGCAAGGCCTGCTGGAGCGGGCCGGTCACGTGGTCCTGACCGACGACCTCGGCGAAGGTCTGCGGGCGGTACTTGCGGTAGAGCGCGAGGCTCACAGTGCCTCCCTCGCGGCGGATGGAGTAGCGGACCCCCCGCGCACCCGCCAGAGCCCGTTTACCCTTGCTGCCTTCCGGCCCTGGGGGAGTTCACAGGATGTACGCCGCACGAGGGGTCCGCTCGGAAGTCTAGTGGCGCCCTGCGACAGTTGGGGTCGGGCAATTGGTGGTTATCCTCCTCGGCGGAGGATTCGCCTAGTTGGCCTATGGCGCACGCTTGGAAAGCGTGTTGGGGGCAACCCCTCGCGAGTTCGAATCTCGCATCCTCCGCCACTGGCGCCGCCCACTCACCGTGGGTGGCGACTCGCGAGCGCCAATCGCAGCCCGAAGCCGACCAGGACCGTGCCCGTGAACGCCTCCAGTCCCCGGCGTACGCGCGGCCGGCGCAGGACGGCGCCCAGCTGGGTCAGCGCCCAGGCGTAGCCGGTCAGCCAGGCGACGCCCATGACGGCGTGGACCGCCGCGAGGAGCAGCGACGTCGCCAGCACGGGATCGTCCGGCCCCACGAACTGCGGCAGGAACGACGAGTAGAAAACCGCGATCTTGGGGTTGAGCAGGTTGTTGAGCAGCCCCTGCCGGTAGGCCTGGACGCTGCGACGGCTGACCGGCGCGGCGTCCTCCGGCAGCGCAGTCGGGTCGCGGCGGGCTCGCCAGAGACTCACCGCACCCAGGCCGATGAGGTACGCCGCACCGGCCAGCTTGAGCGTGTCGTACGCCGTCGCGGAGGTCTCCAGCAGCCCGGCCAGGCCGAGCGCGGACACGGTGGCCCACACCAGCAGCCCCGTGCAGATGCCCAAGGTGGTGAAGAACGCGGGCCGCCGACCCGCGCTGACCGCGCTGCGCGTCACCAGGGCCATGTCGGCACCCGGCGTGACCGTGAGCAGCGCGGCGATGCCGACGAATGCCCACCAGCCCTGCGTCATGGGGAAAGGCTAGGCGAGGCAGCGGTCAGGACAGCAGCACCGCCACGCTGGCCGCCACCACGGCCGGCTCGAGGTTGGTCCGCGAGAACTCCTGTGCGCGCGCGCCCAGCGCGCGGCGGGCGAGGTCGTCGTCGAGCAGGCGGCGCAGCTCGGCGGCGAGCGCGACCGTGTCCGGCCGGACGAGCGCCACGGCCTCGGCCGCGCGCAGCGCTGCCCACGTGGCGGGTCCGTCGAGGCCGACGACCGGCACCGCGGCAGCGAGGGCTGCCGCGACCGTCGCGCGCCCGGACGTGACGCCGGCGAGGTCGACGGACAGCAGCAGGTCCAGGCCGTCGAGGACCGTGGCCAGGCCGGGCAGGTCCAGCTCGCCGGTGTGGTCGACCGTGTCCGGCAGCCCGAACGCGTGCGCGTCGACGTACCAGTCGCCGGCGGCGCGATTCCCGTGGCGGGCACCGACGAGCACCAGCTGCACAGGACGCCCGAGGTCGGCGATCGCGCCCAGGACCAGGGCGCGCTCGGCCGCCGTGGCATGGGCCCAGCGGAACACGCCGAGGCGCGGCGGCTCGTGCACGACGAGCTGACGCGGCGTGCTCGGCGCCGGCAGCGCACTCCACATCGGTACGACGACCGCGCGCCGGCCACGCACGGCCGACCCCGGTGGCGCCGCGGTCACGCCGATGCGGTGGGCACGCCGGCGAAGCAGCCACCAGGCGAGCGAGCTCGCGCGGTAGTCGTGGGCGAGAACGACGACGGGTGCGGCTCGGCCGAGCAGCCATGGGAGCAGCGGCTCCAGCAGACCCATCGCCGGCGCGCTGTAGTGCAGCAGGACCGGCGCGTGGCCGGTCGACGCGGCGCGCAGCTCGCGCAGCAGCGCGAGACCGGAACGCAGGCCACCCAACCGGGTCGACCCCGGAGGCTGCTCGACCCAGACCCGCTGGACGTCGTACCCGAGTGCCTGCAGCTCGCGGTCGAGGACGAGGGACGCGTCGCGCACACCGCAGGGGCCGGGGTGCGAGACCCCGGCAGTCACGACGGTGCGAGCGGCCACGGACTCATCTAAGCGGTGGGCCCGGGCCGGGCCGGTCAGCCTTGGCGGTGGAGGTGGGATTTGAACCCACGGACGGCTTGCACCGTCACACGCTTTCGAGGCGTGCGCGCTCGGCCACTACGCGACTCCACCGCGGGGGAGCCTAGTGGTCTGTCGGCGAAATGGCTTGGCGGTGGCCTGCGACGACCCAAGCCGCATCCACCACCGCATTTCGCCGCCAGACCACTAACCGACCCTGTGCTCGGCGAAGAATGCGCGGAGCAGCTCGGCCGACTCGTCGGCCATGACGCCGGCGAGAACCTCGGGCCGGTGGTTGAGCCGCGGGTCGCGGACGACGTCCCAGAGGGACCCGACCGCGCCGGCCTTCGGGTCGACGGCGCCGTAGACCAGCCGGTCCACGCGGGCGTGCACGGCCGCGGCGGCGCACATCGTGCAGGGCTCGAGCGTCACGACGAGCGTGCACCCGGTCAGCCGCCAGCTGCCGACGACGGCGGCCGCGCGGCGCAGGGCGAGCACCTCGGCATGCGCGGTCGGGTCGCCGGTGAGCTCCCGCTCGTTGTGCCCGGCGCCGAGCACCCCGCCCTCGGCGTCGACCACGACCGCCCCGACGGGGACGTCACCGTGCTCGAGTGCCGCCCGCGCCTCGTCGAGGGCGGCGCGCATCGCGGCCGGGTAGGAGGACAGGTCAGCCGCGGAGGTCGTCGAGCACGTCGGCACAGCCGGCCTTCTCGCAGATGGCCGTGATGACGTCGGCGGGCAGCCGACCCTCCTCCGCGCAGAGCGCGAGCAGGCTGTCCGCCGGCACCCCGAAGCTGGCCACGAGGTCGGCGTCGCCGAACGGCACCGCCTCAGGGCGGATGCCCTCCTCCTCGTCCTCTTCCGGCTCGGTGACGGTGATGTCCTCCATCACCATCGCCGCGTGGGCTGAGGTGTTGACGGCCCGCTCGTCGGAGATGAACGTGCGGGCGTCGCCGTCGCCGTCCACGCGGACGATGGCGACGTACTCGTCGTCCTCCTCGAGGAAGAACAGCGCTGGGCCGTCCTCGATGGTGTCGCGCATGAGGTCGGCCAGCGCGTCGAGATCCTCGACCGTGTCCAGATCGACCTCACGGCCGATCCAGACGTCGCCGGACTGGCCGACGATGGCGGCGAAGTACAGGGCCACGAGACGACGCTCTTTTCAGGATCAGGCTGGGAGTGAGGCCAGGAATCTAATGCAAGGCTCCCTCGACCACGCGGTCGTAAACCTCCGCGAAGCCAAGTCGTCGCGCGATCACGGCCAGCGTCTCGTCGGCGTACGCGTCGAGATCGGACAGGAGCATCCCCAGTTCCATCTCGTCGAGGCCCATGTCCGAGAAGATGGACAGGTCGCCGGCCGGCCAGACGTCGTCCATGTCGTCGTCGCCCGGCTTCTCGATGTCCAGCCGGTCCATGACCTTCGCGGCCAGGTCCCAGGCCGCCGCCGCGGTCGCGTCGCTGAGCAGCATCCGCTCGCGCCCGCCGTGCACGCGGATGGCCACGAAGAACTCGTCCGCGACGTTCACGAGGCCGATCACCCCGATGTCCCCAGGCGCCTGGGAACGCAGGCCGACCAGGAGGGAGTCGAGGTCCTCGGCCAGCCGCTCGGGAAGCAGCGCGACGTCCCACTGGCCCTCGTCGCGCGTCACCGCAACTGCGAAGTCGGTCACGTCCCGCCTCCCAGCGCGCCGTCAGGACTCGATCGTGGCAGATGGGAGCGGCAGCCGACACCCCAAGTCCCAAACCTGGCTCCGCGGCGCGGGTCCAGACGCGCAGGTGACCCATTCCTGCCGTTGCGTTGAGGTCCCGGTATCCGGGGCGGGGGAACACCGACGCCATGACCGATCCGAAAGTCGTCCGCCGGAGCATCCGCTACAGCCAGGACGGCATCAACGTCGCCGCGGACATCAACGCGGTGGTCAGCGACTCGGGTGACGGGAGCTCGCGCGTCACGTCCCGGCAGAGCACCCGGGTCGTCCAGTCCAGCCGCACACGCAGAGGAGCAGCCGATGACACAGGACCGCAACCCCCAGCCGGCGACTGAGCTCACCGCCGACGAGCTTGAGGCGCAGCAGGGCGAAGAGCTGCCGGACCGTGAGGCCATGTCGCTCATCAACGCCAACATCGCGATCCCTGTGAACGCCGCAGTCGCGGCGAACGTGCTCTCGGACGGTGCCGTGGCGTACGCCGACGCGACCCAGGACTCCGTCATCGACCAGGCCACCTAGAAGGGACCACCCGCATGGGCAACGACCGCAGTCAGGTGCAACCGACCGGCCTCGACGCCGAGGAGCTCGAGGCGCAGCAGGGCGAGGAGCTTCCCGACCGGGAGGCCATGTCACTGCTGAACCTGAACCTCGCGGCCCCGGTGAACGCAGCCGTCGCCGCCAACGTGCTGTCCGACGACGCTACGGCGATCGCCAACGCCACGCAGACCGCCGACATCGACCAAGGCATCTAGGAGGAGCAGAGATGGCGAAGCAGGCACCGAACAAGGACCTCGACCGCGCCAAGCTCACCGACGAGGAGCTCGCCGCTCAGTCCGGCGAGGAGCTGCCCGACCGTGAGGCCATGTCGCTGATCAACGCCAACCTGGCCGCGCCGGTGAACGCCGCCGTCGCCGCGAACGTCCTGTCCGACAACTCCATCGCCTACGCGAACGCGGAGCAGAACGTCGACATCACGCAGTCCACGTAGGCAGCGCGCACTTCGAGGCGAGGGGCTCCGGCCGGGATGCCCCTCGTCTCGTAGGTCCAGTCCCGGAGAGGTGTGAGTGACGGTCATCGACGAGCGCGGCACCGCGAAAGACACGCCGCCGCAGTACCGCGGTGTCCCCGCGCCCCGCCCTGCCCCCGCGGCATCGGTGCAGTCCGGACCTCCGCGACTGGCCGACGGGATCGACCTGATCGGCGAGTACGAGGGCTCCGGATACAAGGAGCCGCACTACCTGGCACGGCGCAAGGACGGCCAGGTCGTGCAGCTGAGCCATCTGCTCTACCTCGTGGCGGACAACGCGGACGGCCAGCGGGATGCCGCGGCGATCGCCGAGCAAGTGAGCGAGGAGTACGACAAGACGGTCAGTGCTGACAACGTCGAGACGCTGCTCGGCAAGCTACGACCACTGGGCGTCATCGCGTCCAACGACCCCGACGAGCAGCCTCAAGTCCTGGACCCGCTCCTCGCGCTGCGCTTCAAGACCGGCGTCGTGCCCGAGCGGGTCGTCAACGCGATCACCACGGTGTTCCACCCGCTGTTCTTCCCGCCGGTTATCGTGGCGGCGATCGCCGCCTTCATCGCCCTGGACGTATGGCTGTTCTTCCGCCACGGCATCGCGCAGGGCATGCGCGAGACGATGTACAACCCGGCGTTGTTCCTGCTCATCTTCGGCTTCATCGTCGTCGGCGCGGCATTCCACGAGATCGGCCATGCGGTCGGCTGCAAGTACGGCGGCGCGCGGCCGGGCGTGATGGGCGCGGGCGTGTACGTGGCCTGGCCCGCGTTCTACACCGACGTTACCGACGCCTATCGGCTGGGCAAGGCCGGCCGGCTCCGCACCGACCTCGGCGGCGTGTACTTCAACATCGTCTACTGCCTCGGCCTCGCGGCGCTGTACGGCGCGACCCGGTTCGAGCCCTTGCTGCTGGTCATCGCCGTGCAGCAGATCGAGATCGTGCACCAGCTGTTGCCGTTCCTCCGGCTGGACGGGTACTACATCGTCGCCGACCTGACCGGCGTACCCGACCTGTTCCTCCGCATGAAGCCGATCCTCAAGAGTGCGCTGCCGGGTTCGGGCACCGACGAGCGGGTCGAGGAGCTCAAGCCGTGGGTACGCGTAGCCGTGACCACGTGGGTTCTCGTCGTGGTACCGGTGCTGTTGTTCAACCTCGGTCTGATCCTCATGCACTTCCCCCGCATGGTCGGCACGGCGCTCGACTCTCTGCACCGACTCTGGGACCAGATCGGGCCCGCCTGGTCCTCCGGCGGCTATGGCACGGCCGGCGCCGGTGTCGTGCAGGCTCTGTTGCTGACACTGCCGATCGTCGGTCTGGTCTACACCTTCGCCCGCATCGGCCAGCGAGGCGTGATGAGCGCATGGCACTGGTCCTCAGGCTCGGTACCTCGGCGTGCTCTGGTGACTGTGCTGACCGCCTCCCTGCTCGGCGGTCTGGGGTACGCGTGGTGGCCGAGCCGGGACTACCAGCCGATCCGCCGCGACGAGCGAGGCACTTTCCAGGAGAGCGTCGCCGTCGTCACGCGCGAGCCTGGCGAACGCACGGGGGTGCGGCCGAAGCGAGAGCCGTTGGGCGGCGTACCCGGGTACGTCGGCGAGCCGACACCGACCACCACCCCCTCGCCGGATGCCACCCCGTCTCCCGACCCGAGCCCATCCCCGAGCGGCGACGCGTCCGCGTCAACGACGCCCGACCCGGACCCATCCGCCACTCCGCTCGACCCCTCGCCGAGCGGCACACCATGAGGAGCGAGCCCATGACACCCTGGCGCCGCCTGGTCACTGCGGCAGCGTTGACTCTCGGCCTGGTCGCGGGCCCGCTGGCCGTTGCCACCCCGGCACTCGCCGGCGAGGACAACGCCGCGGTGGCGATCAACACGCACGACGGGGCGGACATCTTCCGACTGGCCTTCGACATCCGCGAGGTAGCGGGTGAGGTGGTCGACCACAGCAACGGTGCGGCGGCCTACGCGTCGTGCGAGGACTGCCAGACGATCGCCATCGCGATCCAGGTGGTGCTGGTCACGAACGAGCCGTCGACGGTCGCGCCGGAAAACGTAGCCATTGCGATCAACGAGAACTGTTCCGCATGCGAGACGTTCGCGGCGGCGTACCAGATCGTCATCGGCACCAACGGTCCGGTACAGCTGACCGCGGAGGGCCGCCGCCGGATCGCGAAGATCCGTCACGAGCTCGAAGAGCTGAAGAAGCGTGCGCCGGACATGAGCCTCGCCGAGATCGACGCGGAGGTGCGCCGCCTGGTCGGCGAGCTGAAGTCCGTGCTGGCCACCGAGCTGGTGCCGCAGCAGGGGAAGAAGGCCGACGTGAAGTCGGACGATGAGGCGACCGCCTCCGCGACGGCCTCGCCGTCCGCGTCGCCCTCACCGAGCGAGCCCGAGGTGTCTGCCGCCACACCGACCGCCCCGGAGGAATCGCCCAGCGAGAGCCCGACGCCGTGAGACGCCTGGTGGTGGGCGTCCTCCTGGCGCTCAGCCTGGTCGCCTGCGGCGACGACGGGCCGAGCACTCCGCTCGGGCAGACCGCGGCGAACCTCGGCAAGATCCGCTCCGCCGACCTCGAGTTCTCGCTCACCGCAATCGGCAAGGGCACGGCGCCGACCAAGGAGGTCGGCTTCCGTCTGGGCGGGCCGTTCCAGCTCGCGGAGCCGGGGAAGCTGCCGGTGGCCCGCCTGACCTACACGCAGCTGGCCGGTGCCAACCAGGGCGAGACAACCCTGCTGTCCACCGGCGACGCGGCCTACGCCGAGGTGAAGGGTACGGCCTACCGGCTGCCCGACGAGCGCGTGGCCGCGCTCCGCCGAGCCGAAGGATCCGCTGCCCCGTCCGGCCTCGGTCAGCTGCGCCTCGACACGTGGATGCTCGACCCGAAGACCGAGACCGCCGGTGACGTCGACACGATCACGGCCCGGGTGGACGTCGCGCAGGCACTGGCCGACCTCGACGCGCTCGTGCGGCGAGTGGGGGCAGGCGGCCTCGGCGGGCTTGAGATGGACGAGCAGGGACGGCAGGAGATCGCCCGCGCGGTCACCGACGCGACGGCCGTCGTGACGACCGGGCATGACGACCGGCTGCTTCGCCGGCTTCTGCTGACCATTCGGCTCGGCGGGTCGGACACCGCGCGGCTGCCCGCGGCGCTGCGCGCGCTCGTGCCCGTCGAGATCGTGCTCGACCTCGGGCTCGGGCGAGTGAATCAGCCCGTGACCGTGACCGCACCCGCCGACGCGAGGCCGTACTCCGACCTGCCGAAGGGCTAGACGGCGTTCGCCGGGCCGCCCGGCTGCACGGCGTGCGGGTCGCGCTCCTTCGTGATCCGGGCGGCGGTGGTCGTGGGGTTGGGATCGCCCCAGTACTCGACGCGACCGACGTCCTGCACCCACACCGACGCCTCGAGCGCCGCGCCGTTGACCGGGTCGTCGAAGTAGATCGAGTAGATGATCGTGTGGTCGACGACCTCGGAGCAGTGGATGCCGGCCTCGACCAACCGCGCCCGCAGGGCCAGCAGCTCCTCGAGGCTCTCCACGTTGAACGACATGTGGTCGAACTGCCGACCGGGCGCCGGGATGCCGGCCGGCTTGGTCTCGCCGGTGTCGACACCCGGCCACTCGAAGAAGGCGATCGTGTTGCCGTCGCCCATCTGGAAGAAGTAGTGGCGGTACGGGTACGGCTCGTTCGGGTCGCCGTTGCCCAGAGTCGCCACGAGCCGCATGCCGAGCACCTCGTGGTAGAAGCGGACGGTCGCCTCCATGTCCGGAGTGACCATCGCCAGGTGGTTGATCCCGGCCCAGCTCATCGCGACCTCCTCGGTCCCATCGCCTGCTGACGACGGTACGCCACCAACCGTGGAGGATTCTGGCCGATATAGGGCCAGCAGCCTCCACTGTGGCGGAATCCGGGGGCTAGGGGGTGACGGTGTCGGTGGCCGTGCCGGAGCGCAGCACGGTGCCGGGGGTGTCGCCGGTGAACTCACCGGCCCGCTGGATGACCGTGCCGTTGACGACGGTGTGCTCGATGCCCGTGGCGGAGGCGACCAGGCGCGCGCCTCCGCCGGGCAGGTCGTGGACGGTGCGCTCGGGCCCGTGGCCGACGGTGTCCGGGTCGAAGAGGACCAGGTCGGCGTAGGCGCCCTCGGCGATGCGCCCTCGATCGCGCAGGCCGTAGAGCCGGGCAGGGACGTCGGTGAGGAGGTGCACCGCCTCCTCGAGCCCGATCACCTGGCGTTCCCGTACGCCGTCCGCGAGGACCGAGGTGCTGTAGATCGCGCCGCACATCATGTCCAGGTGCGCGCCGGCGTCGGAGCCGCCGATGATCGCCCGGGGGTCGCGCCACACCTCGGCCCGTGCGACCCAGTCCTCCTGCGTCTCGACCATGCCGGCCGGACGCAGCCCCGTCTTCAGCCCGTCGGCGATGACGACGTCGAGCAGGGCGTCGAAGGGGTCCTGGCCCCGCTCGTCGGCGACGTCGCCCACGGTCCGGCCCGCCAGCCCGTCGTTCACCGGGTCGAACGTCTCGGCGAACTCCAGGCGCTTCCAGTTCGACAGCGCGCGCAGTACGCCGGCCTCCGGGCTCGCCGCCTGCTCCGCCATCACGCGCCGCCGTTGCGGGTCGCGCAGCACCGCGATGCGCTCGTCGACCGGCAGGGCGAACACCTCACGCCAGCCGGGCAGTCCGTCGAGCACGAATCCGGAGTGGAAGTTCATGCGGATGCGCATCGTGTGCGGCAGGGTGAGCGCGACCACGCGCCCGCCCAGCTCGGCTGCGCGTGTGGAGACCGCGAGCTGCTGCTGCACGAAATCACGGTTCGCCGCACCGACGCCGAGCACGTTCCAGTTGACCGGCCGTTGCGCCGCTCGCGACAGCCCGGCCATCAGCGCGGTCTCGTCCTCGCCGAAGCCGGTGAGCGCGCCGGGCAGGACCAGCTCGAGCGTCGTGCCCGGATGATCGGCAACTCGCGCGGCGAGGGCGTACAGCTCGGCGTCCGTCGCCCACCGGGACGGGATGGGCTGCCCGGCGCCGTCGTTGTGCGTCGGGGCGCGCGAGGTGGAGAAGCCGAGCGCGCCGGCAGCCAGTGCGTCGTCGAGCAGGGCGCCCATCGCGTCGACGTGCTCGTCGGTGGCCTCGCTGCCGACTGCCGCGTCACCCATGACGACCCGTCGCAGCGCCGAGTGCCCCACGAGGAACCCGGCGTTGACCGCGATCGCGCCGTCGAGCCGGCCGAGCCAGTCGGCGTAGGAGGTCCAGTCCCACGACAGGCCCTGCTCCAGTGCGGCCAGCGGCATGCCCTCGACGCGCGCCATGAGCCGCATGAGGTAGTCCGCGTGGTCGGGTCCGGCCGGCGCCAGCGAGAACCCGCAGTTGCCGCCGAGCACCGTCGTCACCCCGTGCAGCGGCGACGGGCTCGCGGTCGGATCCCACGACAGCTGGGCGTCGTAGTGGGTGTGCAGGTCGACGAAGCCCGGCGCGACGACGAGGCCGTCCGCGTCGATCGTGTTCGCCGCCGGGCTGTCCACCTCCCCCACGCCGACGACGCGTCCGTCGAGTACGCCGATGTCCGCCCGTACGCCGGGCGCACCGGTCCCGTCGACGACCGTGCCACCGCGGATCAGCAGGTCAAGCATCAGCCATCCAATCGGCCGGAGGGAGTGGGTGGCGGAAGAGCTCGGCGGCGTTGCCGTGGGTCATGAGCGCAGCCTCGTCGGCGGGAATGTCGCGGAACCGACGCGCGAGCAGCTCCTGCGTGTCCGGCCAGGAGGAGTCGGCGTGCGGGTAGTCGACCTCGACCATGATGTGGTCGACCCCGATCCGGTACCGCGCGGCCAGCGTCGACGGGTCGTCGATCGTGCAGAACCAGAAGTTGCGGCGCAGCGCGTCGCTCGGCGAGAAGTCGCCGTCCCAGCGGCCGTCGCCGCCCGTCCCCGAGTGGGTCAGCACATAGTCGAGCCGGTCGAGCAGCATGGGCACCCAGCCGATGCCACCTTCGGACAACGCGATCCGCAGGTCCGGGAACCGCAGCGGGATGCGCGCCCACACCCAGTCCGCTGCCGCCGCCATCGCGTTGACCGGGAACATCGTCGCGAACTGCTCCAGCGGAGCACCCGGCGAGCTGACCGCAGTCCACGCCGACGACCCGGTGTGCAGGCAGACCACGGTCTCCGTCTCCTCGCACACGGCGAGGAACGGGTCCCAGTGGTCGCTGTGCAGCGACGGCAGCTTCAGGTGCGCCGGGTTCTCCGGGAAGCTGACCGCCTTGAAGCCGCGCTCGGCGTTCCGGCGTACCTCGTCGGCGGCCAGCACCGGATCGGACAGCCAGGGGATCTGCAACGGGATGATCCGGTCGGGGTACGGCGACGCCCACTCCTCGTGGTGCCAGTCGTTCCACGCGCGCACGCAGGCCAGCCCGAGGTCCTGGTCCTGGGCTCTCGAGAAGTTGGTGCCGGCGAACCCGGCGATCAGCGAAGGGAAGCACAGGGACGCCCACACGCCGTTCACGTCCATGTCGGCGATCCGCGCCTCGATGTCCCAGCAGCCGCGACGCATCTGGTCGAAGCGGGCGGGGTCCATCGCCCAGTCCTCCTTGGGGCGACCGACCACGGCGTTGAGCCCGATGTTGGGGTAGCGGTTGCCCTCGAAGAGCCAGGCCTCCTGACCGTCGTCGTCCTCGACGATCCGCGGGGCGTCGGCGACGTGTTGCCAGGGCATCCGCCCGTCGAAGAGGTCGCGCGGCTCGATCAGGTGGTCGTCGACGGAGATGACCGGGTAGTGGCGGACGCGGCGCTCGGGGTCGGGCAGCAACGCGGACCCGCCGTTGCCCGTTGCTGACACACGCGTCATGCTCCGACCCTGCCAGCGCAGGTACGGCGACCACAAGGGGCGGCCGGTGCAGAGAGTCCTCGTCGTCGGTGCGTCGCGGGGCATCGGCCGGGCGATCGGCCTGCGCTTCGCCGCGGGCGGCGCTCGGGTCGCGTTCGTCGCACGCTCGCTCGACGACGTGCGGGCCGTGGCCGACCAGGCGGGTGATGGGGCCGTCGGCGTGGCCGGCGACGTCGGCGACCCCGCCTCGTGCAGCGCGCTCGTGGACGAGTCGGTCGAGGCGCTCGGCGGACTCGACGTGCTGGTCTACTCCGCCGCGCTGCTCCCGCTCGCGCCTCTCGCGTCGACACCCACGCCGGTGTGGGACGCGGTGATGGCGACGAACGTCCGCGGTGCCGCCCTGACCACCGCCGCAGCGCTGCCGGCGCTCCGCGCGACTGGTGGGCGGGCGGCGTACCTGTCCTCGGACGCGGTTGGCGCGCCGCGGACCGGGCTGGCGGCGTACGCCGTGAGCAAGGCGGCGCTCGACCAGCTCGTGGAGTGCTGGCGGTTGGAGGAGCCCGACGTGTCCTTCACGCGGGTCACCTGCGGTCCCACCCTGACGACGATCGCGACCGGCTGGGACATGGATCTCGCGGCGCGCTACTTCGGCGAGTGGATGGCCGCGGACCCGGCCTTCGGCACGGCTGTGCTGACTGCGGAAGACGTGGCCGACCGGGTGGTCACGGCACTCATGGCGCCGGACGCACCGGCCGTCCTCGACGTGCTACCGGCCTAGCAACCACCGAGCGTTGCCCTCCATCAGCAGGTCGCGGGACTCCCCCTCCAGGTGCGGGAGGAATCGCGTGTAGTCGTCGAGCGGGTGGGCGATGCCCTCGGCGTGCGGCCAGTCGCTGCCGTACATGAAGACGTCGCCCGCCGCGCGGATCAGCCGCTCGGGCTGCTCGTAGGCGAGCGCGGCCACTCGCACCTGACGGCGGATGTAGTCGCTCGGCTGCATCGACAGCTCTGCGACGCCGCGTCCGTGCCGCGCGACGTAGAACGCGAGCGCGCCGTCGAGTGCCATGAGGAACGATGGCACCCAGCCGGCCGTCAGCTCGACGACGCCGAGGCGCAGCGCCGGGTGCCGCTCCAGAGCGCCGTGCAGGACCATGTGCGACAACGCGGCCGCGGGCGCGACATAGAGCAGAACCGACGACAGCAGCGAGTCGACCGGCTCGGGATCGTCGGAATACCAGGCTGGGTCCAGCGGCTGGCGGAAGCCGCCGACGTGGAACACCGGCGCGATGCCGTGGTCGGTGAACATCGCCCACACCTCGTCGAGCTTCGCCGAGCCGAGCGGCACGCCGTCGACCGGCGCCGGTGCGACCATCGCGAGGCTGATGCCGTCGTGCGCGAGCCGGGCCAGCTCGTCCCGCAACCAGCCCCGGTCGCGCAGCGTCACGTGCGCGACTCCGTGGAGCCGGCCCTTGCCCTCGTCGACGACCTCCGCCGCGAAGCGGTTGTAGGCGCGCAGGTTGGCGGTCAGCGCCGGCAGGTCGGTGCCGAGCATCTCCTCGAACAGCAGCCCGTAGTTCGGGAAGAGCGCCGTCGACTCGATGCCCCACTCGTCGAGCTGCGCGACGCGCGCGGCCGGATCGGAGTGCGACAACGGAAGCAGCTCGTCGTACGACATCTCCGCGGGCAGTCCCTGCTCCTGTCGCAGGTGGTCCGCGCCGATGTCGTACGGGCGGCCGGGCGCCTGCACGTCGGCCCGGTAGAGCCGCTCGCCGCGCCAGGTCAGCCAGGCGTAGCCGAGCTCGTCGTCGGTGATCGCGAGCGCGTCGTCGCGGAACGCCGGATCGATGTGGTCGGCCCAGCACGTTCGCGGCTCGATGAGGTGCGAGTCGACGTCTATGACACCAGCGTCAGGCATGGCCGGAATCTACGCCGGGGCGCATGCTGCGCGAAGGAATAAGGAGGCAGCCCATGGTCATTCGGCACGTGGCGACGGGTCTGTCCGGGCTGGCTGTCTCCTGCGCGGTGCTCGGCACCATCCCTGCCCACGCGGGAGGCGCGTGGCTGCACTTCGACCGCACCAGCTACGCCCCCGGCGACACAGCCACCGCGGTGAGCTGCATCGGGTACGAGCACAACGCCGACCTGGGCGGCCCGCAGGACGGGCCGTACTACGCGTACCTCGCGCGCGGTGACCAGCAGTCGAGCTTCGCCGACGGCCTGCCGGTCACCGCGGGAGCGTCGAGGCTGGGCGAGGTGGCCTTCCGCACGGGTCCGGTGCGCGAGCCGGGCAGCGACGTCCTCTGCGGACCGCACCACGCGACCACAACCTTCCGCGTGCCGGATCTGGCGCCGGGCGATCATCAGCTGCTCGTCTGCAACGACCCGTGTCGCAAGCCGATGGCCGACCTCCTCGGCGGGACGCTGACGGTCTCGACCCCGCTGCGGCTGTCGGCCGGCGGAGCGGACGAGAGTCCACGTGAGCCGCTCGTTGTCGCGGCCACCGCGGCCCTCGCGGTCCTGACCCTCGCCCTGGCGGTCACGAAGCTCCGCCGGGACAAGGCAGGTGCGGTCAGCTACTGACCGTCAGGGATCGCAGCCAGGTCAGCACGACGTCCTCGTGCAGGCTCGTGCGGATGCGAAGCAGCTCGTGACCGGGTGTCATCGCCTCGATGACCAGGCCACCGGGAGTGGCGCGGACGACACCGGGACCGACCGGACCGAGGGCGACCGGCTCACCCACCCCGATGGCCGGCGGCTCGGCCTGCGCGCGGACCTGGTCGACGACGAGCAGGTCCTGCGCGCCTCCGTACACGGCCCGGCGGGTGAACGTCTGGCCGGTCCGCGCGTCCCCGAGCAGGACCGTGGCCGCGCTGACGAGGGACAGACCGGTCGGCGGACGCAGCCGCAACCCCACACCGGGCTCGACCGGAGCGGCGACCAGCCGGACCACCGCCGCGACCGCCGGCGGCTCACCGGGCGGCGGCGGCGTGAAACTCTGCTCCCCGAGGTCGGCGGCTTCTGCCACCTCGACTGCGGTGCGGGTGCGGACGACGTGGTCGTCGAGCGACCACGTGTCGGCCAGCAGCAGACCCGCGTCGTCGACACAGCTGCGGACCCGCGCAGTGTCCGTCGCGGCAGCGGGGTTGGCGACGTCGAGCGGCTCCCTGGACAGCCACCAGGTGCAGCTCCTCCCGGCGACCTCGCCGGTGCCGTCGCGGCGTACCTGCTGCCGCCGCTCGGCGAAGGCCAGCGTCGTCGCGAGCCGCAGGTCGGCGCCCGACTCGCCCGGCGCGACCGCCTGCACGAGGCGGGCCCTGCCCTGGTCGTCGAGGAGGAAGGTGCCCCTCTCCAGGGTCAGAGAGCCACCGCGCCGCGCGCCACCCGGTGGCGGGCCGGCGTAGTGGGCCAGGCGGGAGCGGTGCGGACGGACGACCTCGACCACGTCGGTGGTCACCGCGACCGGCGACGCGGCGGGGTCCTCGACGCGGTAGACGATCCGGTACGCCGCCGGCGACCGGGTCGGCAGCGCGCCTCCGGCGACGGCGGCGGGCCCGCTCGCGTCACGCAGCGACAGGTAGGTCAGCCCGCCGGCCACCAGCCCGCCGACCAGGACGGCGACCAGCACGGTCCGGCGGCTCAGCGGTGCGCGGGGCCTATCCATCCCGGCAATGGTGCCAGGGCCGGCGGCGCCGCCTCGGTGTAGTAGCGGATCATCCAGTAGGGCGTGAGGAAGTCGATGCCCGGGGCCTGGTGCCGCGGCGACTCGGAACCGGCCAGCTGGGTCGGCGGGCGCTGCCAGAGGAAGTCCGTGGGTGCGCGATCGGCCACGGGCAGCGGCGTCGCGGCGCGCAGCTTGGTCGACGTGCCCGGCACGCTCACGACGGCGCCCTGCACGTCGATGTCCAGCTGGTCGTTGGGGACGCACTGGAAGCCGGTGCCGCAGCCCGGGGCGTTGTCCACCGGTCCCTGGTGGATGTTGTGGCGGTAGTCCAGCCACTGCCGCAGGTGGGTCACGGCGTCGTTGAGGCGGCCCGGCTGACCGGTCAGCGAGTACGTGATCGCCTCGAAGTGGGCGTTGATGTCGTCGCGGGTCGTGTGGTCCATGACCGACAGCGCCTGGCGGAACAGCGTCGACTGCGGCTCTTCGCGCTCGAGCCGGATCAACGTCGACATGTTGAGGTGGTTCAGGTTGTACTTGTAGTAGCCCTCGTTCGGCTGGATGGCGTCGACCTCCATGGAGCCGGCCAGGATCGGGCCCTGCGTCGCCAGCTCTTCGAGCCACACCGCCTGCCAGTACAGCTGCTCGTCGGAGGAACCCTCCGAGGCCACGTGCCGTGCGGCTTGCACCAGGCTCAGCCGGGCCAGTGGCACGTAGACGAACAGCGGCGAGATGAAGTTGTCGAAGTCGTGTCCCCCACCGCCGGGGATGGGCTTGGGCGCCGGGTGGCTGATGTGGCCGTGCGGACGCGGGAAGTTCCAGGCGTAGCGGACCAGCCGGTCGGCCAGGGTGAGGACGTCCCGGCGGATCTGCGCGCGCATGAACGGCTCGTCCGGCCCGACCAGGTCGTAGGCGAGCAGCAGACCGAAGATCGTGCCGGCGTACGTGTCGCGGCTCGGCGCGGTCTCGCACATGTACTGCTTGCCGTCCTCCCACGGGAACGGCCCGAAGACGCGCTTGTTCTGCCCGATGCCGATGCTGGGCGGCGCGTCGGTCGGCGAGCAGCCGCGCATGAGCAGGCCCTCTTCGCCGTCGAAGACACCGCCGCCGAAGTCGGGCGGCTCGCCGAGCAGGCCGGTGGGGTCGAGCTCACCGGTGCGCCAGCCACGGCCGATGTTGGCGAGCAGGTGGTACTTGTCGACGATCTCCTTGACCCGCGCGCGCGACTGGTCGTACTGCGTGAGCCAGTAGTCGACCTGCTCCTGCGTGAGCTGGCCCTGGTTGGCAAGGTGGTAGCGCGCCGTGGCGTACCGGAAGGACTGGCCGCCGAGGTAGACCCCGGTCCACAGGCCGGAGTCGCCCCACGCCCCTGCGCTCGCGACGTCGCCGGGGATCTGCTCCGCGGTGCGGTAGTCGATCTCGAGCATCTGGCCGTAGTGGAAGTTGTCGTTGCTGCGCCGTTCGATGTCGAGGGCGGCGGCCACGTCGGTGGCACAGGCCAGTGGGCCGGCGGGACAGTCCGTCGAGGGATCGGCGAGCACGGGGGCCCCGAGCAGGCCCACGGCGACCGCGGCGGCGAGCGCTGCCAGGCGGTGGACGGGCTTCACGGTGACCTCCGGGTCATGCGGGCTGCGGTGCCGGGTCGGGGACGCCGCCGCCGAAGAAGACGGAGCGGAGCAGGTCGTCTCGGGCCAGCAGCTGGGAGGTCGGGCCCTCGAAGCGCACCTGGCCCTTCTCCATGAAGTAGGCGCGGTCGGCCAGGGTGAGCGCCACGTTCACGGACTGTTCGACGAGCACGATGGTGATGCCTTCCGCGTTGAGCCGCCGGACCGCCGTGAGCAGCTCTTGTACAACGACCGGAGCCAGTCCCAGTGACAACTCATCGATCAGGAGCAGGCGCGGCTTGAGCAGGAAGGCCTGCGCGAGCGTGAGCATCTGCCGCTGACCACCCGACAACGCGCCGGCCCGTACGCCGAGCAGCGGCTCCAGGGCGGGGAAGAGCTGGCGCACCTCGGCCATGCGCGCCTCGAGGAGCTCCTTGTCCCGGCGGATGAGGAACGCGCCGAGTCGCAGGTTCTCGGCGACGGTCAGCCCGGGAAATATGCCTCGGCCCCCCGGCGCCTGCACGAGCCCGCGTGCTGCGGCCCGCTCGGCCGTGTCCCCGGTCACCGCCACGCCGTCGAACCACACGTTGCCGCCGTCGGGCTCGACCAGGCCGCAGATCGCGTTGAGCGTCGTCGACTTGCCGGCGCCGTTCGTCCCGAGCAGCGCGACGATCTCTCCTTCGCGCACCTTGAGGTCGACTCCGAAGAGCACCTGAACCCCGTCGTAGCTGACGGTGAGGTCCTTCGTCTCGAGCAGCACCAGCCGCCCGTCTGCGTCGGTGCGGTGCTCGACCTCCACATGCGTCGGGTCGAGCCGCTCGACGTCCATGTCGATGTACTTGCCTGCGGTGACGAGATGGAACGTGCCGCGCAGCGCGAAGACGGCGGCGACCAGCAGCCCCCACCGGTTGCCCTGGTGCTCGGCTACCTGCGTGACGATCACGGCGAACACGACGCCGCCGAGACCTACGACCTGGCCGATGGAGAAGGCGCTGGACCGCAGCTCCGGCGGCGAGATGAGCGTGCCGATCGCGGCGAACAGCGGCGCCACGAGGCCGAGCAGCACGAAGATGGCGAACAGCAGCGGAAGGGCCATCCAGACGTTCGGCGACAGCGCGAAGAGCACCATGAGCGCGCACACGCCGAAGGCGACGCTCGTCAGCCAGCGCATGCCTGTCGCCGGGCTGATGTTGAGCCGGTCCTGCGCGAGGCGTGAGCCGAAGAACACGGCGGGGATGCCGCCGGCCGCGGCGACCAAGCCCGCGGCACCGGTGGAGAACGTGCCCAGCCCGAGGTCCTCCTTGAAGAAGAACGGCAGCACCACCCCGGCGCCGAACGTCAGGGAACCCACGATCCACATCGCGGCGAACCAGATGTAGCGCAGCGAGCGCACGGCGTAGAGCGTCGGGAAGACAGAGCCGAGCGGTGGGTTCTCTTCCTGCCGCACCGCCTCGAACGCTCCCCGCGGGGGCTCGGGCACGGTCGAGGCGAAGAAGATCGCGAGGAACGTCGGCACGGCGAGTGCGAAGAAGGCGGCGCGCCAGCCGAACAGCGCGGCGATGCCGGCGCCGGCGGCCGCACCGAACATGTTGCCGAACTTGTCCGCCAGCGCGTGCACGCCGAGCGCCTTCGTGCGTACGTCGGGCGGGTAGTAGTCAGCCATCAGCGACAGCTGCACGGGGTAGCTCGTGAAGCGGCCGAGGGAGGAGCCGACCCGCGCGACGACCAGTACCCAGAACGCGGTCGCGAAGCCGGTGGCCAGGGAGAAGAGCCCCAATGTCGCGGCCGCGGCGAGGACGACCGGCTTCCGCTTCCACCGATCGGCCAGGAGCGTGACGGCGACCGCGAGAAGTGGCGCGACCACGATGACGAGCACGTTGACCAGCCCGAAGTCGCCGACCTTCTTGTCGAACGTCGTGGCGATCAGCGGTGCGATCCAGAAGAACGTCGCGGTGTCGAGCTCGTCGGAGGCGTTGATGGCGAACATCGCCAGCATCGGCCGCGGGTCGGCGCCGTCGACGTACTTGCGCAGGAAGCTCATGCTGCGGCCTCGGCGAGCGGCTCTGGCACCAGCTCGTCGGGAACAACGTCCGGGCGGGGCTCGATGCCGGTGAGCAGCCGGGCCAGCCGGTCACGCGCACCGAACGCGAGTCGGGAGAGTCCGCCCGGGAGGAAGAGCAGGAGCAGCAGCAGACCGACGCCGGTCGAGGCGATGCCCCAGTACGGCGAGTACCGGCCGAGGAAGTGTGGGATACCGAGGAAGTAGGCGGTGCCGAGCAGTGCGCCGCCGACCGAGCCGAGGCCCCCGATGATCGCCGCGCTCAGCAGGCCGAGGGACCGGACCGGCTCGTACGTGTTCGGGTTCGCGGTGCGGACGCCGGCCGAGAACAGGAACCCGGCGAGGCTCGCCAGCGTGCCGGTGAGGACGAAGGCGGTGAGCTTCGTCCGGACGACCGACACACCGAGCGACGCGGCCTGCGCAGGGTTGTCCCGGACCGCGAGCAGGTTGCGGCCGAACCGCGATCGCTGCAACGTCCGGACCACGGAGACGCTGGCGGCCAGGAAGCCGATGCACAGGTAGTAGTAGACGTCCGTGGTGATCCATTCCGGCCGGACCAGGACGCCGTTGCCACGGAACCAGGGCGCGTCGAAGAGCCAGGAGTTCGCCGCCACGGCGAACCCGAGGGTGACCACCGCGAGCAACGGTCCCGGAAGCCGCAGCGCGGGGATGCCGAGCAGCAGCGCGAACAGGCCCCCCGCGACGCCCACCGCGGCGAAGGCGAGCCAGAACGGCAGGCCGGCCACCTCGTGCAGCCGCGAACCGAGCACGCCGCCGATACCGGCCAGCGCCCACTGGCCCAGGGAGAGCTGGCCGCCCCACCCGGTCAGGATCGTGAGCGAGACGGTCACGACGCTCACCACGGCGATCGACGCGAGCAGGAACGTCGTCGACGGCCTCAGCAACGCCGGGGCGACCAGCAGCAGCGCGGCGGCGCTCGCCAGGCCCGCACCGGTGACCAGGCGCCAGCGCGTGTGCGCGGTGATCTCCGGCGGCAGTGGCCGCACGGGCTCGGCGGCCGCCCACGACGACTCCTCGGCGGCCGTCGTACGGCGGCGCTCGAACCGCCGGACGAGCAGCACCACGAGCACGATGCCGAGCAGGATCGCGTCGGTGACACCGCCGCGGCCGGAGTAGAAGAAGACCAGCTGGTCGATCAGGCCGAAGGCCAGCCCGACGCCGAAGGCCAGCCCGACGGACTCGAACCGAGCGACCGTCGCAGCGGCGAGCCCGCGGAAGAGCAACGACAGGCCGACCGCCTCGGTCGAGGAGAAGCCGATGATCGGCGCGCCCAGGATCGCCCCGGTGCCGGCGAGCAGCGCGCCGACCACCCAGGCCATCGTGGAGAGCCGGCGGACCGGAATGCCGAGCAGCTGAGCGCGCGGCCCGTTCTCCGCCGACGCGCGGATGGCGACGCCGTACACGCTGTGTCGCAGGAACCCCCAGAGCGCGAGCGCGAGCAGCGGCCCGGCGACGAGCACCATCACATGCTGCGGCTGAATCACCACGCGACCGAACGTGAAGCTGGGACTGTCGAACGGCACCGGAAAACCACCACCGGCGAACAGCGACTTGCCCTGACTGCTCTCAGGCTTGGGCAGCACGAGCCGCGCGACGGTGACTACCTGCGCTATGCCGACGGTGGCGATGAGCAGGATCAGCCGAGGGGAACGGAACAGTCGCTGGATCACGGTGCGCTCGATCAGGCCGCCGAGCACGGCGGTCGCCGCCAGCGTGGTCCCCAACGCCGCCCAGTAGTTCCAGTGGGCCCGGTAGGACAGCGACAGCATCATCGCGACGGCGAACGCGCCGATCTCGCCGTGCGCGAAGTTCACCACCCGGTTCGACATGTGGATCAGGACCAGCCCAGCGGCCAGCAGCGCGTTGGCCATCCCGATGGTCAGGCCGAGCAGCACTAGATCCACTAGTGCCTCACCTGCGAGCGGGCTTCTTCCAGGAGAGGCCGTAGAACTTGCGCAGGTCCTCGCCGCCTGAGCCGTTGGGACCGAACATGCGCCAGTACTTGGGGTACTCCGGGAAGAGGTAGTCGCCGGTCTCCGGCGACCACTTCACGACCGTCTGATGGTCATAGCCGGTGAAGTCGAACGGCTTCGAGATGCTCGTCGGGATCGTGTAGGTCATGGGCACGTGCGCATCCCAGTAGAAGTCGCGCTGGATCGCGTTGACTCCCACCATGAGCGAGTTGGCGGTGAGCTGGCCGGTGAGGTCGACCGCCCGGATCATCGCCTCGGCGGAGAGCAGCAGCTGGACGCACGCGATCGTCACGGACGCCGACGACGACTGGCCGTCGCCCGGGTAGTACTTCTCGTAGATGCGCTTGCAGTTGCCTTCCTTCGGGTGCTCGCCTGGCCTGATCCGCGGGCTGAGCCCGACCGAGTTCCGCCACTGGTTCTGGTTCATCAGCGAGCCGCCGAGCTGCTGGTCGGCAAACGCGGTGCGCGCGGTGAAGGTGTACGTCGGGTGGAAGTCCTGCTGCTCGGCCGCGTTGGTGAAGAAGATCATCGCGATGATGTTGTTCGCGACGAACCAGACCTGCTTGCAGTCCTTGTCCTTCATCCGGATGGTGGCCGCGGTGGCCTGCTGCTGCCCGGTCGAGACGTCGTCGGCGTAGCGGATCGTGTCGGTGAAGGCGAGGCCGTGGTCCTTCATCCTCGCGACCATGATCTTCTCGAGGTTGTTGAAGTCCGGCGTGTCCGGGTGCACGAAGCAGGCCTTGTTGCTGGGCCCGGTCTTCATGTAGTGCTTGCCTAGGCTGGCCCAGGTCGCGAAGTCGGAGTCGGCGTCCTGGAAGACCTGGAACTGGCCGATGCCCCGAGCGCGCTGCTCGGCCTTCGTGCCGCGGCCGCCGAGGATCGGGATGCGCTTGCGGATCACCGCGTCGCCGACCTCGTGGAGACCGACGACGGCCATGAACACCTTGTGCTCGTCCACCATCTCGATGGCGGCGGCGGTGTTGCGCTCCGGGCACTGCAGGCCACCGTCGTCGACCGTCACGACGGAGAGGGTGCGACCGCGGATGCCACCGGTGTCGTTGATGTGCCGGGTGAAGGCGTTGAACGCCTTCTCGGGATCACCGGTCACGGCCGGCCCGAGAGCCGCGGCCAGCGCCGCCGAGTCGCCGCAGCCGGACTTGTTGTAGTCGACGCCGAGCTTGACCGACGTCGCCGTCACGCCCTGTGTCCGCAGCCCGAAGTCGGGGACCCCCACCGCGCCGCCACCCGGCGGCCGGACGGAGGGGATCGAGCCCGGGGCGCGGCTGGCCGAGCCGGGCGTCGGCAGCGTGCCCAGCGGCCCGCCGGACGGCGACGCCGTGGGCGTGGTGCCGTCGGACGGCGACGCGCCCGGTGTCTCGGGACCGTCGGTCGGCGACGTGGTGTCGGTGGTCACGGCATCATGGCGACTGGCCAGCCGGCGCTGCTCGTAGCGGACCTGGCCGATGGACAGCACGGAGGTGACCAGCACGCAGCAGATGACGATGGCGAGCGGGCGCACCCGCGGGTCGGTCACACTCGCCTCCGGTCGTGAGAGGTACGGGACGATCACAGCACATCTGCGTTATATTTGTATGAACACGTTACATTATTGCGCCGGGAGCCGGTAGTGGCAACGACGGACGACGACCGCGGAGCGCCGGGTCCCGTCCTGCTCACGAACCGCGACATCGGCGAGGCCAACCGCTCCAGGGTGCTACGGGCATTCTGCGACCACGGCCCGCTGTCGCGCGCGGACCTGGCCCGGCTGGCCGGCGTACCGCGAGCCACGATCGGCGTCATCGTCCAGGGCCTCATCGACGACGCGCTGCTCGAGGAGAGCGAGCCGGACCGCACGACACGACGGGTCGGCAAGCCCGGCCGGCCGCTGTGGTTCCGCCGTGACGCCGGGCTGTCCGGCGCCGTCGACTTCTCGGCCAGCTCGGTACGGGCGGCACTCGTCAACGCGCGCGGTGAGCTGGTCGACCGGGCGGCGGTGCCCTGCGAGACGGGCACTGCCTCGAACGCCGAGCTCGAGGAGGCGGTCGTCTCCGCCGCACGGTCCGTGCTCGGCGCCGGCGACGGACCGATCCTCGGGATCGGCATCGCGGTTCCCGGTGTGTGCGACGCGCGGACCGGCACGGTGATGGGGTCGAACCAGCTGCCCGGCGCCGTCGGCCAGGGCCTGGTGGCCGCCGTAGGGGCGGCCTTCGTCCTTCCTGTCCTCGTCGACAACGACGCGCGCGCTCAGGCTCTCGGGGAGAAGTGGTTCGGGGACGGGCGTGGCTGCACCACCTTCGCCTCCGTGCAGACCGGCCACGGCCTCGGCGTCGGACTCGTCCTCGGCGGGCTGCTCTACCGCGGCGATGACGGCATGACCGGCGAGCTCGGGCACACCTGCGTCGACCCGGACGGCGAGACCTGCATGTGCGGCCTGCGCGGCTGCTGGGAGACCATCGCGACGCTGCGCTGGCTGCGTCGCGAGGCGGCGGCGCGCGGCCTGCCGGACGCCGAGAACATGGACTCACGGCTGCTGGTGGCGCTCGCCGATGGGAAGCCGGCCGCAGCCGAGCTGCTCGACGAGTACGCCGACAACCTGTCCATCGGGCTGGCCAACCTCATACAGCTGATCAACCCGGCCCGGTTGCTGCTGCACGGTGACGTCGTCGGCGGCGGCGAGGCGATGTGCGAGCGGATCCTCGCCCGGGTGCGTGCGCGGGTGCTCCCGCACCTGCGGGACAGCCTCGACATCGCGCCGTCCACGCTGGACCAGGACGCCGGGCTGCTCGGTGCGGCAGGACTGGTGCTCTCCGAGACGTTCACGCTCGCGGTCTAGGACGTCGACCGACGACATGGCGGTCTCGATCGGCTTCGGCCGCGGCGTCATCACGCCGGACCTGCCCGTCGTACTGGCGGGGTTCGGTGCCCGCAAGGGACCGGCGACCGGCATCCGAGACGACCTCGAGGCGCATGCCGTCGTCCTCCGCTCGGGCGCCGACACCCTGTGCCTCCTGGTGCTCGACCTGCTGCTCCTCGGCGCGGACCTGGCCGGCCCACTCCGCGCGGCCGTCGGTGCTGCGCTCGGCACATCACCGGCGAACGTCCTCACGTCGTGCACGCACACCCACTCCGGGCCTGCGGCGACGCGCTCGGTGCGCCGGATCGGCTGGCCGATCCCGGCGGGCTACGTCGAGCGGCTGGTCGACGGCTGCGTCACCGCGGCGCAGGACGCGCTCGCGCGATGCGAGCCGGCGACGTTGGCCTACGCCAGGGCTCCGCTGCCGGCCGAGCTGTCGATGAACCGCCGCGGCCTGCCCTACGACCCGACGTTCGCGGTGCTCGACGTACGCCGGTCCGACGGCACGCGCCTCGGCAGCATCGCGTCGGTGGGCATCCACCCGGTAGCCCTGGGCGTCACGTGCACCGAGGTCTCCGGCGACTGGGTGACCAGCTTCCGCAGCAGCGCGTCGGCACTGACGGGCGCGCCGGCGGTCCTGCTGCCGGGTGCGCTGGGCGACGTGAACCCGGCGCGCGACCCGCACACCGAGCCGGACGCCGGCGGCAACTGGGAGACAGCGCGCATCCTGGGCACGGAGGTGGCCGATGCGGTGGCGGGTCTCCTGCCGGACGTCGAGCCGATCCCCGACACGGCGTCGGTGGTCGCGCGTCGCGTCGTACCGATCCGCGCCGGGTTCACCATCCCGTCGGTGCTGATGGGCACGGTCGGTCGCAAGGTTGACGTGGAGCTGCTCGAGTGGTCGATCGGCGGTGTGCGGCTGCTGTCCGTGCCGGGCGAGGCGTTCCACGCGATGGGCCGCGACATCGAGCGGGCACGCGACGACCGTGCCCTGATCGCCGGTCTCGCGCCGGCGTACCACGGCTACCTACCCGACCCGTTCCGGTCCGGGTACGAGGAGAAGATGAGCCACGGCCGTCGCTTCGTGGCCCGCGTGCGCGAGCTGCTCGTCGACGAGAGCCCCTCCGCGTGATGAGCGACATCGACGTCGTGGGCTGTTCTTCCGCGCCGTGCGAGGTCGACGCGCCCGACCTGCATCCGATCACCACCATCGCCGTCGAGTGGAACGCACCGTTCGCGTGGTCGCCGGCATGGGCGACGCTGTGGCGCGACCACGGCGGGTACGCCGTCCACGCCTGGCACGCGTTCGAGGTGCACCGGAACGCGTCCACACCACTGCGGTGCCGGCTCTCCGCGGAGGTGGTCGGCCAGCGCTCGACCCGCGCCGGGGCACTGACCGTCGTCCGGTACGACGCCGCGGACGCGGACGGCCCGCTCTGGACGACCCGCGCCGGCGTGCTCTGGCGCGGGCTGTCCACGACGGACCGCGGGGACGCCGTCGCGCCGGTCATCGAGACGCCGGACGGCGACGTCGCATCGGTGCAGGTTCCCGTCGCGGCCGGCTACGCGCTGGAGTACAGCGAGGCGAGCGGCATCTGGAACCCCGTGCACACCGACCCGGACGCCGCGCGGGCGGCCGGCCTCGACGCGCCGATCCTGCACGGGAGTGCCACTCTCGGCCTGGCTCTGGCCGCGGCTGCGCACGAGGGCACGTGGCGGCGCGTCAGTGCCCGGTTCCTCGCCGCGGTGACGCCCCCCGACGTCCTCACCGTCGTCAGCGATCGCCAGGGCGACCTGGTCCGGATCACGGCCAGCCGCAGTGACGGCATTGCCGTACTCGCCGCCACGGCCGAGCATCGCGCCAACACGAGAGGAGCCGCGGAGTGAGTGTCCTGGAGGAACGCCGCGAGCTGCTCGCCGAGGTCGGCACGCAACGCCTCGTCGACCTGCTGCACACCAACGCGGTCGAGTACGCCGACGACGCGGCGCTGTCGTGGCGCGACGGCGACGCGTGGACCACCGCGACCTGGGCCTGCTACCGGGGCCAGGTCGACCGGGCCGCCGCGGGGCTGGTGGCCGCCGGGGTGCAGTACGGCGACCATGTCGCGATCCTGGCCGGCAACCGGCCCGAGCATGTGGTGGCCGATCTCGCGGCGCTGACCATCGGCGGGGTCCCGGTGTCGGTGTACCTGACCCTCACGCCCGACCAGATCTCCTACGTCCTGCGCGATGCCGCCGTGACGCTTCTCGTCGTCGAGAACGTCGCTGCCCTGGAGCGCCTCGCCGGCATCCGCGCCGATCTGCCCGACCTGCGCACCGTCGTGGTCATCGACGCGAACGGGGCCGACGTCGACTCGTGGGCGAACCTGCTGGCGCAGGGGGAGGCCCGGCTGGCCGAGGATTCGGAGCTGCTCACCCGTGCGGCGGAGCAGTGCGACGGCAGTGACCCGGCCACGGTGATCTACACGTCGGGGACGACCGGGCCGCCGAAGGGCGTGGTGCTGACGCAGGCGAACGTGCTGTTCCTGCTCGCGTCGCTGGACCGCGTGACGTCGTTCGAGGAGGGCTTCGACAACATCTCGTACCTGCCGATGGCGCACATCGCGGAGCGGCTGTTCTCCCACTACATCGGTCTCGTGCGGCACGGGCACACGTGGTTCTGCGCCGACCAGTCGCTGATGCTGCCGACACTCGTCGCCGCGCGGCCTCATGCCTTCCTGGGCGTCCCGCGCGTCTGGGAGAAGCTGATGTCGGCGCTGTCCGCCATGTTGCCCGCGGCGCCGGCCGATCTGCCGCCCGAGACCCGCGCGGCCGTCGTGGCCAAGATCGGACTCGACCGGTGCAGCTTCGCCGCCAGCGGCTCGGCGCCCATCGGCGTCGACGTGCTCGAGTTCTGGAGCGACCTCGGCGTACCCATCCTCGAGGCGTACGGCATGACCGAGACCACGGGCGTCACGAACATCAACCGGCCCGGTGACGCGCTCCCCGGCACCGTCGGCCCCGCCATTCCCGGCGTCGAGCTGCGGCTGGCCGAGGACGGCGAGATCGAGGCCCGCGGGCCGAACCTGATGCCCGGCTACCTCAACAAGCCGGAGGCCACCGCGGAGGTCATCGACCGCGACGGCTGGCTGAAGACCGGCGACCTCGGCGAGATGACGGACGACGGTCGGCTGCGCATCGTCGGGCGCAAGAAGGAGCTGATCGTGACGGCGGGCGGCAAGAACATCGCGCCGGTGCCGATCGAGAACGCGGTCAAGGAGAGCCCGCTGGTCGGCCAGATCTGCGTGATCGGCGATCGTCGTCCGTACCTCACTGCCCTCGTCGTCTTGGACGCGGAGGCGCCGCGCGAGGACGTCGACGTCGACGCCGAGGTAGCGCGCGCGGTCGAGGCGGCCAACCAGCAGTTCTCGCGCGTCGAGCAGATCAAGAAGTACGCGATCCTCGACCAGGAATGGACCCCCGACGGCGGCGAGCTGACCCCGACGCTGAAGCTGCGCCGCTCGGTCATCCACGACAAGTACGCCGACGTCATCGACGGCCTCTACACCTGAGGACCCCGTTGAGATGAGAGTTTCAGCGGTCGCTGAAACTCTCATCTCAGCGGTCTGGGTTAGAGCTGGGTTACCGCGCCGGAACGGGAGATGCGGAACGTCGCGCCGCCGACGGCAGTGACTTCGACGTGGTCGCCGTCGAGGACAGGTGGCGAGAGCAGCACCGGGCCGTCGGCACGGTACGGCCCCATCGCCTGCGGTGCCGGGGCGTCGAGGTCGGCGACCCAGCGCGGCGTGCCGTCCCGGCCGATGCAGTGCAGCGCGCCGTACGACTCGACGACGAGGACCACGTCGTCCCAGACGACCGGCGGCACGGGGTTGAACCAGCCGCGCGTCGGTGCCGACCACACCACCTCACCAGTCGCCGCTCGAATGCGGTCGAGACGCGCGCCGAGCCGTACGACGTACACATCCTCGCCGTCCGGGTCGGGCGTGAGGCCGGCCATGACGACCCGCGGCAGCAGCACCGGCAGCTCCTCGGGCGGGCAGGCGTAGACGCAGCGCGCCTGCTCTACGTACGGCCACAGCGTGGCGCCGGTCGCGGGGTCCAGCGCCCAGAGCGCCGGGTCCTGCGCGGCGAACGCCACGAGGAGCCGATGGTCGACGAGCGCGGGGTGGCTGAACGACGTGAGGTTCTCGCGCTGGCCGAGGTCGCTGCGACGCCACACGACCTGACCCGTCGCGAGGTCCAGCGCGCAGAAGCAGTCGACGTCGCCGACGAAGACCCGCGTCCCGTCGGTGGCCGGGCGCAGGTGCACCCACAGCCGCAACGGGTCGTCGTGCAGGCGTGTGCGCCAGTGCTCGGCACCGGTGGCCACGTCGACGCAGGCGACCTCGCCCTCGACCGACACCGCGACCACGACGTCGCCGACGACGAGCGGCGGCGCCTTCACCGCCGAGCCGAACGGCACGACCCAGTCGGTCGCGTCCCCAGTCCGGCGCTCGAGCGATCCGCCGGGGCCGTCCTCGTCGCGCGAGACGACGAGACTGCCCTCCCCCACCGGCTCCGGCTCGGCGAGCGGGTGTGCCGGGCCGAGCCCGACGCCGGCCGGGCGTGCGACGGTGCGGACGTCGAGGTGCTGGCCGTCCCAGGTGGCGACCCGGTACTGGGCCGGCGAGTAGTCCAGCCCCCCGAACGTCGCCGTGCCGGTGTTGTAGTGCACCGTGCCCGCCGACTCCACGACGCGCGTCGTGTGCCAGTGGCCGGAGAACGACGCGATCGGCCGGACCGGCAGCCGGTCGTAGAAGCTGCTGCTCATCTGGTCATGCGTGAGCAGGACGACCGGCGTACCCGCTGGCAGCGCTGAGAGGTCGGCGGCGAGCCACTCCTCCTGCTCGCGGTGGTCGTGCCGCGTGCGCCACGTGAACCAGTCGATGGCGGCGAAGTGCACGCCGTCGTGGTCGAAGGAGAACCAGCGCGACCCGACCCGCGCCTCGTACGCCGGGTTCGGCGTCAGCTGGTTGTCGTGGTCGTGGTTGCCCGGGATCGAGACGACGCGGACCGGCGCCTTCGCCACGATCTCGGCGTACGCCGCGAGCTCCGCGTCGCTGCCGGTGTTCGTGAGATCCCCGGTAGCCACGACGAAGTCCGGCGACAGGGCGGCGATCTCGTCGAACAGCGCGCTGAGCACCTCGGGCGTCGTGACGATCCGGTCGTGCAGTCCCTCGCCGTCGATCCAGTAGGTCGCGTCGCCCTGCCCCTCGCCGTATGCCGAGTCGCCCAGCGAGAGATGCAGGTCGGTGACCTGTACGAACGAGAAGGCCATCCGGCTAGTGGAAGGTCGGTCCGGACCAGACCGGCAACGGGTTGGGCGTGCCGGGCGGCTCGACCTCGCTGTAGTAGCGCAGCATCCAGTACGTCGCGAGGAAGTCGATGCTCGGCCCGCGCCACGGCGTGACGTGGTCGCCGGTGGCGACCGTCGGGTCCTTCTGCCAGAGGAAGTCGGCGAGGCGCCGGACCCCGACGGGGAGCGGGTGCTTCGCGCGGACACCCTCGGTACCCGGCTTGAACGGCAGCTCCTGCCGCTCGCCTGTGGGCAGCGTCACCATCATGTCCGTCTGGTCCTTCGGCAGGCACTCGAGCGGGCGCTTCTCGAGCGGCGCGCTCGGCCCGGGGTCGGTGGTGATGTCGCAGCGCACGGCGTGGATGAACGGCGTCACGCCGCGGCGGGCGTTGTAGTCGTGGAACGCGTGGTAGTCGAGCCACTGCCGGTTGAGGCTCACCGCCTCGGCCAGCCGGTCCGGCTCACGGGTCAGCGCGTAGACCATCGCCTCGAAGAACGCGTTGCCGTCGTCGGTGAGCGAGGCGTCGGCCACGCCGATCGCCCGGAGGATCTCCTCGCGCACCAGCGGGTCGGTCTCGAGACGCACGAGGTTGAACAGCGACATGAGATTCAGCTGGAACTTGTAGTAGGCGTCGTGGGGGGTCTGCGAGTCGACGAACTGCGACCCGGCCACCTGCCAGAGCGACACGGCCAGCTCGGCCTGGTAGAGCACGTCGTAACGCTGGAGCTTCGCGGTGTCGCCGAGCAGCTCGGCCCCGCGACGAGCGGTCTTCAGCATGTTCAGCCGGTGACCCGGCACCTGCTGGAACAGCGGGCTGACCGGGCCCTTGAGATCGTTGTGACCGAACACCGGGTTGGCCACCGTGCCGTGCGGGCGCGGCTGGAACCACAGGTACTTGAGGGCGTAGTCCGTGATCGCCATCAGATCGCCGGAGAGCAGCTCGCGCTGCTTCGGGTTCTCCTCGGTCGCGAAGAAGTCCAGGGCTACCGAGAGGCCGAAGATGGTGCCGGCGTAGGAGTCGCGACTCGTCGAGCCGATGCAGAAGTAGTTCTTGCCGTCGTCGAAGGGCAGCGGCCCGATCAGCTCACCGGTGGGCGCGAAGTTGGTCCGCAGGTCGGCCACCTTGGAGACCGCCTTCTCCGGGGTGCAGGTGCGCATCAGCAGTCCGGCCTCGCCGGGGATGACCCCGCCGCCGTAGGACAGCCAGCCGAACTCGTCGTAGTTCTTCGAGTGGTCGACCTTGGGCTCGAGCTCCGTCTGCCAGTTCTTCGCGATGTTCACGAGGATGTGGAAGTAGTCGACCATCTGGCGCACGCGCGCGGCGGCCTCGTCGCGCTGGCCCCGCCAGAACCGCACCGCGGTCGACCCGCCCCGCCCGCGGTCCAGCGGGTTGGCCCCGAGCTTGCGCAGCTCCGCCTTGGCCTGCGCGTAGCGCCAGGACTGACCGGCCAGGTAGACGCCGGTGTAGTTGCCCGAGTCGCCCTCGCCGACCATGTTCGTGGGCTTCGCCTTGGGGTTCACCTGCGGCCACGAGTCGTAGTGCAGCGGCGTGACCATGCCGTAGAAGGTGAAGTGCGGGATCAGCGCCTCGAACCGCATGGCCGCGGCCAGGTCGGCCGGTCGGTCGAGCGGACCGGTGCCGTCGCTGACGGCCGGTGGCGACGCGGCGCCGACGGCGGTGACCGGCACGAGCAGGGCCAGCACCAGCAGGGGGATGAGCCGACGCTGCTTCACGTTCTTCCTCTTCTCCGTGTTGCGACGGCGCCCGAGCGGTTGATGGCGCTCGGGTCGTCGCCCAGATAGGAACGAATGACCTCGGGATCGGCAACGACGTGCTCCGGGCGGCCCTGCGCGATCACGCGTCCGGTCTCCAGCGCGTAGAGCCGCTCGGCCAGCCCGAGCACGAGGGGCATGTCGTGCTCGATCAGCACGAGCGCGCAGCCCAGCTCGTCGCGGACGCGCCGCAGCAGTGGCGCCAGCGCCTCGGCTTCGCGCTGGGCGATCCCAGAGGAGGGCTCGTCGAGCAGCACGACCTTGGGCCGCGCAAGGAAGAGGCAGGCCAGGTCGACGACCCGCCGGGTGCCGGTGGAGAGCTCGCCGACGAGCTTGTCCCGGTACGCCGCCAACCCGAAGCTCGCGACCAGCTCCTCCGCCGCCACGGTGGCCGCCGTCTCGGCGGCCCGCGTCGCCGGCAGGCCGAACAGGGACGCGACGACGTTGCTGCCGGCGGGGCGCCGCGACTCCGATGCGACGCGCAGCGTGTCGAGGACGGTCATCGAATGGAACAACCGCGCGTCCTGGAAGCTGCGGCCGAGTCCGGCTCTCGCGCGCTCGTGCGTAGGCGCGTCGCTGATGTCGACGCCGTCCAGCCGGACGACGCCCTCCCCTGGCGTGATCCCGGACAGGCAGTCGAACAGCGTCGTCTTACCCGCGCCGTTGGCCCCGATGATGCCGACGATCTCCCCGGCCGCCACATCGAGGTCGACGCCGTCGAGCGCCCGGACGCCGCCGAAGGAGACGCCGATGCCTCGCGCCTCGAGCAGGGTCATGACGCACCTCCGGTGAGCATCTCCAGCGCGCGGCGGCAGATGTGGTCCACCAGAGTGTCGCCCTCGACGACACCGGCCTCGTCGGCGTACTCCGTGTCGCCCTCGCGCCGGGTCACCGGGTACATCGCGTAGCGGATGCCGAAGAGCTGGTGCTCCTGCAGCCGAACCCGGCGCCAGGCCTCGGCGACGGCGAACGCGCCCCCGGGTCCGTTCTCGCCCGCGCGCAGGGCGTGGAGGACGAAGGCGATCGCGAAGGCGTCCCACTCCCAGGCGGTGAGCCACGGCTCCAGCTCGGCGACCCACTCCACATCCAGCCCGTCCCGGCAGCCGCGCGCCAGCCACTGCTCCAGCCGATGGTCGTCACCGGCGAGCGCCGCGTAGGCCCACTCGGCGAGCTCGGGGTCCGGTGCCGGATCGGTCAGCCACGAGCGCGCCGCGCGGGCGAGCGGCGCGAGCCCCGGTACGCCGGCCACGACCGACTGCCACTGCCGCTCGCGATGTCCGGTCGGGTCGCTCCACCAACGAAGAGCGACCGCCACGCCGACCCGGCTCGCCCGCGGCAGCGCCATGGTGTTGAACAGCGCGCCACCCGTCGCCTCGACGACGGCGGGGTCACGCGCCGGGTACGGCCCGAGGTGCAGCACGCCCGCCATCGGCCCGTCGGCGACCGGAAAGTTGTCGGCGAGCACGAGCCGCCGGCCCAGCTCCGTGGCGAGCCGGCGCGCGACCGCGGCCGGCACGTCCGGGCTCACGATCGCCGGGCCGGTCCACATGACGTCGACACCGTCGGGCAGGGCCGCGGCGAAGGCAGCGAGGTACGCGGTCACGCGATCGGTCGCGTAGTCGACGGGACAGGCCGCCCAGCGCACGTCGTCGGGCAGGGCCGCGACTGCTGCGGCCACCGCGTCCCCGTGCGCACGACCGAGCTCAGCGCCACCAGGTGCGACGTCGTCGAAAGCGACGCCGAGACTGCGTACGCCGATCTCGTAGAACGCGCGCAGCTTGCTGACCAGTGCCGGCTCGTCGCCGGCCCGCCAGTCCAGGCCCGGCGAGAGCACGAAGCCCACCTCGACGCCGACCGCTCGCCCGGCAGCCACCAGCTCGGCGAACTCGGCCAGGCGCTCGGGCGGGTACGGCTCACGCCAGCGGTCGCGCTGGAACGGGTCGTGCTTCGGCGCGTAGACGTAGTCGGTGCCACCGGCGTCGGTGCCCAGCCAGCGCACGAAGTCGAGGCGCTCGTCGTGGGAGAACGGCGGGCCGTAGAACCCCTCGAGAGCGCCGTGCCAACGGCGGGGCACGATCACGAGGGACCGGCCAGGAAAGCGGCCAGCCGCGCGCTCGTGTCCCGGCGCCGCGTGATGAGGAACGCGTGTCCGGTGCCCGGATACACCTCGAGCAGCGCGCCGGGAATCGTGGCGGCGTGCCACTCGGCGGCATCCATGCCGACCACCGTGTCCGCGTCTCCGTGCATGACGAGCGTGCGTACCTCGCTGCCGGCCGGCCAGCTCGGCGGCGGCGCGTGGTGCGCCGCGCGGAAGACGCGGTAGTCGTTGCGCAGCCCGGTGACGCAGCGGACCGCGGGTAGCCGCTCGACCGAGAAAGTGAGCAGATCCTCGACCACCCGTTCGTCCTGCTCCGCGATCTCACGCTCGGTCGCCGTGAGCTCGGCGGTGGCGAGTGCCCGAGCCCGGTCGGTGTCCGCGAGCACACGCGCCTGCCGGCGTACGCCGATGCGGGCGGCCGCCGGCCAGACCCCCGGCACGCTGCCGAGCAGCCGGATCGCACCGGGCAGCGGGATCAGATGCGCGGCGACGGCACA
>CAZYXZ010000011.1:0-56408 GCA_964651395.1 uncultured Frankiaceae bacterium
TGCACCTGGTCAGCGAGAACACCACGTCGTACGGCAAGGACCTCGGCGACATCCGGCTGCTCGAGTCCCTGCTGCCGGAGCTGGCCGCGATCGAGGGCATCGTGCGGCTGCGACTGGCCTACCTGCAGCCGGCGGAGACCCGCCCCTCCCTGGTGGAGGCGATCGCCACGACGCCGGGCGTCACGGCCTACTACGACCTGTCCTTCCAGCACGCGAGCGGACCGGTGCTCAAGCGCATGCGGCGCTTCGGCGACCGGCCGAGCTTCCTCGCGCTGCTCGACCAGGTGCGCGCCGTCGCACCCGAGGCCGGCGTGCGCAGCAACTTCATCGTCGGCTTCCCCGGTGAGACGAAGGCCGACGTCGCCGAGCTGGAGCGCTTCCTCGACAGCGCACGCCTCGATGCGATCGGCCTGTTCGGCTACAGCGACGAGGACGGCACCGAGGCGGTCGCGCTGCCCGGTCACGTACGCCGGGACACGATCGCCCGCCGGCTGGACCGATTGACCACGCTTGCCGAGATCGTCACCGCCGACCGCGCGGCGGAGCGGATCGGCGCTGAAGTCTCGGTGCTGATCGAGTCGCTCGACGCCGCCGGTGGAGAGGGCCACGCGGACCACCAGGGCCCGGAGGACGGCAGCGTGCATGTCGTCGGCCTCGGCCTGCAGGTCGGCGACCTGGTCACCGCACGCGTGACCGAGAGCGACGGCGTCGACCTGGTCGCCTCGCTCGTCGAGATCGCCTCGCCCGCTGCGCAGCTCGCAGGCGTGCGATGACCGACCCGGACCTGCCGGAGGTCGCCGACCCGGCAGCCCTCCCGCCCTCCGGTGCGCCGGTCGTCAACATCGCCAACGCGCTGACCGTCCTGCGCGCACTGCTCGTGCCGGTCTTCGCCGTCGTGCTCTTCCACGGCGACGGTCACGACCGCGGCTGGCGGGTCGCGGCGTGGGGGGTGTTCGCGATCGCGAGCTTCACTGACCGCATCGACGGCGAGCTGGCTCGCCGTCGCAACCTGATCACGGCGTTCGGCCAGCTGGCCGACCCGATCGCGGACAAGGCGCTGACCGGTGTCGCGCTCGTCGGGTTGTCGATGCTCGGCGACCTCCCGTGGTGGGTGACCGTCGTCGTCCTGGCCCGCGAGGTGGGCGTGACGGCCCTGCGGTTCTGGGTGATCCGACACGGCGTGATTCCAGCGAGCCGCGGGGGTAAGGCGAAGACCATGCTGCAGGCCTTTGCGATCGGCTTCTACCTGCTGCCGCTCACCGGCTGGGCGGCGACGGGGCGTAGCGGGCTCATGGTCGCGGCGGTGGTCGTGACCGTGGTCACCGGTGTCGACTACGTCGCGCGCGCGCTGACGCTGCGGCAGACCAGCGCGCGGGCGGAGATGAAGAGAGCGCGCAAGGCAGCCGGATGAGGGCAGAGATCCTCGCGGTCGGCACGGAGCTCCTGCTCGGCGACATCGTCAACGGCAACGCGGCCTGGCTGGGCCAGCAGCTCGCGGAGTCCGGCATCGACGTCGTCACCTCGGTCGTGGTCGGCGACAACATCGACCGCATCGCCGGCTTCCTGCGCGACGCGCTCGGCCGCGCGGACGCCGTCGTCATCACCGGCGGGCTCGGCCCGACGCAGGACGACCTGACGCGCGAAGCACTGGCACTGGCCGCGGGGGTTCCGCTGAGCAGGAACGCAGACCTCGAAGCCGGGTTGCGCGCGCGCTTCGGCGCGTTGCGTCGCGACGTGCCCGAGATCAACTTCCGCCAGGCCGACCTGCCCGAGGGGGCCGTGCCGCTGCCGAACACGCGCGGCACCGCGCCGGGGCTGCAGATGGAGCTGCTCGGCGGCGTCGCCTACGCGCTGCCCGGCGTACCGCACGAGATGCAGGCCATGTTCACCGAGTCGGTGCTGCCGGACCTGCGCGAGCGCGCCGGTAATCCCGCCGTCCTCGTCAACCGCGTGCTGCGTACGGCGGGCCGGTGGGAGAGCGCGGTCGCGGCGTCGCTCGCCGAGCAGGTCGAGCGACTCGAGAAGTCCGGCGGTGTCACGATCGCGTTCCTCGCCAGTGGCGGCCAGACGCGCGTGCGGCTGTCCGCGAAGGGCCCGACCCGCGAAGCCGCGCTCGCACTGATCGCGCCCGAGGAGGAGATCGCGCGCGCGGCGCTCGGCAATGCCGTCTACGGCACCGACGACGACACGCTGGAGGCCGTGCTGCTCGACCTGCTGCGCGAGCGCGAGGAGACCGTGGCCGTGGCCGAGTCGCTCACGGGTGGTCTGCTCGGCTCGACGCTGTCGTCGCCGACCGGCGCGAGCGACGTCTACCGCGGCGGCATCACGGCGTACGCCACCGAGCTGAAGGCAGAGCTGCTGGGGGTGGCGCAGTCGGTGCTGGACAGCTACGGCGCCGTGTCCGACGAGACGGCGATCGCGATGGCGGTCGGCGTGCGCGAGCGGTGCGGGGCGACGTACGGGCTCTCGCTCACCGGCGTGGCCGGGCCGAGCGAGCAGGAGGGCAAGCCGGTCGGCACGGTGCACGTGGGCCTGGCGACGCCCTCGCAGGCGGTGGCCCGCGCGCTGCGCCTGCCCGGCGACCGGCCGCTGGTGCGCACGTTCTCGACCGTCGCGGCCATGGACCTCCTGCGCCTGCACCTCCTGGGGGCGCTGGAGGAGACGGCCAGGTGAATTTCGCGCAAGGCGTAGGGCGTAGGTCGGCTCGGCGCTGTACCGTGTCCGCATGAGTCTGCTCCGCCGCGAGCTCGGCGCCGCGTTGCGCCGCCGCCGCAACGACCAGGAGCGCAGCCTGCGCGAGGTCGCCGCGGACGCCGGCGTGTCCCTCGGCTACCTCTCCGAGGTCGAGCGCGGCGTGAAGGAAGCCTCGTCCGAGCTGCTCGCGGCGATCTGCGGGGCGCTCGACGCCCGCCTGCCCGACCTGCTGGTCGAGGTGGCCGAGATGCTCTACCGCCTCGAGCCGACGCCGCTGCCGGTGCCGGAGCCGGCCGTCGTCGCCGGTCGCGCGGCCGCCTAGCTCCTGGTGCACGTGCTCCCGGGCTTGACCCCGGGTGCTGTGGTGCGGTGGACTGCGGGACCACATTTCGTCCAATTCGACCACAGGGGATCCCGCACCCTATGAGTGAGCCCGACCTCAGCTCGGCCGCCCCCACCACACGCGACACGTCCGCCGCCTCGGCGGCTCCCCGGCGTACGCCGGGCGCGCGGACCCGGGCCGGCAACAACATGACGCGGGCGCGCGCGGGGATCCTCAACGGCGCCGCGGCCTGCCTCGCGCGCTACGGCAGCCGCAAGACCACGATGGCCGACATCGCGCGCGAGGGCGGCGTCGCCAAGGCCACGCTCTACAACCACTTCCGGACCAAGCCCGATGTGTACAGCGCGCTCGTCGCGACCGAGGTCGAGGGCCTGCTCGAGCGGCTGGCCGCGACGTCGGCGCCGGCCGGCTCCGCCGACGCGGTGGCCGAGGTGGCCGCCCGTGCCGCCACCTGGCTCTCCCAGCACAAGGCGGTCCGCCAGCTCTCGCGCAACGAGCCCGAGCTGCTCGCGCGGCTGGTCGTGCCGGGCAAGACCGCCCTCTGGAAGTCGGTGCGCAAGGCGACGCTGCACCACGTGACGCTCGCGCAGGCGGCCGGCGCGGTGCACCCGCAGCACGAGGCCGACCGGCTCGCCGACGCGCTGCTGCGCTGGGTGCTCAGCCACGCGCAGTGGCCGACCACCGAGCCGGAGATCAAGGCCGGCGCGCACCTGCTGGTCCGCGGCATGCTCGCCCCGCCGCCCGCGCAGTCGGTCGCCGTGCAGGAGACCCTGCCCACCGAAGGCGCTGAGGCCTCGGCCTAGTCCGGCTCCGGCTGGCACTGCGGGCACCACCAGGTGTCGCGCTCCTCGAGCACCACGCCGCGGCGCAGCCGGATCGGTGTGCCGCAGCGACGGCACTGCTGACGGTGCCGCCCGTAGACCCAGTGCTCCTGGCCGCGTCGCGTATTGCCGGTCGTGATCTGGCGGCCCGTGTCGCGGTTGGCCACCAGCAGGCGTCGGGCCAGGTCGACCATCGCCGGCAGGTCGGCGACATCGCCGACGCGCGTCCACGGCGCGACGCCGCGGAGGAAGAGCAGCTCGCAGCGGTAGACGTTGCCGATGCCCGCCAGGTTGCGCTGGTCCAGTAGTGCGGCGCTGATCGACGCGTCGGGATCAGCGGCGAGACGGCGCACCGCCTCTGCCGCGTCCCAGTCCGGACCGAGCAGGTCCGGACCGAGATGCCCCACCAGCGAGCCCTCGTCTGCGGTCGGCACGAGCGCGACGTCGTGCATCCGGTATGCGACTGCCGTCTTCTCCGGCGTCTCCAGCACGACGCGGATCTCGTGCGCCGGCCCGCCGGACCACGGCTCGCCCGGGTCGAACAGCTTCCACGCGCCGTCCATCCGCAGGTGGCTGTGCAGCGTGCGGTCGTCGCCGAGCCGGATGAGCAGGTGCTTGCCGCGCGCGACCACCTCGCGGATCGTCGCACCGGCGACGTCGGCGGTCGCGAGTGCGGGCAGCAGGAAGTCGCTGCGCACGACCGGCCGGCCGGCGAGCGCCGCGTGGAGCCGGCGCGCGGCGAGGTGGACCGTGTCACCCTCGGGCATAACCACAGCCTGCCCGTTCCACGAGGAAGTGAGTATCCGATGCCCGAGGCGATGCCCGCCCTGACCGACGCGGAGCACGACGTCGTCGACTGCTATATGACGACCCTCAAGATCCTGCGCCGGATCAACCCGGCCCGTACGGCGAGCAGTGTCGACGGCTGCCGCAACGCCGCGGACGCGCTGGTCTCCGAGTCGCGCAAGCTGCGCGACGCGCTCGCGCGCATGCAGGAGCGCGGCGAACGCGAGGTCTTCACCGCCGACCTGGGCAAGGCGCTGCGGCTGCTCCACGTCGACGACGTCGTCGCCCGCCTCGGCACCTCACCGGGCGAGCCGAGCTAGCTGGTCTAGCCCCGGAGTCGCAGACCGCGAGGGGTCGGCCGGAAGCCCGCGGCCTCCAGCGCCGCGCCGAGCGGAGTGGTGACGACGGCCTCGCCGTCGGCGCGCTCGACGGCGAGCTTGCCGAGCGAGCCGTCCCGCACCGCCAGGGCGAGCGCATCGACCGCGGGCTGCAGCGCCGTCGGCTCGTCGCTCCAGGTGAGCAGGGTGCGGCCGCCGCGCTCGACGTAGACCACGAGCTCGCCGTCCACGAGGACGACGAGTGCGCCCGCCTTGCGGCCGGGCCGGTGGCCGGCCTCACCCGCGACCAGCCGGTCCGGCCAGGGCAGCGCCGCGCCGAAGGGGTTGGCCGGGTCGGTGGCCGCGAGCACGATGGCGCCGCGGTCGGCGGCCTCCGGCTCGACGAGCGCGCGCATCCGGTCGACGGCCCCCGGCACCGCGAACTGCGCCGCACCGAGCGTCTCGACGAAGTAGCCGCGACGGCAGCGGCCGATCTCCTCGAACGCCTTGAGCACCGGGTAGACGGCGGCGAACCCGCCAGGTACGTGCTCGGCCTGTACGGCGCCGCGCGTGACGATGCCGTGCCGGTCGAGCAGCACCTCGGCGAGTGCGTGCTTGCGGCGGGTCTGGTCGGTCGATCGCTCGGGCAGCAGCGACCACCGGCCGGCCGCGCTGGCCGGACCGGAGCGCAGCGGAACCCGTGGCCGGCGGCCGTAGCGCGCCGCGGCCGGTGGCCGTACGCGCAGGCTGTGCCCGAGCCGGGCGCGCAGAGGCGCCAGGGTGTCGTTGGTGATCAGGCCCGCCCACACGAGCTGCCACAGAACAGCAGTCAGCTCGGCGTCGGTGGTCGGCGGGACCCGCTCGAAGAGCCCGCGGAAGAACAGCGCCCCTCCGCCGCCGAGCGACTCGAGCGCGCTCGCGGCGATGTCGCCCTCGACCGGCGTGGATTGCGGCATTAGCAGGTCGGCGGTGTCGGCGAGGTAGAGCGCGACCCAGCCGTCGTTGCCGGGCAGCGTGCCCTGGCCGGCCCACAGCACCTCGCCGCTCGAGCACAGCTCGTCGAGGAGCGCGGGGGAGTAGTCGGTCACCCGGGAGGGCAGCACCGTGCGCTCGAGCGCGCTGGCCGGCACGGGCGCGCCCTGCAGCTGCTCGACCGCGCGCAGGACGCCGTCCAGCCCGCGCCCGGCGCTGCGCCCGACCGACTGCCACGACGGCAGGAACCGCGCGTGGGCCTGCACCGGCGCGGGCTCGACCTCCTTGCGCAGCTTGGCCAGCGAGCGCCGCCGCAGCGAGCGCAGCACGGTGGTGTCGCACCACTCGAGGCCGACGCCGCCCGGGCGGAACTCGCCATGCGCCACGCGACCGGCCGCGGCCATCCGCTGCAGCGAGTCGGTGACCACCGCCGGTCCCAGACCCAGCCGGGTCGCCACGTCCGCGACCTGGAACGGCCCGTGCGTCCGCGCGTAGCGGCTGACCAGGTCGCCGACCGGGTCCTCGGCGATCTCGAGGAACGCCTCCGGTACGCCGACCGGCAGCGGGGTGCCCAGCGCGTCGCGCAGCCGGCCGGCGTCCTCGATCGCGACCCAGCGCTCCTCGGCGGCGATGCGGACCCGGATCGCCCGGCGGGCCTCCTCGAGGGTCGCGAGCCACTGCGGCGTCGCGCCGCGGTCGATCGCCTCGGCGGTGGTGAGGTCGCCGAGCAGCCGCAGCGCGTCGGCGACCCCGTCGAGATCGCGCGCGGCCCGCTCCGGGGTGAGCCGCTGCAGCTCGAGCTCCACCTCGGTCAGCGCATCGGCGTCGATCAGCTCGCGCAGCTCGGCCTGGCCGAGCAGCTCGGCCAGGAGAGTGGCGTCCAGCGAAAGCGCCTGCGCTCGCCGTTCGGCAAGGGGCGCGTCGCCTTCGTACATGAACGCGCCGATGTAGCCGAACAGCAGCGACCGCGCGAACGGCGACGGCACGGCCGTCTCCACCTCGACCACCTGCACCGACCGCGACCGCACGTCGCTCATGAGCGAGACGAGGCCGGGCACGTCGAAGACGTCCTGCAGGCACTCGCGCATCGCCTCGAGCACGACCGGGAAGCTGCCGTACCTGCCGGCCACCTGGAGCAGCTGCGCCGACCGCTGCCGCTGCTGCCACAGCGGCGTACGCCGGTCCGGCCGCCGGCGGGGCAGTAGCAGCGCCCGCGCGGCGCACTCGCGGAACCGCGAGGCGAACAGCGCGGAGCCGCCCACCTCGTTCTGCACGGCCGCCTCGACCTCCTCGGGGTCGAGGAGAGCCAGCTCGGCGGACGGCGGCTCGTCGGTGTCGGGCAGGCGGATCACGATGCCGTCGTCGGAGTGCATGGTCTGCGCCTCGACGCCGTAGCGCTCGCGCACCCGGGCGCCCACGACGAGTGCCCACGGTGCGTTGACCTGCGCGCCGAACGGCGAGTGCACGACCAGGCGCCAGTCGCCGAGCTCGTCGCGGAACCGCTCGACGACGATCGTGCGGTCGTCGGGCAGGTGCGTGGTCGCGGCCTGCTGCTCCTTGAGGTAGGCGAGCAGGTTGTCGACCGCCCGCTCGTCGAGGCCCGCGGCCGCAGCGCGCTCGCGCGCCTTGGCCGGCGGCAGGTGCGTCACCTCGCGCAGGAAGGCGCCGAGCGCGCGGCCGAGCTCGAGCGGGCGGCCGAGCGAGTCGCCGTGCCAGAACGGCATCTTGCCGGGCACGCCGGGCGCGGGGGAGACCAGGACGCGGTCGTGGGTGATGTCCTCGATCCGCCAGCTCGAGCTGCCGAGCAGGAACACCTCGCCGACCCGCGACTCGTAGACCATCTCCTCGTCCAGCTCGCCGACGCGCGACGCCTTCTCGCCGACGAGGAAGACGCCGAACAGGCCGCGGTCGGGGATGGTGCCGCCGCTGGTCACCGCCAGCCGCTGCGACCCGGGCCTTCCGGTCAGCGACTGCGCGACCCGGTCGTAGACCAGGCGCGGCCGCAACTCGGCGAAGTCGTCGCTGGGGTAGCGGCCGGAGAGCATGTCGAGGACGGCGTCGAGTGCCGACTGCGGCAGCGTTGAGAACGGCGCCGCCCGGCGTACGACGGCGGTCAGGTCGTCGACGGTCCACTCATCCATCGCGACCATCGACACGATCTGCTGCGCGAGGACGTCGAGCGGGTTGCGCGGGTAGCGCATCGCCTCGATCAGCCCGTCGCGCATGCGTTCTGCCACGACCGCGGACTGCACGAGGTCGCCGCGGTACTTCGGCAGCAGCACGCCTTTGCTGATCGCGCCGACGTGGTGGCCCGCGCGGCCGACCCGCTGCAGCCCGCTCGCGACCGAGGGCGGCGACTCGACCTGGATCACGAGGTCGACCGCGCCCATGTCGATGCCGAGCTCGAGGCTGCTGGTCGCGACGACCGCGGGCAGGCGCCCGGCCTTCAGGTCCTCTTCGATGCCCAGCCGCTGCTCGCGGCTGACCGAGCCGTGGTGGGCGCGTGCGAGGACGGTGACGCCGTCGAAGTCCTCGCCGACGTCCTCCGCATAGATCTCGTTGAGCCGCTGGCAGAGCCGCTCGGCCAGCCGCCGCGAGTTCGCGAACACGATCGTCGAGCGGTGCGCGCGGACCAGGTCGACGATCTCCCTCTCCACCGCCGGCCAGATGCTCGACCTCTCTTCTGGCCCGCTGTCCTGGTCGCCGAACGCAGTCATGTCTTCGACCGGCACAACCACGGTCAGCTCGATCGTCTTGTTCGCCTTGGGCTGGACGACGACGACCTCACGCGATCCGCCGAGGAACTTGGCCACCTCGTCGGTCGGCCGGACCGTCGCCGACAACCCGATCCGCTGGGCGGGCGCCTCGAGCATCGCGTCGAGCCGCTCGAGCGAGAGCGCGAGATGCGCGCCGCGCTTGGTGGCGACCATCGCGTGCACCTCGTCGACGATCACCGTCTCGACGCCGAGCAGTGCCTCACGCGCCTTGCTCGTGAGGATGAGGAACAGCGACTCCGGCGTCGTGATGAGGATGTCGCTGGGCTTGCTCGCGAAACGCCGCCGGTCGTCGGCGCTCGTGTCGCCGCTGCGGACGCTCACGGTGACGTCGGGCGCGGGCAGCTTCAGCCGGCGCGCTGCCTGGCTGATGCCGGTCAGCGGCCCGCGCAGGTTGCGCTCGACGTCGACGGCCAGCGCCTTCATGGGGGAGACGTAGAGGACCCGGCAGCGCTTCTTGGGGTCGGTGGCCGGGTTGGCGGCCAGCCGGTCGAGCGACCAGAGGAACGCGGCCAGCGTTTTGCCGGACCCGGTGGGCGCGACGACCAGCGCGTTGTCGCCCCGGCGGATGGCCTCCCACGCCCCGGCCTGGGCCGCGGTGGCCCCCTCGAACGCGCCGGTGAACCAGGCACGGGTGGCCTCGGAGAAGCCGGTCAGGGGATCCACCCCGACATCCTCCCCCGCGGGGCCGACAAGTCCTTACTGGCGACCGGCCATGAGGTCGATCTCGCCGACCAGGCGCTGGTCGCCCTGCCGCAGGGTGCCGTCGCTGGCCACCACCCGAAGGCAGCCGTCCAGCTCGACCGAGACGCTCCCGCCGGCCAGCAGGGCGAACCGGGTCCTCGGCTTGTCGCACTCCTGCGCCGGACCCAGGGGGTCGATCAGGTCGCGGAGGAACGCCTCCTCGGACGCGGTCCCGACGATCGCGTTGTAGAGATGCCCGACCGGGTGGCCCTCCTTGTCGAGCTCGATGCGGTAGGTGCAGACGTTGAACGACGACGAACGCTGCGGCGGGAAGACCGAGCCCGGCCCGCCGGGCTTCGGCGTGGCCACCGACCACTCGATCACGTCCTTGTGCATGTCGGCGCAGCCGGTCTTCAGCGCTTTCGCGGTCTCGATCTGCTGGCCGCGCCGCTCCTCGGCGAGCCGCCACGGCAGGGCGTCGTGCGCCTGCATCACGTCGCGCGGGAGGTGCTGGCAGGCGTCGCGCGGGAAGCGCGGCCACCACACGGTGCCCGCCTCGTCGACCAGACCCAGGTCGGGGTCGCTGTCCAGCTGCATCGTGCAGCCGTAGTCACCAGTGGGGCGAGGCCGGTCTGGCTGCCGCAGCATCGTGACGAACGCGTCGAGGTCGGCGTCGGCGTGCCACTCCTGGTGCACGACGTAGCGACCCTCGCCGTCGACCAGCCGGTGGCTCACGCGGCACTCGATCGCGCGAACGGGGCGGAACCCTTCTGGCAACGGCCGGCGCGGTCCGTGCCGGTCGAGAGTGACCGGGTCCTGCGGCTGCGTAGCGGAGCACGGCTCGGACGGCAGGGTCTCGCCGGGGGTGCCGGCGGGGAGCACGCTCTGGACGTCGTCGCCGGAGCGGTTGACGGCCACCGCGGTGCCGACGGCGACGAGTGCGAAGCCGGCGGCTGCGGCGACGAGTGGCTGCCAGCGCACGGAGCGCGTGGGTGCGGTGTACGGCGCCGGGCCGGGTTCGGCGGCGCGCCAGCGGTCGGCGTACTCGTGCAGGCGGGTGTCCATCTCGTCGCTCATCGTTCGTCTCCCAGCACGGTGCGCAGCCGGGCGCGGGCGTCCGACAGGGTGGACTTGACGGTTCCTTCGGCGCAGCCCATGACGGCCGCGCACTCGGCGATCGGCAGGCCGACGAAGTAGTGCAGCTCGACGGCCAGCCGCTGCCGCTTCGACAGCTTGCGGATCTCGCGCTCCAGGTCGAGGTCGGCCGCCGGCGGCGGCGGGGGTGGGTCGGGCACGAGGTGCGGCCTGCGGCGGCGAGCGCGGCGGGCTTGGTCGGCGACGATGGCGAGCAACCAGCTCTGCGCCGAACCGCGCGCCTCGTCGTACGTCGACCGCTTGCGCCAGGCACGGGCCAGCGCCTCCTGGACGACGTCGTCGCGGTCGCCATCCGGGGCCAGCCGGGCGGCGAGCCGGGACATCGCGACGAGATGCGGGCGCACCCACGTCTCGAAGTCGAGCGGGGGGCTGTCCGCCACAAGGACTCCTACGGCTGTCGTCACACCCTGTCTACGCCTGCAGCCGGCCTCCCGGTTGGGTGCATGATCTCCCGCATGACCGATGTCGCCGCCTGGGAGCTGCCGCTACGCCTGGTCGCGGCCGCGCTGCTCGGCGGCTGCATCGGCTTCGAGCGTGAGTACCGCGGCCAGGCGGCCGGCTTCCGCACCCACATCCTGGTGTCGCTCGGCTCGGCGCTGTTCACGATGGTCGGCGCCTACGCCGTCGCCGGCACCGACCCGACACGCATCGCCGCGCAGGTGGTCACCGGCATCGGCTTCCTGGGCGCCGGCGCGATCGTGCAGCAGGGCGTGACGGTGCGCGGCCTGACGACGGCCGCCTCCCTCTGGGTGACGGCGGCGATCGGGATGGCCGTCGGCCTCGGCTACTGGTACGGCGCCCTCGTCGCCGTCGCGACCGCGATCCTCACGCTGTTCGGCCTCAAGCTGCTGCAGGAGTCGCTGTTCGCCGGCTCGCCCGGCCACCAGCAGCTGCTGATCGAGACGACGAGCGCGCTGCAGATCGGCGCGGTGAACACGACCCTCGGCTCGCGCGGCGCGCGGCTGATCGCGCTGTCCGTCGTACCGGACTCGGCGAAGGACCAGTTCGTCGTCATCTTCCGGACACCACGCGGCGTGCGCGTCGAGGACGTCGCCGCCGACCTCGTCACCGTGGAGGGCATCACCCACGTCGAGCGCATGTAGCCCTGTTGAGGTGGGAGTTTCAGCGGCTGCTGAAACTCCCACCTCAACGGTTGAAAAATTGTGGGTAACAACGGTGTAACCATGGCCGGCGAGCACAGGTCCAACGGGGTGTACGGCGGAAACACCGTCGACGTCTGCCTCTAGGAGGCACCTGTGTACGCGTTCGTCATCCTGGTCGGCCTCGGCCTCGGCCTCGGCGTGGCAATGGGCGTTCTGGACGAGCTCGTGCCCGTCAAGACCCCCAAGGCTCTCACTCGCACGGTTGGCGCCCTCATCGGCGTCGGCATCGCGTGGGGCCTCGACTACTCGGTCTTCGCGGCCTTCGGCCAGGAGCTCCGGGCGCACTGGATGCACTACGTCGCCACCGGCATCGTGCTCGTCGGCTTCGCCGACGTCTGCCGCGAGTTCGCCGGCTGGGTCGGTGGGCTCCAGCGCAAGGCCAACGACGAGGCGGCTGCTATCGAGTCGCGCATCCCGCGCGCCGCGTAGCCACCCGATCGCGCCGAAGCCCCCGGAGAGCACTCCGGGGGCTTCGTGCTGTCTGCCTATGCTGCACCGATGCGGCTGACCACCTTCTGGGAGCGGATGACGGAGCAGTTCGGCCCGGCGTACGCCGAGTCGCTGGCCCGTGACCTGGTCCTCGCCCAGCTCGGCGGCCGCACCGCCAACGAGGCCCTCGAGGCCGGCGATCCGATCGTGGAGGTCTGGCTGGCGGTCTGCGAGGCGATGAACGTGCCCGTCCCCTTGCGTCATTGAGGTAGATTGTCCAGAGGCTTAACTAACCGGGGAGGGTCGTACGCGTGCGCATCGCCAGGGTCACGGACGGCAAGGGGCAGAGCACGATCGCGCGGGTCGAGGACGACCACGTCGTCCCGTTGCTCGAGGCACCGGACGGCCTCGGCCGCGACGCGCTCCGCGACGCGCTGGCCGCCGGCTCCCTCGCCGACCTCGCGGCGCGCCCGGCCCTCGGTGACGCCATCCCGCTGGCCGAGGTCACCCTCCGCGCCCCACTCACCGCGCCGCAGAAGATCCTGGCCATCGGCCTGAACTACGCCGACCACGCCCGCGAGTCCGGCATGGAGCCGCCCAAGGCGCCGGTCACCTTCACGAAGTTCCCGAACTCGATCATCGGGCCGGGCGAGGCCATCCGCTACCGCACCGCCGACTCGGCCGAGGTCGACTACGAGGTCGAGCTGGCCGCTGTCATCGGCCGCCGCGCCCGCGACGTCAGCGAGGCCGACGCGCTGGGCTACCTGGCCGGCTACACGGTCTGCAACGACGTGTCGGCCCGCGACGCGCAGTTCGCCGACGGCCAGTGGGTTCGCGGCAAGAGCTTCGACACGTTCTGCCCGCTCGGCCCGTGGCTGGTCCCGGCCGACGAGGTGCCCGACCCGCAGTCGCTCGGCATCCGCTGCCGGGTCAACGGCGTCGCGCTCCAGGACAGCACGACCAAGGAGATGATCTTCGGTGTGGCCGAGCTGGTCAGCTACTTGTCGCGCTTCCTGACCCTCGAGCCCGGCGACATCATCGCGACCGGTACGCCTTTCGGTGTCGGCTTCGCGCGAACCCCACCCGTCTACCTGCTCGACGGGGACGTCGTCGAGTGCGAGGTCGACGGCATCGGCACCCTCACCAACCCCGTCGTCGCCTCGTAGCGCATGCCGAAGACGGTCCGCTCGCCGAGAGTCCTCTCTGACGAGGTCATGGTCACGATGCGCGACGGCGTACGGCTGTCGACGGACGTGGTGGTGCCGGACGACGGCGAGCAGCACCCGGTGATGCTGGTGCGCACCTGCTACGGGAAGATGGGCGGGCGAAGCTACTACGACGCGATCGGCCTCGCGCGCAACGGCTGGGTGTACGTCGGCCAGGACACCCGCGGCCGGCTCGCCTCCGAGGGTGAGTTCCGGCCTTTCGTCGACGACGTCGCCGACGGCCGCGACACCGTCGACTGGTGCGCGAAGCAGCCCTGGTCCAACGGTGTCGTCGCGATGATGGGCGCGTCGTACGTCGGCTCGACGGTCTGGACCGCGGCGCTCGGCGGGTCGAAGGCGCTGAAGGCGATCAGCCCGATGGTCGCCTCGCCGGACATCCGCGACAGCTGGCTCTGGGACGGCGGCACGTTCCAGCACAGCTTCGGCAGCACGTGGGGCTTCAACATGGCGATGACCGACCCGGCCACGCCGGCCAAGGACAAGCGGCTGATCGAGAAGCTCACCTCGGACTGGCCGGCCTTCTTCACGCGGCCGTTCCCCGACCCCGACATGCTGCGGCTCAACCCGTGGTACGCGAAGTGGATCGACTACGCCGACCATGACTACTGGCGCTCCATCGACGCGCGCCGCGGGATGCGCAGAATGGACGTCGCCGGGTTCCACATCGGCGGTTGGTACGACGGGTTCGTCGAGGGCACCATCGAGGGCTACACCGGGCTCCGCGCGAAGGCACCCACGGAGTACGCCAGGGAGAGCCAGCGGCTGATCATCGGCCCGTGGGCGCACGGCACGACCTGGGTGCCGGTCCTCCCGCAGGTCGACTACGGGATGCGGGCCGCCGGCGTGAAGTACCTCATCGAGATGAGCGCCCACCTCCGCAACGGTGTGGAGCGCAAGCCGACCAACCGCGGCGCGAGCGTCTTCCTCATGGGCCGCAACACGTGGCTCGAGCTGCCCGACTGGCCGCCGCCGTCGGAGCCGACGCGGCTGTTCCTCGACGACGGCCGGCTCGACTGGCAGTCCGGCGCCGCCGGGGCCGACTCGTGGCGGCACGACCCGGCCACCCCGGTGCCGACGCGCGGCGGGCGCGCCCTGCTGGCCGGCGTACCCATGCCCGGCCCCGAGGACCAGCGCGCGCTCGACGGCCGACCCGACGTCGTCAGCTACACGGGCGAGAGGCTCACGCGCGACCTCACGATCGTCGGCCTGGTCACCGCCGACATCGTCCTGACCTCCTCCGCGCCGCGCACCGACCTGCACGTCCGGCTCATCGACGTCCACCCGGACGGGCGCGCGCTGAGCGTCCTCGACGGGGTACAGCGCGTCGACGTCACCCCCGGCCGCGCGACCACGGTGAAGGTCACGCTCGGCTCGACCGCGATGACCTTCCTGCGCGGCCACCGGCTCCGGGTCGACATCGCTTCGTCGAGCTGGCCGCGGTGCGACCTCATGCCGGCCGCCGACCAGACCGTGCACCGCGGCGGTCGTCGGCCCTCGTTCCTCACGCTGCCCGTTATGTTGGACAGGAGAGTTCACTGACTGGGGCGGGTACGGGCGGCCGCGCGGCCCGGCTGGCGAGAGGACACACCATGGCTCGGCAGCAGTCGAAGACGTCCGGAGCCGACCACAACGTCATGCGCGAGCTCAACCGCTCGCTCGTCCTCGACCTCCTCAAGCAGAAGAGCCCGATCTCCCGCGCGGCGATCGCGAAGGCGACCGCGCTCGCCAAGCCGACCGTCTCCGCGATCGTCGACGACCTGCTCACCGAGGGCCTGGTCCGCGAGATCGGCGTCGGCCAGACGACGACCGGCGGCGGCCGTCCACCCATCCTGCTCGAGTTCAACGCCCGGTCGCAGTACGTCGCCGGCGTGCACATCGGCGTACGGCGGACCACGATCGTCGTCGCCGACGCGCGCGGACAGGAGGTCGGCCGGCACCAGACGCCGACGCCGAAGGCCAAGCCCGCTGACCAGCTGAAGAAGGTCGCGGCGACCATCAAGGACACGATGAAGAAGGTCGGCGCCCCGCGCGACCGGCTGGCCGCGATCGGCGTCGTCGTCCCCGGCCTCACCGACTTCGACGCCGGCGTCTGCCTCCTCGCCCCGAACCTCGGGTGGAGGGACGTCCCGGTGCGCGACCTGCTCGGACAGTCCATCGATGTGCCGATCTTCGTGCACAACACCATGCACGCCGTGGTCGTCGCGGAGAGCGTCGAGGGTGCCGGCCAGGGCGAGACCGAGATCGCGATGCTCTACGTCGGCTCGGGCGTCGGGGCCAGCATGATGATCGAGGGCCGGCTCTACCACGGCATCGGCGGCATCGCGGGAGAGATCGGCCACTGCGCGGTCAAGGGCGCCACTGAGCGCTGCAACTGCGGAAAGGTCGGCTGTCTCGAGACCGTCGCGTCCGGCCCGGCGATCGCGCGGGCTGCTCAGCATGCTGTCGACGCGGGCCGCAAGTCGCTGCTGTCGGGCGGGAAGCGGAGCGGCAACGGCATCGGTGCTGAGGACGTCGCCGAGGCGGCGGCCAAGGGCGACCGGCTGGCGCTCGACGTGCTCGAGAACGCCGGTCGCGAGCTGGGGATCGCCGCGTCGTGGCTGATCAACCTGTTCAACCCCGCGGTGCTCATCATCGGTGGAGGTCTCGTGGACGCCGGCGAGCCGTTCCTGCGACCGCTGCGCCAGGCCGCGAAGGAGAACGCGCTGCCGCAGGCGGCGGAGCGCGTCGACATCCGGGTGTCGACGCTCGGGCAGGATCTCGAGGTCCGGGGGGCCGTGCTGCTCGCGTTGCAGTACGCGGAGACCTACTACCGTGTCATCTTCCAGGGCTGACCAGGCCGCGCTGCTCTCGGAAGAGTCAGTCGCGGGCTATCTGGTCCAACGGGGAGTGCTCCCGCCCGACAGCGACCCTGTGGTCCGTTCGCTCGGCGGTGGCGTGTCCAACATCGTCCTGGCCGTCGACGGCCGGTACGTCGTCAAGCAGTCGCTGCCGCAGCTGCGGGTCGAGAGCGAGTGGCTGGCCAAGCGCGAGCGGGCGATCACCGAGGCGCGGGCGCTGACCTACGCGCACCGGATCTCGCCGGACGCCGTCCCCGCGGTGCTCGACGTCGACGAGGAGCGGTGCGCCCTGACCATCGCGGCGGCCCCGTCGGCCTGGCGGTGCTGGAAGGACGACCTCCTGGACGGTCACGCCGACGCGGACGTGGGCGCACGGCTGGGATCGCTGCTGGGCCGCTGGCACTTCGCGTCCAGTGTCGACGAGGGGCTGGCCGCCGCCTTCGGCGACCACGAGGCGTTCGACCAGCTGCGCGTCGACCCGTACTTCCGCACGCTCGCCGAGCGGCAGCCGGACCACGCGAGCGCCGTTCACGCGGTGGTCGAGGCGATGCTGGCCCGCCGGGTGGCGCTCGTGCACGGCGACTTCTCGCCCAAGAACGTGATGGTCGGCCCGCACCCCGACCAGGTCTGGGTCATCGACTTCGAGGTCGCGCACCACGGCGACCCGGCCTTCGACCAGGCGTTCCTGCTCACCCACCTGCTGCTCAAGTCGATCCACGTCCCGGTCGCCCGAGAGCACTACCGCGCCGTCGCCACGGCGTTCCTCGCGGCGTACGACGCCGTCGCGCCCGCCGGGCTGACCGGTCCGGTGGGCCACGTGTGGGCGCTCACCGGCGCGCTCCTGCTCGCGCGGGTGCACGGCAAGTCGCCGGCCGAGTACCTCACCGAGGCGGGACGCGAAGCCGCGACCCGCGCCGGGGCCATGCTGCTGCACCACCCGCCGGCGGCCGTCGACGACGCCTGGCAGGCGCTGCGATGAGTGCCACCGAGATCACGCGCGTCGAGGCATGGGAGGTGCTCGACTCCCGCGGCAACCCCACCGTCGCGTGCGAGGTCACGCTCGCCGGAGGGGCGCGGGCGGACGCGGCCGTGCCGTCCGGCGCCTCGACCGGCGAGCACGAGGCGCTCGAGCTGCGCGACGGCGGCGAGCGCTACGGCGGGCGCGGCGTACGCACGGCCGTCGGGAACGTCGTGCACGAGCTGGCCGACGCCGTGGTCGGCCGGGACGCCGCGCACCAGGACGAGATCGACGCAGCGCTGCGCGAGGCGGACGGCACGGCCGACCTCGGCCGGCTCGGCGCGAACGCGGTGCTCGCCGTATCGCTCGCCACTGCACTGGCCGCGGCGCGGGCCAACGGAGCGGAGCTGCACGAGTGGCTGGGCGGCGACCCGCTGCTGCCGATGCCGATGGTCAACGTCATCTCGGGCGGAGCGCACGCCGGCGGCGCGGTCGACATCCAGGACTTCCTCGTCATCCCGGTCGGGGCGTCGTGCTTCGCGGAGGCGCTCGAGTGGGCCTGGCGAGTGCGCTCGGCCACCCAGCAGGTCACGGCCGACCGCGGGCTGCCGGCCGCGCTGGTCGCCGACGAGGGCGGCATCGGCGTGCCGCTGCCGTCCAACCGCGCGGCGCTGGAGCTGCTGGCGGAGGGGATCGGCCGCTCGGGGCTGGTCCCCGGCGACGAGGTCGCGATCGCCATCGACGTCGCGGCCACGCAGCTGTGGCGCGACGAGCGCTACCACCTCCTCGCCGAGGGCCGCGACCTGTCCGCGGCCGAGCTGGTCGAGGAGCTCCTCGACTGGGCCGAGCAGCACCCGGTCTGCTCGATCGAGGACCCGCTGGCCGACGACGACTGGCGCTCGTGGCCGCAGGCGACGGCGGCGCTGGGGCACCTCCAGGTCGTGGGCGACGACCTGTTCGTCACGGACACCGGCCGGCTCGCGCGCGGGGTCGCCGAGGGCGTGGCCAACGCGGTGCTCGTGAAGCCCAACCAGACCGGCACGCTGACCGGCGCGCACGACGTGGTGACGGCCGCTCAGGCGGCCGGTTACGCGACCGTGGTCTCCGCGCGCTCCGGCGAGACCGAGGACAGCTGGCTGGCCGACCTCGCCGTCGGCTGGCGGGCCGGACAGATCAAGGTGGGTTCGACCACGAGGTCCGAGCGCACCGCCAAGTGGAACCGGCTTCTGCGCATCGAGCAGCAGCTGGGCGACCGTGCGCTGTTCGCAGGGCGAGACGCCCTGTCGACCAAGAAGAGAGTGGGCTGATGGGCAGGTTCGACGGGCGCACGGTGGTGGTCACCGGCGCGGGTTCCGGGATCGGCTTCGAGATGGCGCGGCTGTTCCTCGCCGACGGCGGCACGGTCTTCGCCGCCGACCTCGACCCGAGCAGCGTGCCCGACGGCAGCACCGGCGTGAAGGTCGACGTGTCGGCACCCGACGACGTCGCGGCGCTCATCGCCACGGCCGTCGACGCGACCGGGCGGCTCGACGTGCTGTGCAACAACGCAGGCATCGGCTCGACCGCCGACCCGGTCGCCTGTACGCCGGAGGAGTGGGACCGGGTCTTCGCGGTGAACTGCCGCGGCGTCTTCCTCGGTACGAAGTACGCCGTCCCGCACATGCTCGCCCAGGGCGGCGGAGCGATCGTCAACACCGCCTCGGTGGCCGGCCAGATCGGCCTGAAGGACCGCGCGGCGTACTGCGCGAGCAAGGGCGCGGTCATCGCGTTCACCAAGCAGGTGGCCATTCAGTACGCCGGCACGGGCCTGCGCTGCAACTGCATCTGCCCCGGCACCGTCGACTCGCCCTGGGTCGGCCGGCTGCTCGAGGAGGCCGGCGATCCCGACGAGCGGCGTCGCCAGCTCGTCGCCCGCCAGCCGATGGGGCGCCTCGGCGAGCCGGTGGAGATCGCGAAGGCGGCGGTCTACCTGGCCTCCGACGACGCGGCGTTCATGACCGGTAGCGAGCTGGTCATCGACGGCGGACTGACGGCCGGCTGATGGAGCGCGCCACCGTCACCCTCACCGACGCGACCGCGGGCCCGGTCTCGCCGTACCTCTTCGGTGGGCTGACCGAGCACTTCGGCTACGGCATCTACGGCGGCCTGTGGGACGTCGCCGCCGGCGCGCCGCACCCCGGTGTCCTCGACCTGGTCCGCCGCCAGGCGCCGACGATGCTGCGCTACCCGGGCGGGTGCTTCTCCGACTGGTACCACTGGCGCGACGGCGTGGGACCGGTCGAGGACCGCCCGTTCCACGACCGGCAGTTCTGGACCGACTTCGTCTTCGCGGGCGCGTTCGGGCCGGACGAGGCGCGGCTGCACGGACCGCCGGAGCCCAACCTGTTCGGCACCGACGAGTTCCTGCGCTACTGCCTGGACATCGACGCCGAGCCGCTGCTCATCGCCAACTTCGGCACCGGTACGCCGGAAGAGGCGGCGGAGTGGGTGGCGTACTGCAACCGCGACCGGCTCGCGCCGCGCACGGTGCGCTGGTGGGGCGTGGGCAACGAGACCTACGGCGCCTGGGAGCTCGGCCACTGCTCGGGCGCGGAGTACGGAAAGAGGTTCGCCGACTTCGCCGTGGCCATGCGCGCCGTCGACCCGGACATCAAGCTGGTCGCCGTCGGCTGCATCGACGACGAGGGCCAGCACCCGAACTGGAACGCCGACGTGATCGCCGCGGCCGGCGAGCACATCGACGCGCTGTCGGTGCACTGGTACTTCCCCGGGCCGTGGATCGGCCGGGGGCTACGGGACGACGAGGACGACTTCCGGCTGGTGGCCACCGGCGCCGACGAGCTCGGCGTCCATCTCGACCGGATGGTCGCCCAGCTCGACGAGTACGACCCGGACAGGCGGATCACCCTCTCGCTCGACGAGTGGAACATCTGGGTCGAGTGGCGCGACCTGCTGCACGTGAACCACCGGCTCTGCGACTCCGTCTTCATCGCGGGCTGTCTCAACCGGATGCTGGAGCGGGCCGGTCGCGTCGAGATCGCGATGATCAGCCACCTCGTGAACTGCATGGCCCCGATCCAGACCGACGGCGACCGCGCCTTCGGCACCGCCAGCCACCTCACCCAGGTGCTCTACCGCGAAGCGGTGCGGGGGGAGTCGCGGCCGGTGACCGTCGAGTGCGGCGAGTACGAGGTCGCGCCGTTCGCCGACGCCGCGCCCGTGCCGCTGGAGCTGACCCAGGCGGCCGGGGTGCACGCGCGGTCGGCGCCGGTGCTCGATGCGGCCGCCACGGCCGACGCCGGGGGAGTGTCGGTCTTCCTCGCCAACCGGCTGCTCGACGGCCCGCAGGAGGTCACCGTGACCGGTCTGCCGGCCGGCGCGACCGGCCGCTTCCGGTGGGTGGACGGGCCCGGGCCCTGGGCCCGCAACACGGCGGAGCGCCCGTCGGAGCTGACCCTGGCCGAGTCCGCGGCGGCGTCGGACCCCGACGGCCGCTGCACGGTCTCCGTGCCTGCGCACACTGTGGGGGTTCTCACTCTGCAGACTTGAGTCTGGATCTTGGCGAGTCGGCCTCCGCGAGGTATGTGAGGAGTACTTACCAGGCCTTGGGGAGGTGCGATGCTCGCGGTGCGCTGGCACGGCCGGGGGGACGTCCGTGTCGACGACGTGCCCGAGCCGGGCTCGCCCAAGGCCGGCTGGGTCCGGCTCGGCATCGAGGCCTGCGGCATCTGCGGGACCGACGTCGAGGAGTACACCGCCGGCCCGGTCATCATCCCCACCACGCCCAACGCGCTGTCCGGGCAGTGCGCGCCGCTGACCCTCGGCCACGAGGCGGTCGGTGTCGTGCTCGAGGCCGCGTCCGACGTCGACCTCGCGGTCGGCACCCGGGTCGCCGTCGAGTCCAACATGTTCTGCGGCTCGTGCTTCTGGTGCCTGCGCCACGAGTACCAGCTCTGCGTCAGCCTCTCCTCTCTCGGGCTCATGGCCGACGGCGGCCTCGCCGAGCAGCTGCTCGCGCCGGCCTTCATGTGCATCCCGTACGGCGACCACGTCGTCCCCGAGCACGCCGCGCTCGCCGAGCCGCTCTCCGTCGCGGTGCGCGCGGTCCGCCGTGGCGGCATCACGCTGGGCTCCAGCGTCGGCATCGTCGGCGCAGGCACCGTCGGCCTGCTCTGCATGCAGGTCGCACGCATGGCCGGCGCCCGTACGATCATCGCCGTCGAGCAGCACGAGCAGCGACGCAAGCTGGCGTTGAAGCTCGGCGCCGACTACGCGGTCACCGCGGAGGAGGCGACCGAGCTGGCCCTGGACCTCACGGGCGGCGTCGGGCTCGACGTCACCATCGAGGCGGCCGGCAACCCCGCCGCGGGAGCCTTCACGGTGGGGTTGGCCCGTAAAGGCGGCCTGGCCGTGCTGCTCGGCGTGTTCCCCGGCCCGGTGCCGATCGACATGATGGATTTCCTGCTCGGCGAGAAGTCGGTCATCGCCTCGCTGTCTCACGTCTACGACGTCGACTTCACGACGGCGGTCAACCTCATCGACCGCGGCGTCGTCGACATGGAGCCGCTGATCACCGACCGGATCGGGCTGTCGGAGGTCGTCACGGGTGGCTTCGAGGAGCTCATCGCCGACCCCGCCGGCCACCTCAAGATCATGGTGACGACGAGCGGCGGCTGATCAGCGATGCGCGCCATGGTCTACACCGCCCCGCTCGAGCTGCAGATCCTCGACGTACCGGAACCGGCAGCGGCCGACGGTGAGGCGCTGCTGCGCGTGCGGACCGCCGGTATCTGCGGCTCCGAGCTCGAGGGCATCCGGTCGAGGAGCCCGTTCCGCGTCCCACCCCTCGTGATGGGCCATGAGTTCGGCGCGGAGCGCGTCGACACCGGCGCCGGCGTCGTCGTGAACCCGCTCGTCTCCTGCGGCACGTGCGACCTGTGCCTGCTCGGCACCGGAAACCTGTGCCGCACGCGGGCCATCGTCGGCGTCCAGCGGCCCGGGGCCTTCGCCGAGCTGGTCGCCGTCCCGGAGCGCAACATCCACGAGAAGCCCGCGGCGATGAGCTGGGAGCAGGCCGCCCTCGTCGAACCGCTCGCCAACGCCGTGCACGCCTGGCGGCTCGTCGCCGAGCGCGCCCCCGGCCGCGTGGGCATCATCGGCGCCGGCACCATCGGACTGGTCATGCTCCTCATCGCGCAGTGGCGCGGCGCGCTCGACATCGACGTCGCCGACCTGTCGCCGGGCCGGCTCGAGCACGCGAAGCGGATGGGCGCGACCAACGTCGGCCCGGAGCTGACCGGCGAGTACGACGTGGTCTTCGACGCGGTCGGCGCGGCACCGACCCGCAAGGCGAGTGTCGAGCTGGTCCGGCCGGGAGGCGCCGCGGTGTGGATCGGCCTGCACAGCGAGGATCCGGGCTTCGGCGGCCTCGGCCTGATCCGCACCGAGAAGGCGGTCTTCGGCTCCTTCGCCTACACCGACCACGACTTCCGGCAGGCGCTGCGCCTGGCCGAGACGACCGACGCGAGCTGGGTCACGTCGTACCCGCTCGAGGACGGCGTCGAGATCTTCACCGAGCTGATGAACGGCCGTACCGACATCATCAAGGCGCAGCTCGTCCTCTAACGGGTTACGCCTTGCTGGAGCCGGTGACGGTCTGGCCGGCGGGCGCGGCGAGGATGCAGACCGCCGCACGGTTGCCCGACCAGCTGCGCTCGGTCGGCATGAAGTAGACCAGCTGCTGGTCCTTCTCGGCCGCCGCGCTGCCGATGTAGGACTCCACTGTCGCCAGGCAGTGCCCGTACACGAGCCGCTTCACCTCGGCCTCACCCGGATACTTCGAGCCGGGGACGGCGTAGCGGGCGAAGACCTCGCCGCGGTGCGGCTCCGTGCAGGCTACAAGCTCGACCGTGCGGACGGTCTTGTCCGTGTCGGCGGTGTCCATGGTGCAGTCGCCGACCTTGAGGTCGAACACCGAGACCGCGGCGGCGCTGGTGGTGGTGTTCGAGACGTCGCCCACGGCGATCTCGTCCTGGTGCGTCAGCGCGCGGGCGGCGAGGCCCACGGTCCAGAGGCTGCCGAACACGATGCCGATGACCGCGACCATGCGCACGCGCCGGCCCGGCTCCAGCCGCTTGAGGGCCAGTACGCCGAGCACGATGGCCGGGATGCCGCCGAAGACCGGGATGAGCCCGACGACGAGAGACCAGATGGCCAGCCGGCGGCCGTTCTTGGAGACCGGCTCGCTCCACTTCGGGGGCTCGAACTCCGCACCCGGCAGCGGCGCCCAGACGTTGCCGCCCGGACCCCAGGCAGGCGGCGGCGGCGGAGGCGGCGCGGGGCTGGCGAAGACGGGCTCCGTGACGACCGCGATCGTCGGGGCTCCGGCCGGGCGCATGCGCTTGCGGCAGGACGGGCACATCGTGCGATCGGCGGGGGCGGTCGCTGAGCAGTGCTGACAGGTCACCATGCATGCGGCAACGAGCCGTCGGCACATCCGTGACGTAGGTCGAGGCGACTGTCACCCTGCGTCTACGGACAAAGCCGGACGAAGCCGGGGTTACCAGTCGGCGACGGAGCCGTCGTCGTGCCACCAGCGCAGGATCTCCTCCTGCTGTTGCGGGTGGGCCGCGGCGGCCGCCTCGTCCACCTCGACACCGAGCCCCGGCCGGTCCGTCGGGTACGCCCGACCGTCGCGGATCGGGAACGGCACCGGGCACACGTCGTCGCGCCACGGTACGTCGCTGCGCAGCTGCTCCTGGAGCAGGAAGTTGGGCGTCGCGAACGCGAGGTGGATCGCGGCGGCCGTCGAGATCGGACCGAGCGGGTTGTGGAAGGCCATGGTCGCGTTGTAGGTCTCGGCCATCGACGCGATCTTGCGGCCCTCCCAGATGCCGCCGGTGTGGCAGAGGTCGGGCTGCAGCACCGCGGCCGCGCCGAGCTCCAGCACCGGCCGGAAGTCCTTGCGCCCGACCAGCCGCTCGCCCGTGGCGACCGGGATCGGCGACACCGCCCGAGCGACCCGCGCCAGCCCGGGTACGTCGCCGGGGAGCACCGGCTCCTCGATGAACAGCGGGTGGTACGGGCGCAGCACCTCGGCGTAGCGGATGGCCTGCTCCGGCAGCGTGCGGCCGTGGAAGTCGACCATGAGGTCCACGTCGTCGCCGACCGCGTCGCGGATCGCGGCCATCATCCGGTCGCACGCCTGCATCGCCGCGTTGCCCTCGAGGGCCATGCTGCGCGGTACGACGAGCACCTTGATGGCGTCGAAGCCCGCGGCCACCGACTCGCGCGCACGGTCGGCCATGTTGCCGGCCGCCATGTCGTTGTAGAGCGCGTCCGGCTCGCCGCCGCCGAGGTGGTCGTAGAGCCGGACGTAGTCGCGCACGCGGCCGCCGAGCAGCTCGTAGACCGGCACGCCGCGCGCCTTGCCGGCGATGTCCCAGCACGCCTGCTCGACGCCGGAGAACGCGCTCATCGCGACCAGGCCGGGCGGCCAGAACGGCTGACGCGTCGCCGTCTGGAACAGGTGCTCGACGCGCAGCGGGTCCTCGCCGAGCAGGAAGGGGGCGATGTCGTTGACCGCGCCGACCACACCCTGCGTGTGCCACTCGAGCGAGGCCTCGCCCCAGCCGTGGAGGCCCTCGTCGGTGGAGACCTTCACGAGCACCCAGTTGCGCACGCGCGCGTTGACGACCGTCGTCGTGATCGCGGTGATCTTCATGCGCTCTCCCGTCGCGGCAGGTGGGCGACGTGCACGCCGCGCAGCCGGTCTGGTGCGCTGACGGCGAGTTCGATCCGCCAGGGCCGGGTCAGGTCCTCGGTCGCGAGGAGCCGGTCGTGCAGGTCGGCGTACCAGCCGAGCAGGTTGTTCTCCATGAACGCGAAGTCGGTGTCCTTCACGTCCTCCCAGGTGCCCTGGTACGCCGGCACGACCGGCACCTCCGAGCCGTCCACCCACATGCGGACGTCGACGCCGATCGGGTGCACGATCTCCGGGAACAGGCGCAAACGTGAGGGGTCGCGCCACGGGTCGAGCAGCTCGTCGCCCTCCGGTGGCACCAGTGGAGCGAGCTGGGCGAGCAGTCCGGGCAGCGCAGCGCCCGGCACCCAGTCGGTGGTCATGCGGTCGCCACTCGTCGTCCACGGCCCGAGAGTCGCGGTGACCCCGTCGGGAGCCACCTCGCGCCGCGCGGGACGTGCGACCGAGCCCTCCCGCACGATCTCGAGCACCGCGACCTGGTGTGGCTCGCACACCACGTCGCGGTCCCAGACCCGGCCGGGTTCCGGGTGCAGCTCGCGGAGCACCCATCCGTCGTCGAGCGGCACGCGCGCGGTCAACGGGCCGAAGTCGGGGTTGGCCAGGAAGACGACTCCGGTGCCGTCGTCGGCCCGCGCGATCGTGCCGTCGACCGCGCCCGGTCGCGGCTCGTCGTAGAGGTCCTCGAGCCGCGACAGCAGCGCCTCGTTGTCGCGCGCCCACCCCAGCCACTGCTGGTAGAAGGGCAGCTCGCGCTCGCGCATCCCGGCCCACTCGCGCTCATCCCACGCGGGCAGGTAGCAGACGGACACCGTCGACGGTCCGGACGCGAGAGACGACAGCAGGTTGTAGCGGGCCCCGTCGATGTCCCAGCCTCGCTCCACCGGCCGGTCGTGCTTGCGGTTGGCCTGGTGGTGCAGCTGGCCCGGCACCTTGTACGACGGCATCAGGGCGAAGTTGCGGAACCAGTGGGCGACGCGGCGTTGGTAGTTGGCCAGGGTCCGGTACTGCGAGAGGTCCGGCCATGCCGGCATCCACTGCGGCTGGTTGTCGCCCAGCGACGGATGCGGGTGGGTCATCCCCGCGGCGCCCCAGGGCATCTGCTCCTGCGACCCGATGAGGTTCTCGCACCAGTCGAGCCCGGCGTCGGCCACGCCGCGCAGCAGCCGCCGGTAGCCCGCCCACTGCGCGTACTTCGAGTCCGGCCCCGGCGCGTGGCCGTGCTCGGTGCTCCAGCACGGCGGCCAGAAGACGAAGTCGAAGCTGTAGCCGCGCAGGCCGTACGCCGACGCGAACTCGGCCAGCGTCCGAGTGAGCCAGTCGACCGCTTCGTCCACCGCGAAGCACGTGAACCGGTACGGCGCGTACGGCTGCGTCCCGGGTACCTCGGGCAGCACTTCCCAGTCCTCGTTGCCCTGCCAGAGCAGCTGCGGGTTCACGTAGGCGGCGGCGCCGAGCCCGCGCTCGTGCAGCATCGCCAGGATGGTCTCGACCCCCTCCGGCAGCGCGTCACCGGGGCTCCACTGCCCGGCACCGACGGCCTCGCCCGCGCCCAGCCACATGACGTGCTGCCACGGGCCGCCGGCGATGAAGATGTCCGGGTCCTGGCCCGGCGTGGGCACGTGGTGGTTCCCGGGGGAGATCAGCACGACGTCGGTGCCGAGCTCGGCGCAGAGCGTGGCCATCCGCTCGTACGCCGCAAGCGTGTCGGGCTTGCCCGGGTGCAGCCGGTAGAGGTTCTCGGACCAGTCCCAATGGCTCAGGCGCATGCCCGCGGGCTGCCACGGGACGCGCGCCGCGACGGCGGCCCGCACTGCCCGTGCCTCGCCCGCGTCGATGGTGTGCGGCACGGGGCCCATCGAGGTCAGGTAGCACGGCGGCTTCGCGCCCTCGACCAGGTCGCGACCCGGCAGCGCGTCCCGCACCAGCAGCCGGTCGGCCGTGAACCTGCCGACGACGAGCGGGTCGGACACGAACGATCCGGCGACGTCGAGGCCCGGCCGGTAGCTCAGCCGCACGTGGTCGCCGTCGATCTCGGCGACGCCGAACGGGTTGGCATAGCAGGCGAACACGCCGCCGCCGTCGCCGCGAAGGAACACCGCTGTGGACTTCTGCAGCTCCCACGCCGGGAAGCACGAGTGGTTGTGGAGCTCGCGCACGCCGGCGACAGAGCGGTCGAGCAGGCACACCTCGGCCACGCGGGCGACGCCGCGCGCCTCGAGCGTGAGTGACACCGACCCGTCGGCGGCCGCCGCCTGGCGCAGCACGACGTGGACGTCGCCGTCCCGCCAGCCGTCGCCATCGGCCTGCATCGAGGAGGCGGTGTAGGTGCGGCCGTCAGCGGTGAGGGACCACTCCCGGCCGTCGGGGAGGTCGATCACAGCGCCCCGGTGTGCATGGGAGCGCCGGTGGCGTCGGTGTCCACCCGCCAGAGCTGGCCGCCGGCGGGGTTCGTCTCGTACTCGCCGCCGAAGTCGGTGACCCACAGTGTCGAGCCGTCGAAGCAGCAGTTGGTGCAGATGGCCTGGTCGTCGAGCTTGATGTGGCCGAGGTACTCGCCCTCGGGGGAGACGATGGTCACGCCGTGCGACATGACGGACGCCACGAAGATGCGACCGTCGGCCGCGACGGCGAACCCGTCCGGGGCATGGTCCTCGGGCAGCTGTGCGAAGAGCACGGGCTCGCCCACCTCACCCACCGTGTAGAGCCGGTAGTCGTAGGACTCGGCCCAGATCAGCCGGCCGTCGATCGTCCAGCCGATGCCGTTCGTGTACGCCCGCGGCATGGCAGCGATGCGCTCGTCCTGAGCCCCGCCGATCGCGAACACGCGGCCGCGGTCGCCGCGGTCGGCGGGGTCGTAGCCGTGCGACGGGTCGGTGAAGTAGAGCCGCCCGTCGGGGCCGAAGCACAGGTCGTTGGGCGTGGTCAGCGCCTCGCCGTTCACCGCGCCGACGACCACCTCGACCGTGCCGTCGGGGTGGATGCGCTGGATGCCGGGGGGGATCCGCTCGGGCGCACGCCAGGCGCCGACGACGCCGCCGTTCTGCGCGGCGAAGAGCCGGTCGCCCGCGCCGAGGGTGAGGCCGTTCGGGGAGCCGCCGGTCTCGGCGTAGGTCTCGACACCGCCCGAGCGGAGGACCGAGATCCGGCTGCGGCCCTGCTCGACGAAGGTCAGCGTGCCGTCCGGCATCAGCACCGGGCCCTCGGGGAAAGTGAGGCCCTTCGCTACAACTTCAGGCATGGCGACTCCCCTTCTCGACCCACATAGTATGGATTCCTGCCAAACCCTCGTCCAGAAGGTGCTGACCGGGGTCGAGACCCTGGCCACTCCTGCTGAAACCTGCCCTAGGCCATCAAGATCGCCCGCGCGGTCGAGGAGTAACGGCCGATGTGGCTCTAGGACATGCTGCACGCAGGCGACTCAGTGCGTGGGCGGACCTGCGTCAGGCGACGACGCTCCCGATCTGCGGGAGCGAGCGCGTCTTCGGCCGTTACGACCTGGCGCCCTACCTGGCGGCTCGCGCGGTCGACGTCTTGAAGCAGGACCTCCGCTGGACCGGTGGCTTCACCCAGTTCATGAAGGTGGCGGCACTCGCGGGCATGCACGAGCTGCCCCTCGCGCCGTACAACTGCCACGGCCCAGTTCGCTCCATGGCGACCCTGCACGCGAGCGCCGCGACGCCGAACCGCTACCTGGACGCCGAACCGCTACCTGATGGAGACCGTCCGCGCGTTCGCAAACCGGGTTCTTCGCCGCGTCGCCGACACCCCACGTATCATCGACGACGGCTTCATCACGGTGCCGGAGCGTCCCGGCCTCGGGCTGGCGCTGCGGCCGGAATTCGTCAGCTTCTGCGCGCGTGCGCAGCGAGGCGGATGGCACGACAGCGTACGGCTGGGCCGAGGGCGACCCGTGGGCCGGGCAGCTAGTCGGCGAGTCGTTCCCGGCGCAGTAGCTAGGTTGCCGCTGTTCGGATCGGGCCGCGAGCCCTTCGTCCTGCGTCGCGCGGGGCATACAGTCCCGCGGGGCCGGGGCTGCCACGACAATGACCCGACGTGCCTGCACGTGGCCACCTCCCGGTTGTCATCCGGCGCGAACGCCCAGGGGTTCCGGACGACCCGTCGTCCGAAACCCCTGGGCGTGGTTTGAACCCTCCCTGCTAGCAGGCGGGAGGTGCTCGGTGACAAGCCTCTTCCTCAACCTCTTCCCGGTTCTGTTCTGTGGCGTTCTGCAGCTTGCGGGTCTCGCGATCGATCTCTTCGGGGTCCGGACACGGCACCGGCACGGTGATCGGGGTGCACTCGATAGCCTTGGCTGCCACGACCAACGTCAGGCAGATGGCGGCTGCCAGCGCCTTCTCTGCCGGCCGCCACCAGGGGATGAAGCCAAGAACGGTGCAGGCCGCAGCCGCGATCAAGTCTGCTGCGACCTTTTCCGGGCAGTCATCCGTGGGAAAGGTGATCGTGCAGCCGGCTGCCATCGGCATCGTCCGAGTCAAGGTGGACGACTCGTCGGCGCCTGCGGCAACGACCGTAACGGTTCCCGCGGCGTCATCAGCAATGCTGCGCACTCGCAGCAGCTGCTTACCGGACGCGGTGGTCAGCTGGACGGATACGTCTGCCGCGCCCGTCTGTGTCACGAATAGCGAAGCCTGCTCCGGCCCGTGGGCGAGACGCGCGGTCCAGCCGTGCTCCTCGACGTCGACGTCCGAGGCGGCAAGCTTGTGGTGCCCCGACACCTCTCTCAAGAAATTCTGTGCGAACTGTGATGCAGACGAGTCCAGCGGCGCCGCCGCTGCCGCTCCGCCGGCCTGTGGAGAGATCGCGAGCGCTATGGTGACGCCTCCCGCGATGACGGACCGAACCAGCCCTTTCACGAGGTGGCCCCTCCTTTCGATGTGGTGGCTGCACGCACGGTGCGTGAGCCGGGGTAGGCGTAACCCGCCGTGAAGGCGAAGCGAACCGCCAAGATCGCGAGAAGCGCCGATGTGCGTGGCAGCCCGTGTGGCCGCTCGATGAGAAGCGCAGTGAGGAGAAGCGCTCCGGAGATGAGCAGGTCTAGCCAGTAGGGCCCACGCGCCCACGGCGACACGTCGATGGACACGGCTAGGCCGCCGTGTACTCGGCCGTGCCAGCAAAGCTGGGGCTGACCTGGGCGTTGTTGGCGCAGTTCCGGGCGAACGTGAAGTGTCCGCTTCCGAGCGTTGGAGCGGCACCGGCGAGCTCACCTGTCGCTGCGCCCGCGGCGATCTCCGCCGTGACGGAGAACTGCGCCGTGGCCAGCGGCGCCGGGCCGCCTTCGATTACCAGCGTGACGTCGCCGTTCGAGGCACCCGTGCATGTGTGGCGGAAAGGAGTCTCCGGGTCCCCTGGCGTCTTGTGCGCGTGGGCGACAACGAAGCTGAGGGCATCGATGATGCGGCATTCGTTGACTGGAATCACGCCGACCGCCGTCTTGGCAGCCACATTGCAGCGCCCCACGCCGTTGCCAGCGCGGACCGGGAAATCGCAGACGAGCGAAACGCTCTCGATCCAGCTGGACTCGACACGGCGACACGTCGGGGCGGCGACCGTACCCTGCCAATCCGTGACGAATGCGTGCGCGACCGTCATCGCCTGCAGGGAGGTGGTGAGGGTGGCCGGGTCGTCTACAAGGCTGCACCAACTGCGCGCTGTGCAAAGTTTCGCTACGAACTGGTCGAGCGGTACCGAGACGGCGCACGCAGACGTGCCGCAGACGCTCGACAAGAGGTCGGCGTGTGGCGGCAGGGCAGCGCACCACTCCGGTGTTTGACAAACCTGGGTCTCGATGGTGAGTACCGCGGCCGACAAGCCCTCGCTCGCTGGGAGAACCTTCGGCACGATCGACGCTTGCGCCGGTGCGGGCGACAGCGCACCCGCAACCGTCATGATCACGAACACCAGTAGTGCCGACCCGGCACGAGATCGCGGCATGAGAGCTCCCTTATGCGGCCACCGCCCCGGGCGGGCGGCGACATCGCCACCCGGTAATCACTTGAGGGGGCCGTGGCTCTCACTACGAATTTCCGCAGCCGTTCGGCGCCATCACCTGACTGCGTGGGGGAGGCCGCGGCGGGCTGCGCTGACAGATGTGCGCGCGACGAGAGGAGGTGGCGCTCTAGTCCGAGTGTGCTCGGACGAAGTCGAGCGACTGCGCCAAGGCTTCCGCCACTTACGCGAAACGCCCTGGGCGATCGGGTCTGACTTCACCGGGCTGTAGATGGTGAACTCGCCGTCGAGAATGTCGGAGCGGCAGGATCCGGAAGTCGGCCGGCTGGTTCTTCGTGCGGTACCGGGGCGTCCACGCCCACTGCCAGCCGCGCTCGTCGGCGGGCTCCACCATGGTGCTCGCGTCGTTCACGTCGCCGTAGAGCGTGCGCTGCTCCCGACCAGTCCGCCGAGGACGAAGCGGGGTCAGCTGGTTGCTCATGCGAGGTTGTCCTCCACGGCGGACGGGGTCTCGTAGGACAGGCGGGCCAGGTCGGCGGTCGCGGCAGCCACGTCGACCGGCGTCACGGCCTGCGGCTCCCGGCAGTACACCAGTGCGGTGGCGCAGTAGTCGTCCGCGCGTTCGTAGATGCCCATGCCGGCCAGCCGCTCCGTCGGGGCAGACCATCCCGCGCCGGCCGCGGCATGGGTCTCCTGGAACCGCGCGAACGTCGCCGCCTCGCCGGCGTGGAAGCCGACGATGCCGATCTGCTGCACGGTCACGCGCAGCTCGTCGGCGAAGACGATCGGGTCGGGCAGGTGCCAGCGGTAGCAGCCGACGAAGTCCGGCTGCGGGCCGCGGTTGGCCATGCCGCTGACCAGCGGCGCTCCGGCGTACGGGCCGTTGTGCGCGCCCATGCCCCACGCGCTGCCGACGTAGTCCTCGAAGCCGGTGCCGCAGATGGTCGGGTGGTCGGTGTCGCCGTCGCGGTAGACCTTCACCTCGCCCTCGCCCCACCACCAGCCCTCGTCGAGCACCCGTACACCGATCACGAGGCCGAGCAGCCGGCCCGGTCCGCGCAGCCCGTCGACGGCCACGAAGTCACGCGTCGGCGTGGTCGGGTTCTCGCGGCGGAACGTCGCGTGCAGGTAGCCGGCGCCGGCTGGCAGCTCCGGCTGGAGGGTGTAGTCGAGCTGGTAGAACAGCTTCACCGGTACGCCGGACCCGTTGGTCCAGCTCATGCGGAACCGCTCGCGGAACGGCATCGGCGCGTAGAGGTGGAAGCCGCGGCCCTCCTGCGCCGTCGCCAGCAGCGAGGCGAACGGTACCGGCCGGCCATGGGGCAGACCCACGAGGTCGAGCAGGGGGGCGGCGATGCTCGGCGCGTCGAGGCCGTCGTAGCGGACCTCGACCACCTGCGCGCGCATCACCTCGGGCGGCGCCGGCGGGAACGTGCACCAGAGGTGGCGGACCGTCCCCGGCCCGGCCAGGTCGGCGAGCTCGACCGTCTCGCCCGGAGCGATGTCGCGGTACGGCGCACCCTTGCGTCCGCCGTGGGCGGTGCCGCCGGCTCCCCGGTCGCCGGTCGGGTTCTCGAACGTGACCGCGCGCGAGTCGAGAGCCTCGTCGATGACCGAGGGGTCGCCCCACACAGACATTTGCGTCCAACCACTCGACAGCGTGTTCGTAAGAATATAGAACTAAAGCATGGACCGGTTCACCGCGGAGCACGAGCAGCACTGGCGCGAGCACGGCTACGTCGTCGTCGAGAACTTCCTGACCCCCGACGAGCTGGCCGCGGCGCGCGAGAACTACTACGAGCACTTCCCGACGTGGGACGAGTATGCGGCCAAGCCCATGCGCTACAAGCACCTGGTCGGGCCGCTGGCGCTGCTCGAGGCCCCGTTCAACGGGCTCGCCATCAACCTGCTCGCGGTCAGCGAGGGCATCGTCGGGGTCGCGGAGCGGCTGATCGGGACCACCGACCTGCACCTGTGCCAGTCGATCATCTGGGCGAAGTACGCCGGCACGGCCGACTTCGACCAGACCCTGCACGTCGACTACGAGAACAACTCGCTGCTGGTGCCGAGCGAGGAAGACCCCTACATGCACGTCCCCATGATCATCTACTTGGAGGACGTCACCCTCGACACGAGCCCGACGCACATCGTCTCGAAGCAGCACACGCGCGACCTCAACCTGTGGCCGCCGGAGTTCCCGCGGGAGCAGTTCCCGGAGCTCTACGAGAAGGAGGTCCCGGTCGTCGTCCCCGCGGGGAGCGCCTACATCCACACGGTCAGCACCGTGCACCGGGGGTCGGCGTTCAAGGGCAAGACCGGCATGCGCTCGTCGATGCACCTGGTCTTCACCGCGCAGGCGCACCGTTGGATGGGCTGGCGTAACTGGCCGGTCTGGTCGCGGCAGAACGAGGCGTGGCGCGCGTACTTCGAGGCCATGACGCCGCGGCAGCGCAACCTGTTCGGCGTACCGCTGCCCGGGCACGACTTCTGGACCGAGAAGACCATCGACCTCATGGGCCAGCGCTACCCGAAGATGGACGTCAAGCCCTACCTCGAGGCGTTAGAGGGCCGTACCGCCGGGTAGGGCCCCAGGGTTGGTCGGGACTAGCTGGGGAGTCTCCATGGCGCTGACCGAATACCTGGCGACCGAGGTCGCCGAGGACTTCGCGGACGGGCTGCTCAGCCGCCGCGACGCACTGCGCAAGCTGGGCCTGCTCGGCCTGACGCTGACCAGCGCGTCGGCGCTGCTCGCCGCCTGTGGGGGCGACGACGACAACCCGGTCGTCGGCAGTACGCCGCCCGGTGCCGCGACGAGCGCGGCGGCCACACCCACACCGTCGGTCGCGTTGGCCGAGGTCATCACGTTCGCCGGGTCGAGCGGCGAGCTGAAGGCGGCCTGGGCGCCGGCCACCACCCCGAAGGCGTCGCTGCTGGTCATCCACGAGAACCGCGGGCTCACCCCGCACTTCCACGAGCTGGTCCAGCGGCTGGCCGGCCAGGGCTATTCGAGCATGTGCATCGACCTGCTCAGCAAGGAGGGCGGCACGGCGGCTGTCGACGACCCGGGCGCCGCGCTCAACGCCGCGGGGGAGACCCGGCTGGTGGCCGACCTCCGGGCCGGCGTCGGTGAGCTGCTCGAGCGCGTCCCGGGCAAGAAGGTCGGCGCGGTCGGCTTCTGCTTCGGCGGCATGATGGCCTGGAACCTGCTGCAGGCCGGCGAGACCCGGCTCGCGGCGGTCGCGCCGTTCTACGGCCCGGCCCCTGACGCACCCGACTTCAGCAAGGCCAAGGCGGCCGTGCTCGGGGTGTACGGCGGTACGGACACGCGCGTGAACGCGAGCCGCGACCGAGCCGAGGCGGCGCTGAAGAAGGCCGGGCTGACGTACCAGATCCGCACGTTCGAGGGTGCGGGGCACGCGTTCTTCAACGACACCAACCCGGAGCGCTACAACGCCGCGGCCGCGGCCGAGGCGCAGACGGAGCTGCTCGCCTGGTTCGGCACGCACCTGGCCTAGCGGCGCGCGTTGACGCGCGTTCGTAAGGTTGGCAAACTAAGTCGCGTGAGCGACCCCCTCGACGACTACGAGCGTGACGGGTACGCCGTGTTCCGCGGTGTGCTGGACGCGGACCTGGTCGCCGAGGCGAGCGATCACCTCGAGTGGCTCACGGGGCGCCACCCCGACCGGCGTCCCGAGCTGTTCGACTCGCTGACCTACCTTGCCGAGGACGCGTTCTTCTGCCGCCTGGTCGCCGACGACCGGCTGCTCGATGTCGCGCAGCGCTTCGTCGGCCCCGACCTCGCGCTGTTCGCCGCGCAGTACATCAGCAAGCCGCCGTACGACGGACAGCCGGTCCTCTGGCACCACGACGCCGGCTACTGGCCGCAGCTCGAGCCGATGACCGTCGTCTCGCTCTGGCTGGCCGTGGACCACTCGACGCCCGAGAACGGCTGCCTGCGCGTCATCCCCGGCTCGCACCGCAACGACCTCGCCGAGATCACCCGGATGACCGACCAGCCCAACGTGCTCTCCTCCGGCATGGACCCGTCGCTGGTCGACGAGAGCCGGGCGGTCGACGTCGTCCTCGCGCCGGGCGACGTCTCGGTCCACCACCCCTCGACGGTGCACGGCTCGCGCGCCAACACCTCGCCGGAGCGCCGCTGCGGCCTGACCATCCGCTACATCCCGACCACCACCTGCCTCAACCAGGGCAGGGAGTGGCCGGGCCTGTTCCTCCTGCGGGGCAGCGACCCGGCGCAGCGCAACAGCTACGCCCCCTGGCCGGAGTACGCCGAAGCGACGAGCATCCCCTTCCGTGGCTGCGAGTCGTGGAACGAAGCGCTCGCCGGACGCGACCCCCTCCGGGCCGGCGCCGGTGTCTGACGTCGCGGTGCGCCCCGTCGCTGACTTCCCCGTCTCCGAGGTCGCCGTGCACGTGGCTGATGACGGCGTGGAGATCCCCTACGAGGTGATCGGCGACGGGCCGAAACGCATGGTCTTCGCGCACTCGCTCACCGCGGTCGGCATCGGCCTCGCCCCGTTGATCACGCCGATCCTCGACCTGGGCTTCACCGTCGTCTCCTACGACCAGCGCGGGCACGGCCGGGCCACCCCGGTGACCGACCCGGAGGGCTACGCCGTCGAGCGCTTCGGGACGGACATGCTCGGCCTGCTCGACGCGGTGGGCTGGGAGAGCGCCTGGCTGGCCGGCGGCTCGCTCGGCGCAGCCGTCGCGATAGACGCGGCGGCGCAGCGGCCCGACCGCGCCGAGGGGCTCGGCCTGATCGCGCCGGCGTTCGGCCGCGAGCCCGTGCCCGCCTTCCAGCAGTGGGGCCCGGTCGCCGCGGCGTTCGACGACGGGCTGGCCGCCGGGTCGGCGTACTGGGAGGAGCACTTCCGCGCCACCGGGCTCGACGAGGTCGCGCTGGCGAACCAGGTCGCGCAGCTGCAGAACCACAAGGCCGAGGCGCTCGCGGTCGGGCTGCGGGTCATCCCGACCTGGTCGCTCGGCCCGCAGATCGAGGCACTCGCGACCTTCCCCCGCACGGTGGCTGTCGTCGCCTGGGCCGACGACGAGCTGCACTCGATGGACGTGGCCGAGGACCTGGTCGCGACCGCGCCGCAGGGCAAGCTCTGGCCGATGAAGCTCGAGGACATGGCCGTCCACGGGCCGCTGCTGCTCTTCGCGATGCTCGCCGAGCTGATCGCGTGAGCCGCTACCCGCAGTCGCTGCGCCGCGAGCTGCGCCGCCTCGCTCTCGAGAACAACATCGGCGAGCCCGAGGGGGTCTACCCGCGCAGGTGGATCCGGCCGGCGCCGTTCTACATGCCCTACGGCGTGCAGTTCGTGTGGGACCTGCCCTACAACGGCTACGCCGTCCTGCGCCTCTTCGACGACGGTCCCGAGCTGGTCCGCGGCTTCCTCGAGAACATGGTCGAGGTGGGTTCCGTCCGGGATGACGCAGACCGCGGCATGCTCATGCGCTCGGTCACCCTCGACGGCGGCCAGGCCGGCCAGGTCGGCACGCAGACGCCGCTGCTGTGCTGGCTGACGCGCATGGTGCACGAGCAGGCGCCCGACGAGGACTTTCTGCGCCGCGTGTACCCGCCGCTCGCGGCCAACATCGACTGGTGGTTCTCGCCGCGCCGCGACTACGACCGTGACGGCCTCTGCGAGTACGCCGGCACGACGCCGACGTACGCCGTCTACGAGTCGGGGCACGACTACTCGCCCGAGCGCGACCTCATCATGAGCGAGCCGACGCCGGTCTCCGACGACGGGCTGGTGCACGAGCCGATCGCCGATGTCTTCCTCAACGCCTGCCTCTACGCCGAGCTCGACGCGCTCGCGACCCTCGCGGCGGTCGTGGATCCCGACCGGGTCGCCGAGTGGGAGCAGCGGCGCGACGCCCTCAAGGCGCGCATGACCGAGGCGATGTGGGACGAGGAGGTCGGCGGGTTCTTCCCGGTCGTGCGCCGCGACCTCTGTGCGAGCCAGCCGCGGCACTACCGGCACACCGCCGCGCTGCTCCAGCCGCTGTGGGCCGGCCTTGCGACCCAGGAGCAGGCCGACCGCACTGTGCAGCTACTGAAGCAGAACCCCCGCGAGCATCCGCACACCGACGCGCGCATGACCGTTCGCATCGACCCGTCGCTCTACCACGGCTACCAGGTGGTGACCGAGGCGCTGCATCCTTCGCGTGGCACCGGTGACGCCGCCGGTGGCATCGAGCTGACCGGCGACGGGTTCGTCGCCCGCTTCGGCCACGACCGCGGCCCGGCGGTCGCGGCGTTCCGCCGGCTGCTGGCCACCGTCGAGGTCACCGACGTCGGCCCGGACCCCTACGTCGAGGTGGTCGTCACCGACGGCAAGGGCGGCCGGCACGCCGTGGTCGCGGGCAAGCCCGAGAACGGCCGCGCCGAGGGGCTGCTCGGCATCGACGGGTTCGCCGTGTCCGACCAGCCCACGTGGACACCGGGGCTGTCGGAGATCCGCGTCGTCGCCCAGGGCTGCCGGGTCACGGCGCTGCACCTCGACTACCAGCGCATGGACCGCGCGGGCCTGCTCTCGGCGTACGGGCTGAAGAGCGCGCACCCGCTCGACGGCAAGCACCCGGCGCCGTACGCGCCGACCGACTTCTGGTCCGGCACGATCTGGGGGCCGCACCAGCTGCACGGCGTCCAGGCGCTCCAGCGCTACGGCTACGCCGACCTCGCTGAGGCGGTCGCGCGCGCGTACTGCGACTGCATCGCCATGGCCTACGCCGCCGGCGGCGACGCGTTCGAGCACAACTCCTGCGACGACGGCCGCGGCCTCGGCACGACCGGCTACGGCTGGGGCGCGGGCACCGCCCTGTGGCTCATGCAGGACGTCGTGGATCCAGCTGACGCATGAGCCGCTACCCGGCTTCGCTGCGACGGGCCCTGCGCAAGTTCGCGCTCGAGGACAACATCGGCGCACCGCGCGGCGTCTACACGCGGCCGTGGATCAGCGTCGCGCCGTTCTACCTCCCGTACGGCGTGCAGTTCGTCTGGGACCTGCCCTACTCCGGCTACGCCGTGCTGCGCCTCTTCGACGACGGGCCCGAGCTGGTCCGTGGCTTCGTCGAGAACATGCTCGAAGTGGGTGCGATCGACGACCCGATGGACCGCGGGATGCTCGCGCGGTCGGTGACCTTCGAGGGCGACCAGGCCGGCCAGGTCGGCAGCCAGACGCCGATGCTCTGCTGGCTCACGCGGCAGGTGCACGAGCAGGCGCCCGACGATGCCTTCTTGCGCCGGGTGTACCCGGCGCTCGCGGCCAACGTCGACTGGTGGCAGTCGCCGCGGCGCGACCACGACGGCGACGGCCTCTCCGAGTACGCCGGCACCACGACGACGTACTGCGTCTACGAGTCCGGCCACGACTACTCGCCCGAGCGCGACCTGGTGATGGGGGAGCAGGCCGAACCCGGCCCGGACGGCCTCGTGCACGAGCCGATTGCCGACGTGAACCTCAACTCCTGCCTGTACGCCGAGCTCGACGCCCTCGCGGTCATCGCCGCGATCGTCGACCCGGATCGCGTGCCCGAGTGGGAACAGCGGCGCGACGCACTCGGCGCCCGCATGCGGGAGGCGATGTGGGACGAGGAGGTCGGCGCGTTCTTCCCGGTCGTCCGCCGCGACCTGTGCCCGGACCAGCCGCGCTACTACCGGCACACGCCGGCGATGCTGCAGCCGCTGTGGGCCGGCATCGCGACGCCCGAGCAGGCCGAGCGGACCCTGCGGCTGCTCAAGCAGTACCCCCGCGACTATCCGTCGACCGACGCGCGGATGACCGTGCGGCTCGACCCGTCGCTCTACCACGGCTACCAGGTGGTCACCGACGCGCTGCACCCGTCGCGCGGCGACGGCGAGGCCGCCGGCGGCATCGAGCTGACCGACGACGGCTTCGTCGCGCACTTCCTGCACGACCGCGGCCCGGCGACCGCGGCGTTCCGCCGCATCGTCGTGACGGTCGAGGTGGCCGACGTCGGCCCCGACCCGTACGTCGACGTGGCCGTCACCGACGGCAAAGGCGTGACGCAGCACCCGGTCGCGGGCAAGCCCGAACTGGACGGCACCGTCCAGGGGACGCTGGGCATCGACCCGTTCGCGGTGTCCGCGGAGCCGACCTGGACGCCGGGCCTGGCCGAGATCCGCGCGAGCGCGCGTGACTGCCGGATCACGTCCGTGCACGTCGACTACTCCCGGATGGACCGCGCGGGCCTGCTCTCGGCGTACGGCCTGAAGAGCGCGCACCCGCTCGACGGCAAGCACCCCGCGCCGGGCGCACCGACCGACCTCGTCTCGGGCACGGTGTGGGGCCAGGACAACCTGCACGGCGTCTGGGCGCTGCAGCGCTACGGCCACGACGCCCTCGCCGAGGCGATGGCGCGCGCGTTCTGCGACGCGGTGGCCCTCGCCTACGCCGCGGGCGGCGACTCGTTCGAGCACAACTCCCACGAGAACGGCCGCGGCCTCGGCTGCACCGGCTACACCTGGAGCGGCTGCGCCGCGCTGGTGCTCATGCACGATGTCCTCGACCCCGCCGAGAGTAGGGAGTAGCGCGTGGCTCGCCGAACCCGCCCGACTCCTCGGCTCGTCGTCGAGGACGTGCGCGTGCCGATGCGCGACGGCACCTTGCTCGCCGCCGACGTCACCCGGGTCGACGACGGAGCGCCGCGCAAGGTCCTGCTGGTCCGGACGCCGTACTCGCGGGCGGCCGGCCGGGCCATGACCGACCCGGTCGCCGTCGCGCGCGACGGCTGGGTCGTCGTCAACGTCGACTGCCGCGGGCGTTTCGACTCCGAAGGTGTCTTCGACGTCTTCCACCAGGAGCCGGCCGACGGCGCAGACACGATCGCCTGGTGCGCGCAGCAGCCCTGGTCGGACGGTCGCGTCGTCATGCACGGCCCGTCGTACGTCGGCGCGACGCAGATGCTCGCGGCCGGCGCGCGGCCGGAGGCCCTGCGCGCCATCTCTCCGGTGGTCACCAGCGACCAGTACCGCGACAGCTGGTGCTACGAGGGCGGCGCGTTCCAGCTGTTGTTCGCCAAGACGTGGGCACTGCAGCTCGCGATGGGCGACCCCAACGCCACGGCCCGCCAGCGCAAGCGCGCGCTCGACCTCGCCGGAGCCCCGGAGAAGCTGCTCCGCCTCCCGCACAAGGACTCGGTGGTCGGCGAGCTGTTTCCGGCGTACCGGCGCTGGCTCGACCCGGACGACGCCGACTACTGGCGGCCCATCGAGGTGCGCCGGCGGCACGCGCGGATGGACGTGCCGGCAATCCACGTGGCCGGCTGGTACGACATCTTCGCCGAGGGCAGCCTGCGCAACTACACGAGCCTCGCCGCGGCGGCCCGTGCCCCGCAGCGGCTGATCATCGGGCCGTGGACGCACGGGACGGTGTTCCTGACGGCGACGGCCGAGCATGACTTCGGCTTCGAGGCGAGCGGGCTGATCGACAACACCCCGGGCAAGATCCTCGACTGGCTCGCGGCTGCTGCCGCCGGCGAGGAGGTCGCGGAGGGCGTGCGGGCGTTCGTCATGGGACGCGGCGAGTGGGTGGAGCTGAAGAGCTGGCCGCCGCCGAGCACCCCGACAACGCTGTGGCTCGGTGACGGCGTGCTCGCGGCGACGCCGCCGGCCGAGGCCGGGCACGACCGGTATCTCTACGACCCGGAGAACCCGGTGCCGACCCGCGGTGGGCGCACGCTGGGCCCGCACTTCCCGACGGCCGGTCCGGTCGACCAGCGGCCGGTCGAGGACCGCGACGACGTGCTCGTGTACACGAGCGAGCCGCTCGACCACGACCTCACGGTCATGGGGATGGTCACCGCGGACATCCGGTTCGCGAGCGACGCGGTGTCCGCGGACGTGACCGTGAAGCTGGTCGACGTCCACCCCGACGGCCGCGCGCTCAACGTCGTCGACGGGATCCGGCGTACGTCGTTCACACCCGGCCGGGCGAAGACGGTGCGCGTCGACGTCGGCTCGACCGCGATGACCTTCCTGCGCGGGCACCGGATCCGCGTCGAGGTCTCGTCCTCGAACTTCCCGCGCTTCGACCGCAACTCCTCGACCGGCGTACCGCTGTTCGAGGTCGACCACTGGGAGCCCGCTGTGCAGACCGTCCACCGCGGAGGGCGCGCCGCCTCCCGCCTCACCCTGCCGGTCGTCTGATGAGGACCGAGCACATGGTTTCCGAGTACGCAGCCGCCGGGCACTGGGTCTCGCCACCCGTGCTGGACCCGGAGTTCCTCTCGAGTGCGCTCAAGCACGCGCACGCCGTCTTCGCCGGCGAGTACGACCTGGGCCGGCCGCCGAAGCACGACTGGCTGCGCGACGGCGAGCAGTCGCTGCGCAAGATCGACGGGTCGGCGCGCTGCGACTCGATGATGCTGGCGCTGGCGACCGCGCCGGCGATCGGCGAGCTGGCCGCGCAGCTGCTCGATGCCGACGAGGTCTACCTCTGGCACGACCAGCTGATCGGCAAGCCCGGCGGAGGAGGCGATACGGGCAACGTCGGCTGGCACCAGGACGTGACGTACTGGCAGGAGCTCGAACCGTGCCGCGCCACGACCGCCTGGGTGCCGCTGGTCGAGGTGGACGAGGAGATCGGCACGCTGCGCTTCGTCACCGGCAGCCACCGCTTCGGCCAGGTCGAGGGCGGCGACGCGCTCGGCTCGGACCTGGCCGCGACGAAGGCCGAGCTGTCCTCGCACGGCTACGAGTGGGACGAGGCGGTCGCCCTGCCCGCGCTCGGCGGCATGAGCTTCCACGACGCGTACACGGTGCATGGCAGCGGCCCGAACTCCACGGACCGCATGCGCGTCTCGATGTCCATCCACCTCATCGCCGGCGACGTGACGTGGTCCGACCGCCCCTCGCCGTACACCGACGCCGCGGTGCGCGGCGCCCCAGGCACCCCCGTCCGCGGCCCGCACTACCCGAGGGTCTGGCCCCCGCCCCACTAACCCAACCCCTCACCCCTCTTCCTCCACAGTGGAGAGTTCTGGCCGTATACCGGCCAAAATCCTCCACGGTTGGGGTTGCGGGGAGCATGCTGCGGTCATGCGAGTTCCCCGCTTCATGGCCTGGACCGAGCGCCGCGGCGACACGTCCGGGTGGTACGTCGAGACGCGCGTGCCGGTCTCACTGTTCACGTGGCTGGCGCTGCACACACCGGGACTGAGCCGGCGTGCTCGTATGCGACTGCGCCTGCGCCTCGCGGGCGGGCCGGACTCCGGCTGGTCCGGGGACGGCACCGCCGGCGACCGCGAGCCCCGCCGCCCGCTTCCCTCCTCCGGCAGCCCCGCGATGATGCTGCCGCTACCGGACGCAGAAGCCGCTCCCTGACCCGACCGTGGAGGATTTTGGCCGGTATACGGCCAGAACTCTCCACTGTGGAGGACCAGGGGGGGGTTAGAGCTGGATGCGCTTGCCGGCGGCGGGGAGGATCCGCTCGGCGGTGTCGGCCTTGTCGAGCCAGTGCACCTCGTCGACGAGCAGCGGGGTGCGCACGTCGCGGCCGAAGCGGGTGGCGGAGTCGGGGTTCCACTCCGCGGCCGGCCGGAAGGCATAGTGCAGCGTCAGGTCACCCTCCTGGCTGGACGGGAAGTTGGTCCACCAGTGGTTGTTCATCACCCACGAGAACAGCGTCGAGCTCTGCGCTGAGAACTCCCGCGGCCACAGCCCGCGCACCACGTCGCCGACGGTGAACAGCGGCGCGTCGGCGCTGCACCACTCGACGACGCCCTCGCGCCCGACCAGCGCCGCGGCGTGCTGCGTCGTGAACCACTCGTTGCACGCGCCGGGCAGGTGGTCGGTCGCCGGGTCGACCCAGCCGATCTGCCGGTCGTAGCGCAGCCCGGGCTCGGTCAGCGCGAACGGGAAGGCGACGTAGACCGACTCCTTGGCCCGCTCGGCCTCCTTCACCAGCCGCACCCGTACGTCGACCCGGTCGCTGGTCTCGTGCAGCTCGATCTCGGTCTCGACGAGGGGGAGGGTCGGCGCGCTGCCGCGCAGCACGATGGTCCAGCCGACCGGCGTACGCCGCAGGCCCTCCATCTTCAGCGACGCCGGCGTGATCGTGAGGTCGGGCAGTGGCAGCCGCCGGTCGACGTTGACCACGGACGTGCCCGGGCCGCCGGTGCCGACCGCCGTGCCCGCGCCGGTCACGTAGAGGACGTCGCCCAGCCGGTACGGCGACGACGCGTCGAGCAGCTCGCGCCCGCTCATGCGGTGCATCAGCCCGACCACGCGGCCGGCGGCGGTGTCGACGGTCACCCGGTAGTGCGTGGTCTCCAGCACGTCGGGCACCGGCTCCGGCCCCGGCGGCGGCGGGACCTCCATCGGAGTCGTGCCGACCACGACGCGCAGCGACTTGTAGCCGCAGGCCGGCACGTTGCGCACGGGGATGCGCACGCGGCTGAGCCACCCCTGCTGGCGCAGCACGTCGTACGGGACCTCGGTGCCGTCGACCTCGAGCAGCGTGCTGCCGCTCGTGATGTCCCACTCGGCGACGCCGTCGCGCGGCGAGTCCAGCGTGTTCACCACGAGCAGCGTCGGGCCGTCGGTCGTGACCAGCTCGCCGAGCTGGCCCAGCGTCCGGTTCAGCTCGTCCCGCGCGACCCGCCGCGCCGTCGCGATGTGGTGCAGCTTCCAGTCCAGCTGCTCGTGCGTGTGCTCGTAGTCGGGCAGCGAGGTCGCGTGCCACGACGTCCAGGTGTGCTCGCCGCCGATGATCAGCGAGCGCCAGCCGCGGTCCAGCTCCGCCCGGTTGGGCCGGTAGCGCCCCGACACCGCCGCGGTGAGCTCGCCCAGCGTCTCGGCCTGCACCATGCCGACCTGCGCGCGCCGGTAGTCGGCCATGGCACCGGCGGCTGCCCCGCAGCCGTCCTCCCAGTACGACCCGCCGTCGCCGCGTACCACCGGCAGCTCGTCGCGCAACGGCCGCACCGCGTCGAAGTACTCGGTCACCGTGGAGAAACGCAGCTTCGGGTAGGCGTAGACCTTCGACCAGCGCGCCACCAGCTCGGCCTCGCCGCCGGCCAGGTCCTCGTTGTCGGCGTTGATGCCGACCACCGGCAGGTCCGACGGGATGTAGTCCGGCCGCTCGTAGCGCATGACGAACCGGCTGAACGAGTGCGCGCAGCCCGAGACGAACGGCGGGTCCGCGGCCAGGAAGCGCAGCTGGCTGTACGCGTCCGCGAAGAAGGTCAGCACACGCGCGCCGTCCGGCCCCTCCCACAGGAACGGTGACTGCATGTGCATCGCGTCGCTGTCCTCGTTGCCCGCGCGACCGTGGTTCTGGATGCCGAGGAACGCGTCGATGCCCAGCGGCGCGAGGATCGAGGGCAGCGAGCTGCTGTACGACGGCACGTCCGTGAGGTTCGCGTAGTCCATCCGGATGCCGGCCTCGGAGAGCTCGCGCGCGAGGTCGGTCGCGCGCCGCACCTCCTCGAGCGAGGCGATGCCGGTCATGAACAGCACGTAGAAGGCGTTGCACGACATCGAGCCGTTGCGCAGCGCCTCGAGCACCCGGTCGACGACCACCGGCCGCCGCGACGCGCGGAACTGCTCCAGGACGAAGCTGCCGTCGATGGACAGCCGGTAGTCGGGCGTGTGCTCGAGGATGTCGAGCGCGCGGTCGAGGTTGCGGCTGTGCAGCTCGACGACCTTGCCCTGGAAGTCGGTGTAGCCGAGGTCGAGATGCACGTGCGGGATCAGGTGCAGCGTCCACTTGCGGACCGGCGACAGCTCCATCGTCGACGTCGTCACCGTGCCGTCGACGATCAGCCGCACTTCGGCAGCCACCGGTCCGGTCCACTCCGGCACCGCGAAGCGCACCCGCGCCATGCCGAACTCGGTCGGCCCGATGAACTGCGTGAGCTCCTGCTCGCCGACCGTCAGCTTCAGCCGGCTCGACCCGCAGCCCAGCGGCAGCGTCACGACGACGTCGACCAGCTCGACCAGGTCGCCGCTCGCGGTCTCCTTGTAGAGGGGCAGCGGCGTCACCCGGATGGCCGGCGTCGGGTCGACCGGCCCGTCGAGCGAGCGCAGCGCGACGGTTGCGTAGTCGATCGCGCTCGCGAAGTGGTACCAGCTGGTGAACCACGGCTGGCCCGGCCGGATCTCGTCCGGGTCCGGCGGGTCGAGCGTGACCGTCGTGATGACGAGGGTGTTGTCGCCCTCGACCAGCCACTCCGCGGGGAACGCGACCGAGACGATGTCGCCACCGCCGCCCGGTCCGCCGAGCGTGCTCGTGAGGTGCTCGCGCACCGGGTTGAGGACGAGCAGGCCCTTGCGCCCGTTCAGCGAGATCTCCAGCTCGGGGCACGGCCCCTTGCTCGCGTTGATGTGCAGGTCGAGGGAGTACGCCGGAGCCCCGTCGCCCGGCCGGGGGAAGACGATCGTCGCGGGGCAGTTCTGGAAGCCGCTGCTCGCGTTGTGCGGGCCGGGCTGCAGCATCGGCCAGTCCTCGGCCTCGCTGCTCTCGCCGACGCGGAAGACCGGCGCGGGTGTCGCGCCGTCCTTGTAGAAGCGCGGGCTGTACTGGTCCATCCCCCGCGCGAGATCGCCGATCCGCCAGACCACACTCACGGAAGCACGCGCTCCTCGCGTCCGGAAACGACAGAACGGTACGCCGCGTCCACGACCCGCAGGTCGCGCACGCCCAGCTCGCCGGTCATCCCCGGAGCATGCTCGCCCGCGCAGCTCCTGACCCAGTCCTCGACCGTCGGCAGGAACGTGTCGAAGTAGTCGCCGCCGGTGTGCACCCACTCCGGCTCGCGGTTCGGCCGGAAGACGACGACCCCGCCGCCGGGGGAGTCGTAGGTGACCCGCACCTCGAGCGAGCCCAGCGAGCCGTAGACGTAGGCCTCCGCGCCGATCTCCGGCGTCGCCGTACCCCACGAGTAGAACTGGCTGCCGATCAGGCCGCTCTCGAAGCGGCAGTTGACCACCGCCGAGTCCTCGCCGACCCAGCCCTCGCGGCGCGTGCTCGCGTAGGCGTGCACGTGGGTGATGTCGCCGACCAGCGTGCGGAGCAGGTTGGTGTGGTGGGTGCACTGGTCGAGCAGCACACCGCCCCCGCCGCGCGTCGCGTCGGTGCGCCAGCCGTCACGCGCCCAGATCCCGGCCACCTCGCAGACCCGGTGGCTGCGGACCAGCAGCACCTCGCCGATCACGCCGGCGTCGAGCGCGCGCCGGGCGGCGTGCACGGCCTCGAAGAACTGGTAGTTCTCCGCGACCGACAGCACCACGCCGGCCTTCGTGGCGGCCTCGACGATCCCGGCCGCCTCGGCGGCGTCGGTCGCGAGCGGCTTCTCCACCAGCACGTGCTTGCCGGCCGCGATCGCCTCGTACGCCGCCGCCGCGTGCGCCGGGTGCGGCAGCCGGATGTCGACCGCGTCGACCTCCTCCGCCGCGAGTGCCTCGGCCAGCGACGAGTACGCCCGCGCCCCGAGCGCCGTGGCCATCGCAGCGGCTCGCTCCGCCCGCTGGTCGACCACAGCGACCACCGTCGCGATGTCCGAGAGCTTCGGATAAGCCCGCTCCGCCACGATCTCCGAAACGGCTCCCGCGCCCAGCAACGCCACCCGCACTGCCATGCCCGCCTCCAGGTTAGGACGGCATCTTAACTATTTCGAGACCGACTGCGTCTAGGTGCTTTCGCTTCATGGTCGCCGAGTAGATCATCGCGGGCGTGGACGTCCTGGCCTTCCTTGCGTACGTATTGCTTGCCGCCGGCCTTCTTGGCCTATTCGGACGCTTTCTCCGGAAGCGGGGCCAGGAAGACCCTGTCGGGTTCGTCGGAGACGCGATGCCTGTGCTCATGCGCATCGCATGGCCAAGCTTCATCGCGGGGGCGCTCTGCCTCCTCGTCGCGGCCGCTGCTGCTCTCCTGTGATCCCAGATTGGTGGGTTGTCGCTGCCGTGAAGCCGCAGGATGTCGTACTCGCCTTCGTGGCCAATCTCGGTCTGTGCCTCCGCGGGTTGCACGGTGTGACGAGAGGGGTCTCACGCCAAGCACCGACTGAGCCCCTCAAGGCGGAGCTGGTCGATGGCAGCTCAGTGCGGTCCGGAAGGATCGAAGGCCTCGGGGCATTTCAGCTCCACGGATCCGGCTGTCTGTTCGAGATGGACTCGGGCGTACAGGTCGACATCGACTGGAACAACAGTGGTAAAGCAATCTTCGATCTCTGGCGCCTGTGCATGTTCGCGCGCTCGACGGGACTCGTGATCACCGAGGACGATCTGGCGCGTGCCTGTCGCGATCTTGTTGGAGCCGGTGTGCTCGATGAGACTGAAGCCGGATGGTTCATGGTGCGTGCGTGATGGCTTCTCGAGCGGAGGCTGAATAGCTATGGAGGCTGAGTTCAGCGAACAGGGCGTGACACTGATCCTTGATCCGCGTGAGTACTCGTTCGTGTTCCGCTGCTTGAACGACCGGCTCACGACGCTAGCGGATTGGGAAATCGCAGCTCGGCTTGGCTGGGAGGTTGCTCGAGCGGACGAGTTTGTGGACTCGCTGCTTGCGGCCGAGTCTGTCGCTCGTGAGCAAGGACATCATTGGACGCCCGCGCGGGAGAGCCACACGTGACTTCGTGGCGGCGAGCCTGATGAGTGGTGAGTATTGGTCCATCGACATTCCTGGCCTCACGGAGGAAGACGCGCTCCGGATACGAGACGCGACGATTGCTGACGCCCCCTGGGGCGTCATCGTCCTCGATCCGCAGTTGACGATGGCCCGCGGCTACGACCGACCCACGGTCGAACTATTGGCGAAGTGTCTCCGAGCGGGACTAGCAAACGGAGACCTAGACCGCCTCGATGCGGCTGGCGCCAAAGCCATGCTCGAGGACTGTGAGTCGTGGCTCTCGCAGGCAGAATGAACGTGGACTAAGCGCTGTTGCGCGTGTCTGCCTCAAGGGAGGAAGTTGCGGACACCTTCTGTGAGGGGGTCGCGGGTGGCGACGAACCAGGTGTAGAGCTGGGCTTGGAGCCGGCGGTAGAGGTCGGCGTACGCCGGGTCGCTCACGAGGTTGCGCATCTCCCACGGGTCGGTCTCGAGGTCGTAGAGCTCGTCGACGTCGCGCGCGTTGTAGACCAGCTTGTAGCGGCCGGTGTGCAGCATCCGCTGTGAGTAGAGGCCCTGCTCGTCGCCGTGGTACTCGGCGAACCACGCGTCGCGCCAGTCGGCCGGCGTCGCGCCGCGCAGGATCGGCCCGAGGTCGCCGCCGTCGGTGCCGTGCGGCACGTCGACACCCGCGGCGGTGAGCAACGTCGGCGTCAGGTCGAGCGTGCTCACGAACTCCTCGCGCGTGCCCGGCTCGATGCCCGGGCCGCGCACCATGAACGGGATGCGATAGACGTCCTCGTACATCAGCGGGCCCTTGTTGAACTGGCCGTGGCTGCCGGTCATGTCGCCGTGGTCGGTGGTGACGACCAGCAGCACGTCGCCGCCGGTGCGCTCGTCCACCGCCGCGACGAACCGGCCGACCAGCTCGTCGTGGAACGACACCGACCCGAGGTAGCTGGCGATGGCCGGCGCCCAGTCCTCCCACGTGAACGTGTCGACGCCGTTCTGGAACGCCATCTTGCGGTGCGCACCCGTCTTGCCGGCGAAGTCGTCGGCCAACGACGGCCACGGCTGCACCTGGTCGACGGGATACATAGACCAGAACGGCTCCGGCACGCAGTGGGGCCAGTGCGGGCCGAGGAAGGACAGCGTCAGGAAGAACGGGTCCGGCCCGGCGAGGTACTCGTCGAGCAGCCCGATCGCCCGGTCCATCAGGTACGCCGGCGTCGTCACCTCGAGCGGCACCGACTCGCGCCCGTAGACCGGCGTCGGGAACTGCTGCACGAGCTTCGCGCCGTCGGGCGTCAGCGGCCGGTAGCGGGTCGAGCCGTCGATCGGGAACGCCGGCGCGTCGGCCGTGACCGGGTAGCCGCGGGCCATCCGCCAGCCGAGGAAGTCCGCCTCCGCCCAGAACGTGCTCGGTGCGATCGCATCGGTGAAGCCGTTGCGCTTGGGCGCCTCGTGCGCGGCCATGTGGTACTTGCCGACGGTCCCGGTCCGCCAGCCGGCGTCCGCCAGCAACGCCGGCAGCATCGGCACGTCGGGCAGCACGTCGGGGTTGATCGCGTCGCGGCCGCTCACGTTGTTCATCACGCCGTGGTTGTGCGGGTAGCGGCCGGTGAACAACGACGTGCGCGCCGGGCTGCACAGCCCGGTCGGCGTGTACGCGCGGTGGAAGTCGACGCCGGACGCGGCGATCGCGTCGAGGTGCGGCGTGGCCGCGGCGCCGCCGTGGCCGGACAGCACGTCGTAGCGGAGTTGGTCCATGAGCACCAGAACGACGTTTCGCGTCATGCGCGCTCCAGCGGCTCGAACGGCCAGGGCAGCGGGCTGCCGGTCGCCGTGCCGGCCGCGACGTCGACGACCACGTCACCGTAGAGGTCGAGGGCCAGCTCGTCCCCGCCGCAGCGCAGCAGGTACTGGTCGGGCACCAGCCCGGTCAGCACCGCGGTGCCCACCGACTCGCCCTTCGCCACCGACTCGCCGGTCCAGCGACGTCGCAGCTCGTAGCCGCCGTCGTGGCGCAGCGTCAGCGCGAAGCGCGGTACGCCGGACAGCCCCGGCGCCGCCTCCCACGCAGGGTCCGCGACCACGAACGCCATCCAGTTGCGGTGCCGCTCCCCGCCGTCGTCGAGGTTGAGCTGCACGGCGTACGTCCCGGCCGGCAGACCGGCGTGCTCGATGAGCGGGCCGGGCGAGGCGCCGTCGGCGACGACGGCGACGCGCGCCTCGCCGGCCGCCACCTCGACACCCTCGCCGCAGGGCAGCACGACCAGGTCGCCGGTCGGCGGCACCGGGCGGCCGAACGGCGTGTCCTGCTCCGGGTCGTCCGGGCCGATCACCCACGCCTCGTCGTCACCGAGCCGGCGCAGCGACCAGCGCAGCACGGCGTCGTGGGCGGCGGGCGTGTCGTTGACCACCCAGGTGCGCAGCGCGATCCCGGTCTCCGGCGCGACCCGCATCGACGGCAGCGTCTCCGCGACCGGCAGCAGCGGCGTGTGCGCCGAACGCAGCGCCCAGTAGGAGAGCTGCCGCGTGCGGTGCCGGTCGACGACGCCCGCGCCGGCCGCGCCCCAGTGGTCGAGGAAGAGGTGGTAGCGGTGCCCACCGCTCGGCGCCCACGCGCGGCGGCGAAACGCCTCGATGCCCAGCTTCGTGAACGCGCCGGCCCACAGCTGGCTGCCGAACGTCCACGTCGGGAAGTCGGGGAAGCGGTCCGGGCGGCCGCAGTGGATCGCGCTGTTGGTCCAGAAGTGCGTCTGCTCGTCCCAGCGCCACATGTCCTCGAGCGCCGGCGGCCACGAGCCGGTGCCGGGCAGGTCCAGCGCGGCGCCGCTGAAGTCCGGCGTCCACGCGCCGAACTCCGACAGGAACGCGCGCTCCACGCCGGCGATCCCGGTCGTCGGGTCGGCGGTCAGGCTGCCCGTGTAGGTGTGCACGTCGCCGATCTCGCGCTCGCGGCCGAGCCCGGACGCGGCGAACGCCGACCGGCTCGGGTCGACGTGCTGCCACACCGTGACGCGCTCGGCGTCGAGCGCCTCCTCGTTCGGCGCCTCCACGAAGCGGCGCTTCATGTCGACGACCTGCGGGTTGGTCCCGCCGAACGCCTCGCCCAGCTGGTACGCCGGCTCGTTGTGCCCGCAGTAGTAGACGACCGACGGGTGGTTGTAGAGGTGATACGCGAGTTCGGCCGCGAGCAGCAGCGTCGCCGTCGCGAGGTCCGGCCCGCTGTCGAAGAGCGGCGGGCGCTCCGGGCGGTGGCCGAGGTTGAGCGGGAAGTCCTGGTAGACGGCCATGCCCGCGTCGTCGGTCGCGTCGTACCAGGCGTCGGGGAGCACGAGCGCGTGTGGGCCCCACGAGTTCACGTGCGCGCCCGCGGCCAGCTCGACGTCGCGCAACGCCAGGTCGGCGCCGAGCTCGGGCCACCACACGCCGGGGATGTGGTTGACCGCGCGGACGTAGCTGCGCCGGCCGTTGACGCTGAGCTGGTACTGGTCGGCCGGCGTGAGCGGCAGCACTGCCTCGCGAGCGCCGAAGCGCACCGACGTCGCATCGGAGAGCTCCCCGGCGGACAGCTCGGTGGCCAGCGTGTAGCACTGCCCGTCGCCGAGCTCCCACGGCGTCACGTCGGTGATCGGTGAGGTCACCGACAACCGCGACGCGTGTGGTGGGAGGGTCGCCCGGACCGCCACACCACCACACACGGTGCCGGCGGGTGTGGTGAGGGACGCGCGGAGCTCGACGTCGAGGTCGGCGCCGCTCAGGTTGCCGACCACCCAGCTCAGCCACACCTGGGTCGTCGTCGCGCGCGCGAAGGTCGCCTCGATCCGTGCGGGACCGGTCGTGAGCAGCACCGGTACGGCGACCATGCCGCCGGTGCCCCAGCGCCGGGCCCACAGGTCGGTCCAGTGCTCGTTGAAGAGACCGCCGCCGGGCCGCGAGTCGTGGAACTCCTGCACGCCCTTGGCCTTGATCTTGTTCGCGTGGATGCAGTGCGGCGGCACCATCTCCGGCTCCACCGGGTCGTCGACGCGCACCGCGACGTTGCACCGCGAGGCGAAGGCCGGCAGGTCGACCGCGACGGGCGTCACGCCGCCCTCGTGCCAGACCGGAGTCGCGTCGTCCACGTGCACGGCCGCGACGTAGTCGAGCGCGCCGAAGACCAGCCGGTGGTGCCTGCCCGGCGTGAGGACGACGTCGCGGGCGTACCAGCACGGCCCCTTGTGGTCGATCAGCTCCGGCTCGGACCGGCTCCAGCAGTGCGGCACGGTGATCGCCGCCGCGTCGTGGCCGGGACGCGTGCCGTCGGGGGAGAAGAGCCAGTCGACCAGCTGCCGCTCGTGGCGCACCGCGGTGACCGCCCCGTCGTACGACTCGACGGACACGGGCACCGGCTGCGCCGTCGCGACCGCGGCGTACGCGGAGCCGGGGCCGACCGGCGCCGCTCTCGGCAGCGGGTCGGGGTCGGCGGTCCAGGCGCTGGGGCGCATCAGCCGAGACAGTTGACGACGAACGCGCGCAGGCTGTCCTCGCTGTCGTGCATGAGCTCGAGGAGGTTCGCCTCGAGGTCCTTGCGCAGGTCGAGGTACGCCGGGTCGTAGGCGAGGTTGGTCATCTCCGCCGGGTCGGCGTCGAGGTCGTAGAGCTCGCGGACGTCGTTGGAGTTGAACACCAGCTTGTAGTTGTCGCGGCGGATCATCCGCTGCGAGCAGAGCCCGAACTCGTCGCCGTGGAACTCGCACATGAGCGCCTCGCGCCACTCGACGTCGTCGCCGCGCAGCAACGGGCCGAGGTCGCGCCCGTGGAGGCCCGCGGGCGGCGAGACGCCCGCGGCCGCGAGGATGGTCGGCAGCACGTCGAGGTGGCTGGTCAGCTGCGCGGACTCGCTCCCTGGGCGCGCGACACCGGGCCACCGCACGACGAACGGGATGCGGTAGACCTCCTCGTACATCAGCGGGCCCTTGTTGAACTGACGGTGGCTGCCGGTCATGTCGCCGTGGTCGGTCGTGACGATGACGATGGTGTCGTCGGCCAGGCCGAGCTGGTCGAGGTGGTCGATCAGCCGGCCGGTGAGGTCGTCGACGAAGCTGACCGCCCCGAGGTAGTGCGCGACCAGCGGCGCCCAGTCGTCCCACGTGAAGTCGGCCACGCCGAAGTGCTCGAGGCCGGCGGCGTTGGCGCCCGGCTTGCCGGCGAAGTCGTCGGCGTAGTTCGCCCACGGCTCGATGGACGCCGCGTCGTACATCGACGCGTAGGGCTCGGGCAGCACGTTGGGCCAGTGCGGCTCGAAGGTGCACGCCGTGAGGAAGAACGGCTCGTCGCTCGCGGCGTACTCGGTCAGCAGCTCGGCGGCGTTGCGTTGCACCGCCAGGCCGGGCGTCACGTTCTCGTCGACGGAGCCGGTGGCGTACATCGGGAAGTCGAGTCGCTCGAAGCGCTTGAGGAACCGTGGCCCGGGCTCGGGGTAGCGGGTCAGCACCGAGTCGGGGTGGTCCAGCTCGATCTTCGCCCAGTAGTCGTCGAACTCCGGGCCGAAGCGCAGCTGCAGGTCGGGCATGCGCGAGTCGTCGAAGCCGCGTGTCTCCGGCTGCGCGTCGTGGCCGAGATGCCACTTGCCGACGTAGCCCGTGCGGTAGCCCGCGTCGGAGAGCATCTCGGCGAGCGTCGGGACGTCGACGCTCAGCCGCTTCGCCAGCTGGTCCGGGTTGTTCATGTTGTTGAGGACGCCGTTGGAGTGCGGGTAGAGCCCGGTGAACAGCGACGCGCGCGCCGGGCTGCAGATGCCGAGCGGCGTGTAGTGCTGGTGGCTCGTGAAGCCCTGCGCGCGCAGCCGGTCGAAGCGAGGGGTCTGCGCGAGCGGCGTGTGGATCGCGTCGTACCGGAGCTGGTCGGAGACGACCAGCAGGACGTTGGGCGGCTTGCGACTCATCCGACCGGGGCGCCGGCTCTCACGGCCTCCCACTCGGCGAGCATCGCGGAGTGCTCGGCGATCTGCTCGTCGGTGTCGGTGAACCAGCCCTCCTGCAGCGATGTCGGAGTGCCGTAGTGCAGGTAGAAGGTGCGTCGCAGCGTGCCGCCGGTGTTGGCGGGGGAGCCGTGCAGCACGCCGGAGCAGTGGATGACCAGGTCGCCCGGCTCGGCCTCGAGGACCACGGCGTCCGGCCGGTCGAAGTCGAGCAGGTCGACCTCGAGCGGTACGCCGAGGTGGCTGCCGGGGATGGCCCAGACCGCCCCGTTGTCGACGGTCGAAGGGTCGAGGTAGAGGTCGAGGATCGGGTCGATCGAGCCGTCGATGCCGCGCGCGATGTGGTAGTCGCCGGGCGGGTCGCGGTGCCACGGCACGGCCGAGCCGGCGCCGGGCATCTTCACGACCATGGAGTCGTGGCGCGGCACGATGACCGGGCCGAGCAGCGAGCGGACGACGCCGAGGATGCCGGGGTGGGCGGTGACCCGCCGGAACGCCGGGTCGCGGTCCCACATGCCCTCGGCGCGGCGCCAGATCCGGTTGCCGGCCTGGTCCCGCCCGTAGAGGAACTTGAACTCGTCGATCTCGTCCCACTCGCGGAAGCCGTGGTCATCGTTGAGCTGGATCGGTCCGCGCTCGGCGTCGAGCTTGCGCCCGTACTCGATCGCCTCGGCCATGACCTTGTCACTGGCGGCCTGGAGCTCGGCGAGCTCGTCGCCGGTGACCAGGCCGGGGACGACCAGGAAACCGTCGCGCCGGTAGGACGCGACCTGCTCGGCCGAAAGCATGTGGGCACCTTTCCTGGGAGTGTGGCGGAGCCCGGCGGCCCCCTCGTCTGCCGGCCCCCGACAAGCGTTGACCTAGGTACGTAAGGTTAGTTAACTTGCCCCGCAGGAACAAGGGGCCAGGCGGAAGCGAGTCTCCAGTGCAGACCCGACCCCTAGGGCGGACCGGGCACCAGTCCTCGGTGGCCGTCCTCGGCTGCGCGATGTTCTGGTCGGTCGAGCAGGCCGTGGCCGACACGGCCGTCCAGGCCGCCCTCGATGCCGGCGTCACCCACGTCGACGTCGCCCCGTCGTACGGCGGCGCGGAGCAGCGGCTCGCCCCCTGGGTGCCCGAGCTGCTCGCCCGGGACGTGCTGATCGGCTGCAAGACGATGGAGCGCACGGCGGACGGCTGCCGGCGTGAGATGGAGGAGTCGCTCGGCCGGCTCGGGCTCGGGCGCTTCGACCTCTACCAGCTGCACGCGGTCACCGACCTCGCCGAGCTGGATGCGGCCATGCCGGCGCTCGAGGCGGTCGACGCCGCCGTGGCCGAGGGGCTGGTCGACCACGTGGGCATCACCGGCCACGGGCTCGGCGCGCCCGCCGTGATGCGCGAGGCGATGGCGCGCTACCCGCTGGCGACGGTGATGTTCCCGATCAACCCGCGGCTGTGGGCCGACCCGGTCTACCGCGCCGAGGCCGAGGCGGTGCTGGTCGAGGCGAAGCGCAGGCAGGTCGCTGTCCTGGTCATCAAGGCGGCGGCCAAGCAGCCGCGCAGCGCGACCACCGACGCCACCACCTGGTACGAGCCGTTCACCGACCCCGAGGGCATCCGTGACGGCGTGCGCTTCGCGCTGTCGCAGGACGTGACGGCGTTCTGCACGCCGGGGGACGTGCGGCTGCTCGACCACGCGCTGAAGGCAGCCGCCGAGTTCGTGCCGCTGACCGAGGCGGACAGTGAGCAGATGATCCGAGACCGGGCGTCGTACGCCTCGATCTTCTAAAGGAAAGATGGGGCGATGAGCACAGAGCACGAGGGGCCGTACCGGTCGAGCGCGTGGTTCGGCCTGCAGGACAAGGACGGCTTCATCCACCGCAGCTGGATGAAGCGCGGGCTGCCGGACACGGCGTTCGACGGGCGGCCTGTCATCGGCATCCTGACCAGCTGGTCGGAGCTCGCGCCGTGCAACCAGCACCTCGACACGGTCGCGGAGCACGTGAAGCGCGGGGTGTGGGAGGCCGGCGGCCTGCCGCTCGTCGTCCCGACGATGTCGCTCGGCGAGAGCCTGGTCCGACCGACCGCGATGCTCTACCGCAACCTCATGAGCATGGCGGTCGAGGAGACCATCCGGATGAACCCGATCGACGGGGTCGTCCTGCTCTGCGGCTGCGACAAGACCACGGCCTCGATGCTGCTGGGCGCCGCGTCGGTGGACATGCCGACGATCGTCGTGACCGGCGGGCCGATGCTGACCGGCAAGTTCCGCGGCAAGGAGCTGGGCAGCGGTACCGACGTCTGGTCGTTCAGCGAGAAGGTGCGCGCGGGGGAGATGACGTCGGAGGAGTTCGCCGAGGCGGAGTCGTGCATGACCCGCAGCGCCGGCTTCTGCAACGTCATGGGTACGGCGTCCACGCTGTCGTGCCTCACCGAGGCGCTCGGGCTGTCGCTGACCGAGATGGGCGCGATCCCGGCGCCGGACAGCCGGCGGCTGCGCGGCGCGCACCTGTCCGGCATCCGGATCACCGAGATGGTGCACGAAGACCTGCGCTTCGGCGCCGTGGTGACGCGCGCGTCGCTGCTCAACGCGATCCGCACCAACGCGGCGATCGGCGGGTCGACCAACGCCGTGGTGCATCTCCTGGCGCTGGCCGGCCGGCTCGGCATCGAGCTGACGCTCGACGACTTCGACACGCACGGCGCCGGCGTACCGCTGCTCGTCGACCTCAAGCCGTCCGGCCGGTTCCACATGGAGGACTTCTTCGAGTCCGGCGGGATCCCGGCGGTGCTCGCCGAGCTGGGCGAGCTGCTCGACCCCACCGCCATCACGGTCTCCGGCACGACGCTGGTCGAGCAGGTTGCAGGGGCGGTCTGCTACGACCGCGAGGTGATCCGGTCGCGTGAGGCCCCGGTCGAGCCGAGCGCGGGCATCAAGGTGCTGCGCGGCAACCTGGCCCCGGACGGCGCGA